>WFTT01000074.1 GCA_015485335.1 Robiginitomaculum sp.
CGGCCCGGCATGGCGGCACGCCAATCGGCAATGGCACCGTGCATGGTTTGCGGAAAATGCACGCCGGTATCCGGCCCCGGGGGCACGCCGCTGTCACAGGAGACCAGAAACGTAAGGCCACGGTCCCTGGCAATGGCGCTGGCTTTGGTACTGATCCGGCGGGCGTTTGGGTCACCAAAATGGCGATAAATCAGGGCGCATGGTGCCGGTAAATGACTGGCCAGCGCGATGGGGTCGGGCAGGCGTTTTGGATCGGTCAGCACGATCAATGGTGGCAAACCCGGCGTGCTCTGTGTGGCGGCCTTGGCGATTTTCGCCGCCTCTCTTGCGAGCGCGGCCGCGCCGGTATAGGGGGGGGTGGTCATGACCCAAACCTCATCCAAAATCGTCACCGCCCGCCAGGAAATCCTGGAGCGCATCGTCGCCGCCGCCCGGGGCGCCGGGCGCGCACCAGAAGCTATCACGCTGATTGCCGTCTCCAAACAGCAAAGTGATGATCGTATTGCCGCCATGGTCGCCACCGGGCAATTGGTGTTCGGTGAAAACCGGGTGCAGGAGGCCCAGGCCCATTGGCAAGATCGCAAAAATCAGATGCCAGACCTGAAATTGCATCTTATCGGCCCGTTGCAAACCAATAAGGCACTGGATGCGGTCAAGTTATTTGATGTGATCGAAACTCTGGACCGGCCAAAACTGGCCGCTGCTTTGGCCAAGGCTATGGACAAGGCCGGGCGGCAGATAGACTGTTTTGTGCAGGTCAATACCGGTGAAGAACCGCAAAAGGCGGGTCTGTCCCCTCAGGAGGTGGATGGCTTTGTCGCCGATTTGCGCCAAACCTATGATATCGAGCCAAAGGGCCTGATGTGCATTCCGCCGGTGGGTGAGGAACCGGCCATGCATTTTGCATTATTGCGCAAAATCGCCCAGCGCAATGGCATTACAAACCTGTCCATGGGTATGAGCCATGACTTTGAAACCGCCATTGCCTTTGGGGCCACCCATGTTCGGGTTGGCACGGCGCTGTTTGGCCCGCGCGGCTAGCCGATCTGTATGAGGGTTTTGGGCCCGACGTAAGCAAAAAGCGCGCGTAAATCCGGCTCGTTCAAGGCTACGCACCCATGGGTCGGTGAATAATCCGGCCGGGCCAGATGCATAAAAATGGCGCTGCCAAGGCCCGCCACCGGCGGGGCATCATTGTGTGATAAAATACCGATCAGGTCATAGACGTGATCCTCGCGCCACAGCACTTCGTGCGAAGCGGGATAGGGCAGGGCCACCGGGCGATTATAGGCCGGATCGGCCGGATCATCGCACCAGCCATCATCGGCAAGGATTGCCCGCAACGGCAGGACGGTTTTGGGGCGCGCCAGCCGGTCGGCGCGATAGAGGATCCGGCGCAGGGTATAGATGCCCCGCGGGGTGGCCCCATCGCCTTCGCGCTTGTCAGAGGCCGCGCACAGGCCGGCGGGTCCCAACGCACAGCGTGCCTGATGCCCTTTCCAATTGATCACACCATCTGAACTTATTGTGATCACAGGCATTTTTCCTTGATTCCTGGAATTTAGACCTTAGGTCGTGGCGTCGCGCACTCTTGCGCAATGCGTGCGAAGGGACCATCTTTATGGCCCTGACGCCAACAAGTCTGGACTATACGCTATGGCCGCTAAAAAAACGATCCTCATTGTCGATGATGACGATGATTTGCGCGAAACGCTCGGCGAGCAGTTTGAGCTTTATGAAGAGTTTAAAACCGTACTGTGTGTCAATGCCAGCGAAGGCATTAAAACCGCCAAGACTATTCGCGCTGATGCGATTTTGCTGGACGTGGATATGCCCGACATGGATGGGCGCGAGGCCTGTCGGATGATGCGCAAGGCCGGGGTGACCGCCCCGATTATCATGCTGACCGGTGCCAAAACCGACGCGGATCAGATTTTGGGCCTGGAATCAGGGGCCAATGACTATGTCTGTAAACCCTTTAAATTTGCGGTTTTGTTGGCCCGTATCCGCGCCCATTTGCGCTCACATGAACAAAGCGAAGATGCGGTGTTCGAATTGGGGACTTATGAATTTCGCCCGGCGCACAAAATGCTGGTCACCAAAGATGACAAAAAAATTCGCCTGACCGAGAAAGAAACCAATATTTTAAAATATCTCTATCGGGCCAGCCCCAAAACCGTTTCGCGAGATGAATTGCTGCACGAGGTGTGGGGTTATAACGCCAAGGTGACCACCCATACGCTGGAAACCCATGTCTATCGCCTGCGCCAGAAAATCGAGACAGACCCGGGCCAGGCCCGCCTGTTGCTGACCGAATCAGGTGGCTATCGGCTGGCGCAATAAACGATCAGGCGGTGGCCCGGTCGTTAAACTGGCCATGATGGCGATAGCGCTCAAGATATGCCGGCAAAATGGCTTCGGCGGTTTCCAGATCGGTTATGCCCATATCCTCAAAGCCGGGCAAAGCGCCATCAGGGATATTGTCAGAACGCAATAACAACACCTGATCACGGGTCAAAAAGGGTTCCACAAAGGGGATCGCCCCCAGCATTTCGCCAATAAAGCCTAAAAAGTTGGCGGCAAAAAATGGCACCGGCACCAATAGCCTTTTGCGTCGTGTGACCTCCAATACGGTGCGGATAATCTCTTCCAGGCTCAACACTTCTGGCCCTGCCAGCTCATAAGTTTTTCCCTGAGCATCCCTATGGTCCAGCGCATACACCACGGCCCGGGCCACATCGGCAACATAAACCGGGGCGAATTTGGTATGACCGCCGCCAATCAACGGCAGTACAGGCGACAAGACGGCCATGGATGCAAAGCGTTCATACAGGCCATCACCAGGCCCAAAAATCACCGAAGGGCGCAAGATCACGGCACCAGGTATGGCGGCGCGCACGGCGTTTTCGCCCAGGGCCTTGCTGGTGGCATAGGTTGAGGGCGAATTTTCATCAGCGCCCAGCGCCGACATATGCACAAAATTTTCAATGCCGTGGGCGGCGGCGCGCTGGGCCACCAGTTCGGCGCCGCGGGTATGCAGGCTGGAAAATTTCTGACGACCAGCCTCAAAAAGAACGCCTACTAGATTGATCACCGCATCGGCGTGTACCAGGGCCCGGTCTATAGAGGCGGGCATGCGAATATTGGCCTGAACCAATTGCACCTGACCGACCTGTCCGCAAACTTGCAGATGCAGTGCGCGATTGGGGCGTCGACAGGCCACGCGCACGCGCCAGCCATCCTTGCAAAGCGCGCGTACGATATGGGTGCCAACAAAACCGGATCCGCCAAAAACAACGACCAACTTGTCTTTCATCATGTGCCTCATGCGCTGTAGATATGTTCCGAGACCTAGCGCTATCGGCAGGCCCTGTCCATGTGCATTTTGCTGCATTATCTGCGGCAGAACCGCCCTTGGGGTGCCTTTCATGTGAGAAAGCCTGTCCCGGGTGATTGACCGGCTCAACGCTTTGCACTATTTCGGCGCATCCACCTGCCCAGGTGGCGGAATTGGTAGACGCGCTGGCTTCAGGTGCCAGTGGCCGTAAGGTCGTGGAAGTTCGAGTCTTCTCCTGGGCACCATTTTCCTGTCCGAACGCGATGCTGGCCCAAGTGTATTGAGGAGAGAGCACGCTCATGACCGGATCACCACAATTAACCTATCCCGTCATAACCCTGATCGCCGGTATCGGTATTCCGATCATGGCGGCGATGAACGCCCATCTTGGGGCGCGTCTTGGTAATCCGGCGGCGGCCAGTGTGGTTCTCTTTCTTGTTGGCCTGATTGCCGCGCTGCTGACGCTGGGTTTTACCGACATGCCAAGCCGGGCCACGGTGTTGGCCGCGCCGCGACTGTATTTTCTGGGTGGGCTGCTCATGGCCTTCTATGTCTTGTCGATCACCTGGATCGCGCCGCGCTTTGGTGTTGGCAATGCGATTTTCTTTGTCCTGCTGGGGCAGTTGATTTCTGCCTCAATCATAGACCATTTCGGGCTTTTCGGGGCTACCGCCGTACCCATAGAGGGGCGGCGGATTATCGGGCTGGTCTTTATGGCCATAGGGGTGTTTCTGGCCCGGCGCATGGGGTGAGGATGTATCGACAGTTGCGGCCCCGGCTCGACACGGCTAGAAGGCGTCTATTCAATTAAGGCGATGAGACGCGACCATGACCATTACCCTGCATCAACATGATTTACCGGCGGATGTTTCCTTTGGCGACAGCGTGGCGGTGGATACCGAAACACTGGGTCTGTCGCTGACCCGCGATCCTCTATGCCTGGTACAACTGAGTGCAGGGGACGGAAACGCCCATTTGGTGCAGATGGACCGTTCTTCTTATGACTGCCCGAATTTGAAGGCCTTGCTGGGCAATCCTGAGGTACAGAAAATATTTCATTTTGCCCGTTTTGATGTGGCCATGGTGCAAAAGTATCTGGGGGTGACAATGACCCCGCTTTATTGCACCAAAATTGCCTCCAAACTGGTGCGCACCTATACGGACCGCCATGGTCTGAAAGACCTTACCCGGGAGCTGATCGGCAAGGACATGTCAAAACAACAGCAAAGCTCGGATTGGGGCGCGGCCGAGCTGAGCCAGGCACAACAGGCCTATGCGGCCTCTGATGTGCTCTATTTGCATCAATTGAGAGACAAGCTGAACATGATGCTGGAACGCGAAGGGCGGATGGAACTGGCGCAGGCCTGTTTTGATTTTCTGCCCACACGTTGTGCGCTGGACCTGGCGGGTTGGGCGGAAACCGATATTTTTGCCCACGCTTAACCTTTTTGCATTGCGACTCATTCTTATGCTCTGGTCAATGTTCAGGTCTTGGGCCAAAAGAGGCCTGAAAATTGCCGTGATCACCGCTTTTAATGGCCTTCACATTGCGTTGAGGCGTTGGAGACTTGCCGTTTGGCCGTTATGATTCAAAAAAATGGGGCAAACGATTACCAAAGCAGATAGCCATATGGACGCAGATACCGGAACGGTCAGACAGCAGAGCGAGATAAGCTGGGAACCGCGCCGCCGCATGACGCTGGAGGCGGCCCGAAAACGCAGTGCCGTTATTCGGGTATTGCGTCTTTCTTTTCTGATATTATCGGCGCTGATTATCGCCGTGGTGGCCCTGTATATTATCCTGAATGCGATGCGCAAGGAAACGCCGGTGGCACCGCCGCCGGTGGAGGCCGATGGCGAAGTGCGCATGATCAATCCGCGCTTTACCGGGCGGGATAATGCGGGACGGCCCTATGTGGTGATCGCCGACACGGCCATCCGCCGTACTGATGAGCCCGATACCACCGACCTGGTCAATCCGCGCCTGGATACCGCGCCTGGATCCGATAGCTCTCAGGTGACGGCGCGGCGCGGGGTCTATCAGGCCAATCTGAAAATACTGAACCTTTATGATCACGTGCTGTTCACCACCCCCAACGGCTATAAGTATAAAACCGAACATGCACGGTTTTTTATTGATACGGATTCTATCGTGGGTGATGAGCCCGTCGATGGAACCGGCCCCATGGGCAGTGTGCGCGCGGATCGTTATGAAATTATAGATGGCGGGAAAAAAGTGACCTTTGCGGGTAATGTTGTCACCCGTATCAAAAGTCACAGTGACGCTAATGGAGATTCACATGAATAAGGCTTTCATCCGGACCACTGCGCTGGCCGTTCTGGTCAGTGCGGCTGCTTTGCCGGCCTTTGCGCAACTGAGCGCCAAACGCGGTGCGATTGTCATCAATTCCGACAAGCTAGAGGTTATTGATGCACAAAACGAAGCGCTCTTTTCCGGCCGGGTGGATGCGGTGCAGGACGATGCGCGGCTTCGGGCTGACAAGCTGGACGTATTATTTGATAAAAAGGTCGCCAAAGATGATACCGCCAACCAGCCGGGAGCGGGCTGGGGGGATGTGAAAACCATCATTGCCACTGGCAATGTTTTTTACGTAACCCCCAAACAGGTCGCCAAGGCGGAAAAGGCGGTTTATGATGTGGTCAAGGACCAGGTGGTCATGTCGGGCAATGTGGTGGTTACCCAGGGCAAGAACGTGATCCGGGGGGACAAGCTGGTTCTGCAGATCAGCACGGGCCGGGCCATATTTGACACCACCAAAAATAATGGTACGCCCTCTGGCCGGGTACGGGCCGCCTTTTTCCCGGCCAAAAAGGAAAAAACAGAGTCTGAAGAACAGGCCAATTGATGACGGTTTTATAATGGGCCTTCACGCATCCTTAAGCCTGTTCAGCCCTAATGCAAAAGGCGCAATGCGGCGCGCAACGACACATATGGAAACGCACGAATGCAAGACCATTTGATCCCCGAAGATGGCCTCTATGTAGATGGGATTGGTAAATCCTTTCGCAAACGTCCCGTCGTCAAAGGCGTGTCCCTGTCATTGGGGCGCGGCGAGGTTGTGGGGCTGTTGGGTCCCAACGGGGCCGGCAAGACCACCTGTTTTTACATGATTACCGGCCTGATTGCCGCCGATTATGGGCGCATCTTGCTGGATGGCCAGGATATCACCGCCTTGCCCATGTATCAGCGCGCCCGGCTGGGCCTTGGCTATCTGCCACAGGAAACCTCGATTTTTCGTGGCCTGACGGTGGAACAAAATATTCGCGGCGTGGTGGAGCTGGCGGTCAAGGATAAAGACCAGCGCAATGAAATGGTCGAAGCCTTGCTGGCAGAGCTGCATATCGAACATTTGCGCAAATCGCCCGCTCTGGCCCTATCGGGGGGGGAACGCCGCCGGGTGGAAATCGCCCGGGCGCTGGCCACCAAACCATCCTTTATTTTGCTGGACGAGCCGTTTGCCGGGATTGATCCGTTGGCCATTGCCGATATTCGCGAGCTGATCAAGTTTCTCAGCCGGCGCGGCATTGGCATTCTGATTACCGATCACAATGTTCGCGAAACGCTTGAAATCGTGACCCGGGCTTCCATTATTTATGATGGTGAAGTGCTATTCGAGGGCCGCCCGGACGAAATTTTATCGAACCCAGATGTACGCCGCGTATATCTGGGCGACAGCTTTATCTAGGAGTAGCAGCAATGGCGCTGGGGCAAAGGCTGGAAGTCAGGCAGGGGCAATCCCTGGTGATGACCCCGCAATTGCAGCAGGCAATCAAATTGCTGCAAATGTCCAATTTTGAACTGAATGCCTATGTCGAAGACGAGTTGTTGCGCAACCCACTGCTGGAACGCGGCAAGGGCGAGACACAGGACAGCGAAACGCCAGAACCGCAAAGCGCCGATACCCAGGATGGCAGCCTGGGCGAAGTCTCTATAGACGCTGAATCCACCGCCTCCACCAGTGCCGCCGCCGATGCAGTGGATGCGGATTTTGAATCCACCTATGCCACCAGCCGCGAAGATGCTGGCGAACAGTCTCATGGGGCATCGGACCGCATAAGCGGCCTTTCGGGCAGTGGTGGCGGCAATGCCGGCGGCGAAAGCATTTCCACCATTATTGAACAAACCGCGACCCGCGATATTACTCTGGTTGAACATTTATCCGAACAATTGGCGCTCACCACCCTGGACCCCAAGGACCGGCTGATGGCGGCGGCTCTGATTGCGCTGGTTGATGATGATGGTTATTTGCGCATTGATATTGGCGAAGAAGCGACCCGGCTGGGGGTGCCAACGGCCCGGCTGGAAAAGATACTGCAAACCCTGCAAACTTTTGAGCCCACCGGCGTTTGTGCCCGGGATTTGCGCGAATGCCTGGCGCTGCAACTGATCGAACGGGACCGTTATGACCCGGCCATGCAGGCAATGATTGATAATCTGGACCTGCTGGCCCGCCATGATATGGGGGCCCTGAAGGAATGTTGCGGCGTGGATGCCGAAGATCTTACGGACATGATCGGTGAAATCCGTGCCCTGACCCCCAAACCGGGACAGGCCTTTGGTGGCGAAGAGGCCGCCGTAATGGTGCCTGATGTGATTGTTGGCGAACGCCCCGATGGCGGCTGGACGGTCGAGTTGAACACCGAAACTCTGCCGCGGGTGCTGGTCAATCAGCGTTACTATGCCGAGGTCAATGCTTCCCTGCGCAATGAAGAGGAAAAGACCTTTATTTCCGAATGCCACCAAAGTGCCAGCTGGCTGGTGAAAAGCCTGGACCAGCGCGCCCGCACCATTTTGAAGGTCTCGCGGGAATTGGTGCGTCAACAGGATGGCTTTTTGGCTCATGGGATCGAGCATTTGCGCCCATTGAATCTACGCACGGTGGCCGATGCTATTGAAATGCACGAATCCACGGTCAGCCGGGTCACGTCCAACAAATTTATCCAGACGCCCCGCGGCCTGTTTGAACTGAAATACTTTTTTACCGCCGCCATTGCTTCGGTGGGTGGCGGCGAAGCCCATTCGGCCGAGGCGGTGCGCCATCGCATAAAGAATCTGATCGAACATGAAACCTTGGCCGAGGTGCTCTCGGATGATCGGATCGTGGAAATGCTGGCCGAGGCTGGCATCGATATTGCCCGGCGCACTGTGGCAAAATACCGCGAGGCCATGCACATTCCATCTTCTGTGCAAAGACGGCGAATTTTGAAGCAAAGTATTTGAAATTAAAAAAAGAATTCTTACATCTACGTGTAGGAAACCCGGCGACGTATTCTGCTGGCTTCTTTGAAACTGCGCCCCGGTCTGATAGACTGTTTAGGTGGGATGCAGCTTCATCTGCATGACCAATCAAAAGGAGTAATGTGATGATCATTCAAGTTGTAAACAAAGGAATTGATGTCAGCGAAGCTCTGCGTACGCGCATTACCGAGCGGGTCAGCGAAGGGGTGGAAAAATACTTTAACCGTCCGTCCGAAGCCTTTGTTGTGATTACCCGGGATGGCAAGGGTTTTCGCGTTGATTGTTCATTGCATCTGCCCTCTGGTGCGGTTTTGCACACCCATGGTCAATCGGTTGACGATGCCTATGCGGCCGCCGATGAAGCCATCGTAAAGCTGGAAAAACGATTACGGCGATATAAACGAAAACTGCGCAATCATCACAAAAACAACAAAGGCGAGCTGCCTGCCGAAGAGGCCCCGCTATATGTGCTGGAAGCTGGCCGCAATGCGGTGAAATCTCTGGAAGAGACCGACGATGACGGCGTCGAAGCCGATGAAGAGATCGAAGATCCGGCCGAAACCGTTGTCATTGCGGAAAAAACCGCGGAGCTGCGCACGATGAGCGTTTCCATGGCGGTGATGGAGATGGATACCACCGATGCCCCCATGCTGCTGTTTCGCAATCTTGCGCATGGCGAGCTAAATGCTGTATACCGCCGACCCGATGGGCATATCGGGTGGTTAAACCCGGGGCAGGAACAGGCCTGACCGCTTTGCTCGTCACGCGTTAGTTCCGGTAAAGCACTGATAATAATGGCATTGGTGAGGCCGCAAGGTCGTTCGCCAGCACTGAAAGTATACGATGATCCTTCAGGACATATTGAAAAATGGTACCGTTGTGTCTGGCTTGCGCCCGACCAGCAAAAAACAGGCGCTGCATTTGGTGGCCACTCGCGCAGCGTCCAAGCTCGGCCTGGATACGGCTGAACTGCATAAAGCCATTCTGGAACGCGAACGCCTGGGTTCCACCGGCGTGGGCGGCGGCGTGGGCATTCCCCATGCGCGCTGTACGGGTCTGGACGCAATCACCGGTTTTTTCTTTCGGCTGGAAAACGGGATCGATTTTGATGCCATTGATGATGCCCCGGTGGATCTCATTTTTCTGTTGCTGGCCCCTGATGAAGACGGGGCAACCCATTTACGGGCGCTGGCCCAGGTCTCGCGGGTGCTAAGACGGCCGGAAATGCGCCAGAAAATCCGCAATGCACCGGATGAGGATGCCATTATGGCGCTGCTGTGTGGGGAACCGCACAGTGATGCAGCCTAACGCACAAAAAAACGCCCTGTGTCGATAACAGGGCGCTTTTTATGCAATCTGTAAGGGAAGATCAGTCGAACATATTGTCGATGGCATCCTGACCCAGTTCCTCGTCGGAAATATCACCATCAAAAAGAGCATCAATGGCATTTTGTCCGGTGGCGGGGCCGTCAATTTGCGGTCCGTTAAGCAGGTTTTCCTGCCGCCATTGTTCTTTTTCATCGCTATCGTCTTCTTCGGCATCCAGAACTCCCATGACGGATGAAAACCGGGCAACCCGTTCTTCAATATGGGTCAGGGTGCTGACCACTTTGGATACCCGTTGGCCGGTAATATCCTGAAATGAGCAGGCTTCGATCATGCCCATCATTTTTTCATCAACCTGGGCCTTGTAATTTTCAAGATTATCCGGCTCCAGCGCCATAATATCTTCGGCCAGGGTCATAATGGTTTCTGTGGCGGTTTCGGTATCGTTGACGACCGCCTCCAGCTCGGCACCGGCGGTTGGCAAGCGCGATTCGCGTATGTCATTGGGCCTAAGGGCCGCAATTTCATCACGGGTACGGGCGATATACTGGCCTATGTGCAAGAATTCACTATGAATTGAGTTATCCAGCGAACCGAAAAACAGCTTCATGGAATCGACGAGGTTTTCAGCAAGACTGAGCACCTCCATCAGACGCGGATCGTCCAGGTCGGCGGCCTTGATATCATCCAAGGCGCCTCTAATTTTGGCAGCTACATCAGTTGCGGGCATAATTTGCTCCAGTCATCAAACACTAAAAAAACCTGAAACAGGTACTAAAAATCACCGATTACCGAGGCGATTTTCATCTTCAGTGTTGCTGCGTTAAACGGTTTAACGATGTAATTGTTTACACCGGCGCGCTTTGCCGCAATGACGTTTTCAGTTTTGGATTCCGCCGTAATCATAATAAACGGCGTTCCTTTGAGCTTTTCATCCCCGCGAACCTGCTTCAGCAGTTCATAGCCGGTCATTGGCTCCATATTCCAGTCGGATATTACCAGACCATAACCGGGGCCATCTTGCATTTTCTGATAGGCCTCTTCGCCATCGGCGGCCTCTTCAACATTATCAAATCCCAGCTGTTTGAGAAGATTTCGGATGATACGAATCATCGTCTTATAATCATCAACCACCAAGATGGGCATTGCCATATCGACAGCCATTCTTCACTCCATTCACCACTGCCCTTCGGGCGTTTTTCCTGTTGCCGTCTTTAGTGCGGCGAGGATTAAGATAAACAAGCATTGTGAAGACGGAGTTAAAGCAAAGACGAAAATTCCATGGTTTGTACATTCGCACCTAATTGTGATGTTGGCATTGATGCCCATAGCCGTTAGCGTGCGCCCCGAGTATTCATTATGAACGGATGGTATGAATGAGTTCCGACCCAAGACATGGCTATTATCTGGAAGACCTAAAAGTTGGTATGTTTCACGAAGTCTCCCACACGGTTACCGAAAAGGATGTGGAAGATTTTGCCAGGATCTGCGGTGACTATAATCCCATCCATATGGATGAGGACTATGCATCCAAAACGCCGTTTGGTGGCCGCATAGCCCATGGGGCGCTGACGGCCTCTTATGTCTCGGCTATACTGGGCAATGATCTGCCAGGGCCGGGGGCTATTTTTATGACACTGGAATTGAAATTCCGCGCCCCGGTGCGTATTGGCGATACGGTCATTGCCCGTGCCGAGGTAGGCGATATCAACGAGCGGCGCGGCAAGGTGGCCATGAAAGTGCAATGTTCGGTCGCAGGCAAAGTGGTTGTCAAAGGCGTGGCCGGCGTAATGGTGGAAAAAAGACCCGTGGCTGAATAATGCAGATTTTTGACCAGTATACAGATATTCCACAGGCCGCCCGCGGTACCGCCATTGCCATGGGCAATTTTGACGGTGTGCACCGGGGTCACCAGCTGGTCATTAAAAGTGCGGCCCAGGCTGCACAAAAGCTGGGTGTCCCATTGGGGGTGGCAGTGTTCAAACCCCATCCGAAACAGTTTTTTCAACCGGGCAGCGCACCAGAACAGGTGCAAAGCGATGCGGCCCGGGCCAGAACATTAGAGGCCCTGGGCGTTGATTATCTGTTTGTGCTGCCTTTTGATCGCACCATGAGCCTGATGGACGATGAAACCTTTGTGCGCGATGTACTGGTGAAGGGGCTGGGCATTTCGCACGTCAGCGTTGGTGCCGATTTTCATTATGGCCGCGACCGGGTAGGCGATACTGCGTCTTTGCAACGTTATGGCAAGGCCTATGGCTTTGGCGTGGATATTGTCGGGCTGGATGGCGAGGCCGAGGAAAAGTTCTCTTCCAGTGCCATCCGGGCGGCGCTGAAGGCCGGCGAGCCGGAAAAGGCAGCCAAAATCCTGGGTCGTCCCTGGACCATGGAAGGGCTGGTAGAGCGCGGCGAACAGCGTGGCCGCACCATTGGTGTGCCAACGGCCAATCTTTCGCTGAATGATTATGTGCGCCCGCGTTTTGGGGTGTATGCCGGGCGGGCCCGCATAGATGGGCGCGGCGCGGCCTTGCCCGGAGTCATTAATGTGGGCGTGCGCCCCACGGTGGATGGGGCCGAAGAGCGGCTGGAGATTTATCTTTTTGACTTTGCTGGCGATCTTTATGGGCGCATGCTGGAGGTCTCGCTGGAGCACTTCATTCGCGATGAGAAAAAATTCTCTGGCCTGGAGGCCTTAAAGGCGCAGATTGCCAAAGATATCGAAACCGCGCGCACCTTTCTGGAACGGGATCAGGAAGTGAATCGGGAGGTAGACCGGGCTGGCTAGCTTTGGTAAGTCAGTTTTATGGTTGATGATAATTTCATAGCGCAGAAATTAACACGAATTATCTAGCCGGACCATCGCCTGATTAGGTGGTGGCACCGGCTTGCAAAACCCATTATGCCTTCAAATATATTCAGATAAAAAGGTCCGCCATGACGGATGATGTCCAAAGCCGCGATTATCGCGAAACGCTGTTTTTGCCCAAAACCGATTTTCCCATGCGCGCCGGTCTGCCCAAGGCCGAGCCAAAATGGCTGGAACGTTGGGAAAAACTGGACATTTATGGCCAACTACGTGCTGCCGCCAAAGGGCGCACACAATATGTGCTGCATGATGGCCCGCCATATGCCAACGGCCATTTGCACATCGGTACCGCCATGAACAAAATCCTCAAGGATTTTGTGGTGCGCTCGCACCAGATGATGGGGTATGACGCCAATTATATTCCCGGCTGGGATTGTCATGGCCTGCCCATTGAATGGAAGGTCGAAGAGCAATACCGCAAAAAGGGTCGTAACAAGGACGACATTCCCCGTAACGAATTTCGCAAAGAATGCCGCGATTACGCCGCCAACTGGCTGAATGTACAGCGCGAAGAGTTCAAACGTCTGGGCGTACAGGGCGAATGGGACAACCCATACACCACCATGAACTATGCCTCCGAGGCAGCCATTGCCGGTGAATTTTTGAAATTCGCCATGAGTGATCAGCTCTATCGCGGTTCAAAGCCGGTAATGTGGTCGCCGGTGGAACAAACGGCGCTCGCCGAGGCCGAAGTGGAATATGCCAATCATATCAGCACCACCATCTGGGTGCGCTTTGCGGTAACCCAAGGCCCGGACGTACTAAAAGACGCTGCCGTTCTGATCTGGACCACCACGCCCTGGACCATTCCCGGCAACCGGGCCATTTCGTACAGCCCGAAAATTTCCTACGGGGTTTATGAGGTTACGGCAATTGACGATAGCGAGTTTACGCCGTGGTCAAAGGTCGGCGAAAAACTGATCGTTGCGGACAGTCTCTGGGAAGAGGTGGCCAAAACTGCCAAGATTTCCGCCTATGAACGTCTGGGCGATGTGGATCCCTCTGCCTTGACCTGCGCCCACCCATTTGCCGGTCTTGGTTATGATTTTGAAATTCCGTTGCTTAGCGGTGATCATGTTACCGAAGAGGCCGGCACCGGCTTTGTGCACACGGCCCCTGGCCATGGCGCCGAAGATTACGATGTCTGGCTGGCAAACGGATACAAGGACATTCCCGAAACCGTGGGCCCGGACGGGGCCTATTATGATCATGTGCCGCTGTTTGCAGGTCTTCAGGTCATTCGCACCACCGGCAAGAAAACCGGCAAGGATGGCCCGGCCAATGGTGCCGTGGTGGATAAACTGATCGAGACAGGGGCGTTGCTGGCCCGTGGCCGGATCGAACACTCATATCCGCATTCCTGGCGCTCCAAAGCCCCGGTGATTTTCCGCAATACCCCGCAATGGTTTATCCCCATGGGCGCGGATGGTGGCTTGCGCGAAAAGGCGGTCACCGCCATTGAAAATACGCGCTTTTACCCGCCGCGCGGTAAAAACCGTTTGCTCTCCATGGTCGAGGGACGGCCAGACTGGCTGATCTCGCGCCAGCGCGCCTGGGGCGTGCCGCTGACCTTGTTTGTGAAAAAAGGCACTGGCGAGTATTTGAAAAACGAGACAGTGAACGCCCGCATTTTGCAAGCCTTTGCCGCCGAGGGGGCCGATGCCTGGTTTGCACAAGACGCACAGGAACGTTTCCTCAAAGGTCTTGTGGACGATTGGGAAAGCTATGAGAAGGTCGAGGACATTCTGGATGTCTGGTTTGATTCTGGTTGCACCCATGTGTTCACGCTGGAAAACCGTGAAGGTCTGAAATGGCCGGCTGATCTCTACCTTGAAGGCACGGACCAGCATCGCGGCTGGTTCCAGTCCAGCTTGCTCGAAAGCTGTGGTACGCGGGGCCGCGCCCCCTATGAAGGGGTGTTTACCCATGGCTTTGTCATGGCCGAGGATGGGCGCAAAATGTCCAAATCCTTGGGCAATGTGATTGATCCGGCCGATATCGCCCGCACCAATGGGGTGGAAATCTTACGCCTGTGGGTGGCCTCATCCGATGTGCAGGAAGATATGCGCATGGGGCCGGAAATCCTGAAAACCGCTGCGGACAGTTATCGCAAAGTGCGCAATACCCTGCGCTATCTGTTGGGGGCCTTGCAGGGCTTTGATGAAGCCGAGCGGGTAGAAGCTGAAAACATGCCGTCGCTGGAACGTCTGATGCTGCACCGTTTGTCGGTTATGGATGCCGAGGTCCGCGCCGCCTATGAAGCGCTGGATTATAAACGTGCGTTTTCGCTCTTGTTCACCTTTTGCAATGAAGAATTATCGGCGTTTTATTTTGATATTCGTAAAGACGCACTCTATTGCGATCCGCAAAGCTCAGATCGTCGGCTGGCGGCCCGCACGGTGATGGACCTTATTTTCAACCGTCTGGTGATCTGGTTTGCGCCGCTGCTGCCCTTCACCATGGAAGAGGTCTGGCTGACCCGTTTTCCATCCGATGAGGGCTCGGTGCATTTGCAAACCTTCCCTGATACGCCCAAGGCGTGGAATGATTTTGCGCTGGCCGAAGACTGGCAACGCATTGCCACCTTGCGCCGGGTGGTGCTGGGGGCACTGGAAAAAGCCCGTGCCGACAAATTCATCGGCTCGTCTTTAGAGGCCATGCCAAAAGTGTATCTTAGCGATCCGGCAGACCGCGCCGCCATTACGGCCCAGGCCGAAGGCGATGAAGCGGCGTTTCTGGCCGATGTATTTATCACCAGCCAGGCGGTTTTGCAGAACGGTACGGCGCCGGAAAATGCATTTACCCTCCCGGAGGCACCGGGCATAGGGGCAACTATCGACAAGGCCCCCGGGATAAAATGCGCCCGCTCATGGAAGTATTTTGATCCGGCAACCGCCGACTCGGCCTATCCGGATATAACGCCCCGGGATGCCGCTGCGGTGCGGGCATGGGATGCGGCGCATGGCTGAACCCACTGCTGCCCGACCCCTTTGGCCCTTTGGGCTGGGCTTATCGGCCCTGATCATTGTGCTGGACCAGCTCTCTAAATACTGGGTGCTGAATATCCTAAAATTGCGGGATCAGCCGCTGGGCCATATTGAACTGTCGAATATTTTTGATCTGACCTTTGTGTGGAATACCGGAGTCAGCTTTGGGCTGTTTCGGGCCGATTCCATGATCGGCAGACTGTTACTGTCCGCATTTGCATTGATGGTCATGGCGGTCATGGTGGTGTGGCTTTGGCGTGCGGAACGCCGCCTGATCGCCGCGTCTTTGGGGCTGATTATCGGTGGCGCGGCGGGCAATCTGATCGATCGACTGCGTTTTGGTAAGGTCGTGGATTTTCTCGATTTTTCAGATATTCACTTCATCTGGGTGTTCAATGTGGCCGATTCAGCGATCACAATTGGAGTGCTATTGATGCTGGCTGATGCTTTTTGGGTTGATCAGGCGCAAAAAGGTGTATGATGCCCTTGGCTGGCGGGGGTTGTGCAGGTAAAACCTGCACGATCCAGGAGATATGATAATGAACCGAACGCGCACAGCCCTTCTTATTCCAGCCGCTTTTGCCCTGCTACTTGGCGGTTGTGGGACGTTGGGTAATGGTAAAAACCAGCCAGACGAGTTCAAGGTTCTGACCATGGCCCCGTTGGTGGTGCCACCGGAATATAATTTATTGCCGCCGCGGCCGGGCGAGCTTGGGATTGAAGACCTTCGCGCCTCCGAGGCCGCCCGCAAGGCTATGCTGGGGCGTGCGCGCCCCGAGGCCATCGTCAGCCCGGGTGAACGGGCGCTGCTGGCCAATAGCACACGCGGCAAGCTGGATCCGTCGATCCGTACCAAGCTGGATGCGGAAACACAGAAATTGACGGTAAAATCGAAAAACTTTGCAGACCGGATTTTGTTCTGGCGCAAGGGCGATACTTATATTGCCGATGAAACCATGCTGGATGCCGATGCCGAGGCCGAACGCCTTCGCCGTGAAAAACTGGTCAAGGGGGCCACGGGCGGTGGCAAAGTGGCGATTAAAAAGGGCGGCCGTATTCGCTTGCCGGGCCTTTGAGACGCGGACACCTCATTCCCACACTGATAGCGGCGCTGTTGCTGATCACCGGCGCCTTGCCGGTTATGGCAGAAACCACGCCACAAACCAGGCTGTATCGCGGCCTGTCCATGGATGATCTGGCTGACACCCTGTTGCTGGAGGGGTTGCGCTTTGTGCAGGTGCCCATTGATGGCAAGGGCATGGTCGCCAACCAGCGCTTTGACGTTTCAGATGGGGTGCAATGGTCGGTCTTTGGCTATGACTGTGAAAACGAAACAGGCTGTTCCGAGATACAGTTTCGCTCGGTTTTTCATGATAGCGCCGCGCCGGATTTATTACTGTCCAAGATGAATGACTGGAATGCATCCAACCGCTTTAGCCGGGCCTATCTGGCCAATAGCAGCAATGTCATTCTGGAAATGGATATTTATCTGCGGGGGGGGCAAAGCCTGAAAAACATCCGTGAACAGATCACGGTTTGGCGACAATCGGTTCGTCGGTTTTCCAACACCATGACCAATGATAAATCATAACCATGAAATACCGCATTCTGTTTGTCTGTCTGGGTAACATTTGTCGTTCGCCCAGTGCCGAGGCGGTTCTGAGACATCAGGCCAGCCAACGGGGCCTGTCTGTGGATGTGGACTCAGCCGGCACCGGCAACTGGCATGTGGGCCAGGCCCCCGATTCGCGTGCTATTGCGGCCGCCGCTGCCCGGGGGATTGATATGCACAGCCTGCGCGCCCGACAGGTTAGCGTGGCCGATTTCAATCATTCTACCCATATGTTTGCCATGGACCAGAGTAATCTGGCTGACCTGATGGCCATGCGTCCAGAGGGCGGCATTATGCCTGCCCTGTTTCTTGGTCCGGCCACCCATACACCACCCGGCGAGGTGCCGGACCCCTATTATGGTGGCGCGCAAGGGTTCGAGCATATGCTGGACCTGATCGAAGCGGCATCCCGCGGGTTTTTGCAAACGCTGAACTAGAATCCCGGCGGGCGTTCATGATTGGCGTTCAGGGTCGCTTCCATTCGCCGGCCCAGGGCACAGATTTTACCCTCTTCAAACAGACGGCCAATCAGCGAGATATTTTGCGGCACCCGGTGCAATGCTTTGTCGGCATTATCCTTGGCGCCCCGGGTCGGGATTTTATGAAAACCGGCCCGTAAGGTAACGCAAGGATGACCGGTATAATTGGTGATGGTCAGTAAATTGGCGGCAAAGTTGGGCGTGATCAACACGTCCACTTCATCCATCAGTTTGTCCATGGCCAGCATAACCTTGCGCCGCAAACGGTCCAGCTGGACATAATCCACCGACGAGAGAAAACGGATCTGGCGAAAGGAATTGGGCCAGGCATTGTCGTCCTGCCAGACCAGCAAATCGTCGCGGCCCGATAGGGTCAGCTCTTCAAAGGCGGCAGCCGCCTCGGCAATCAGCGATAAAAACAATACCCCATAGGGCAGTTCCGGCAGGCTGATTGTTTTGGTCTTCACCCCCAGTTTTTTCAATGCCTTCAAGGCTTTGCGGTCCAGATCATTGGCCCCATCGCCCTCAAACCAGGCCGGGTCATAACCCACCACCAGGTCTTTCTGGCCAAGGTTGCGGCCATAGGTCAGGCCCATGTCGATGGAACTGGCATCTTCAAGATCGCCGCCATTAATCCCGCCCAGCACCGTGATGGTGTCTTCAACGGATCGGCAAATTGCCCCGACCTTGTCCAGCGACCAGCACAGGGCCATGGCGCCACTGCGCGAGACCCGCCCGAAGGTGGGGCGCAGGCCCGTGGCCCCACACCGGTTGGAAGGCGATACGATCGAGCCCAGGGTTTCGGTGCCAATGGAAAATCCGACCAGCCCGGCAGCGGTGGCCGATGCTGATCCGGCGCTGGAACCGGACGAACCTTCATCCAGATTCCACGGATTGCGGGTTTTGCCATCAAACCAGATGTCCCCATAGGCCAGGGCGCCACAGGTGGTCTTGCCCAGCAAGACCGCCCCGGCATCGTGCAGTTTGGTGACAATATGGGCATCGCGCTTTGCCACCCGGTCTTTATAGGGCATGGCCCCCCAGGTGGTCAGAATATCCTTGGTGTCAAACAGGTCTTTTACACCATAGGGAATGCCGTGCAGAGGGCCATGATCGCGCCCGGCAGCCAGATCCAGATCGGCCTGGGCGGCCTGTTTCAATGCCAGCGCCGGGGTCACGGTGACAAAACATTCCAGCTTCTTGCCGTATTTCTCAATGCGATCGAGATAAATTTGGGTCAGTTGCACGCTGGTCAGGCTGGTTTTTCTGAGCCAGTTGCCCAGCTGGGCCAGCGAGGCAAAGGCAATGTCTTCGCTGTTGGTGGGCAGGGCGCTTTTATAAGGTGCGGGAATGCGGATCTGGTTTTTCTGTTTGGCAAAGGTTTTGCCGGGCAGGCGCGGATCAAAGGTCAGCGCCGGAGCCAGTTCGTTCTCGAAATTCTGTGCACGAAGACTGGCAATGGATTGCAGCTGGTTTTCAAAACCGTTCAATAACTGGGCGCGTTCCGCATCGGTATATTCAATGGGGATCAGTTTCTCGGCACAGGCAACAATCTTCGGGCTAAGGGCGTCGGCGTCCATTTTAGGCTCCTCTGCGGGGGCATCACCCTGGGTCTTGTTTTCCTGGGCGATGACTTTGCTGCCCATTAAGGTGGCTCCCATGGCCCCGGCGGCCAACAGGCCGCGCCGCGAAACATGCGTATTTTCTGGTTTGCTCATGACGCTCTCCCACTGATTTTTTTTATCAGCTTAACCGCATAATGAAGGCGGCGGGAGTCTTATTTAAGTTTGCGCTTACGCGGCCTTGGGCAAGGGCAAAAGCAGCACACAAAACAGCATGCCCCAACCGGCCAGCAAGGTCAGACCGCCGATGGGGGCCAGAAACCCAAGAGCGGTAAAATCGGCAAAGCCATGCAGATATAACGGCAGGGCAAAGGCGGCGGCCCCCAGGGTAAAGAGCAAGGCCGGCAGGCGCGCGCCAACGCACAGTGCTGCAAAAACGGCCAGGGCGTGAAACAGCTCGATCTGGCCGCCCCGCTGTAACAATTCTGCACCGCCGGGATTGGTGGCCAGATGAGAGGAAGAGGCCAGTGCCATTACGGCCAACAGGCCATGCAAGGCCCCGGAGGCGCCGGTAAGGCGTTCAAATACGCTAAGCGCAGATCTATTCGTCACGTAACATCTCCCATCGTTTGGGGCGAACAATCATGGCGCGAACCATGTCTATGTTCTTGCTGGCCTGTGTCATGGGCAAGTCTTCGCTGGCCATGGCATTGGCCGCTTCAAACCGTCCCTGCAGTGCCAGTATCAGGGCCAGATTCTGGCGGGCCTGTACCGGCGCATTTGGTTGGGCGACGGCTTGTCTTAAATATCGCTCGGCCATGGTCAGGTCGCCATCGCTGGCATAATTCAGGCCCAGATTGGATAAAATTCCTGGATTGTCCGGTTGCAAGGCCAGCGCCCGGTTAAACGCGGCGCGGGCCTGTACTGGCTTTTCCAACTGGTCATAGGCAACGCCCATAGCCAGATGGGCACGCCAATTGGTCGGGTCAATCACGGTGGCGGATCGCAAAAAATCAAGTGCATTGGCGGCTTGTGCATTTTCAACAAAAGCCTGGCCGGCAACCAGCAATAAATCCGGATCCTTGGGATACAGCGTCAGGGCTTGGCTGGCCACTTCGGCGGCCCGTTCGGGATTGCCCAGCGTGCGTACAATCCGGGCCAGCGCCAGGGCGGCCTCTTTATCGGCGGGGTTCTTGTCATATTCCTTGGCCCAGAAGGCAGCCTGGGTCAGCACATCCTGGCGGCCAATGGTTTCGCGGGCTTCGCGGGTCTGGGGGGCAATGTCCCGCACCAATGTGGATTTCAGCGAATCTTCCTGTGGAGTTGGCGCGGTGGCACACCCGTTTACCAACAGTCCCAGACCCAGCACAGCATAACAAAAAAGAGGGGCTATACGCATGGGAAAGGCTCGCCTAAATTATGGTTAACAAGACGCAAATGTGCGCGCAGATCGTCAACAACCGGTTAATGCCGGGCCAATATAAAAACGGAAAATTTCCCCATGTCAGAAGCCTTACTCGACCATGCCGATAAAGCACAGCGCCCGCTTTATATTATTGGGGCTGATGATCTGGAAACCTGGCAGGAAACGGCACCGGATGACGCGGCGGCGCTGATCGAGGCGGCATCGTTCAAGGCTAAACGCGGTAAGGTTTTGTTGGTGCCGCAAGACGGTAAACCGCCGCTGGCCTTGCTGGGGGCCGGTAAAAAGGCCGATGCCTTTGCCCTGGGGGATGCGGCCATGACCTTACCTGAAGGCGATTATCAATTGGTCGAATCGCCAGCCTGGGTCAATCCACAGGATCTGGCACTGGCCTGGTTGATGGGGGCCTATGCCTTTACCCGCTATCGTCCGCGCAAACGTCCACCGGCTGCCCTTTATATCCAGGATGCCGACACCGTGGTGGCCCGCCAAACGGCCAAGGCGGTATATCTGGCGCGCGATCTGGTCAACACCCCGGCGGGGGATCTGAATACCGATGCGATGGAGGCGGCGGTGCGGGTCCTGGGCAAGGAATTTGGTGCCCAGGTCAGCGCCGTGGTGGGGGATGATCTGCTCAAACAGAATTATCCTATGATACATGCGGTGGGGCGGGCATCGGCCCATGCGCCGCGTCTGGTGGAACTTATATGGGGCCAACCCGATCATCCGCGCATCGGTCTGGTGGGCAAGGGGGTGGTGTTTGACACTGGTGGACTGGATATCAAGGCGGCGCAATATATGCGCCTGATGAAAAAGGATATGGGCGGGGCGGCCAATGCTATGGCGCTGGCCCATATGATTATGGCGGCCAAATTGCCGGTGCGGCTGCACATGGTGTTGCCCATTGTGGATAATGCCATATCGGGGGATGCCTATCGGCCCAGTGATATTCTGCAAAGCCGCAAGGGTCTTAGTGTCGAGGTCGACAATACCGATGCCGAAGGGCGTCTGGTACTGGCCGATGCGTTAACGCGGGCTGGCGAGGAAGAGCCGGAATTACTGATTGATTTTGCCACCCTGACCGGCGCGGCGCGGGTGGCGCTGGGTCCGGAAATGGCCCCCTATTATACCGACGATGAAAGCCTGTCTTCTGATCTGGAAATGGCCGCAAAACGCACCAGTGATCCGGTATGGCGTATGCCGTTGTGGGACGGGTATGACAGCCAGCTTGACAGCCCCATAGCCGATATCTGCCATACGGCGTCCAGCCCCATGGGCGGCTCAATCACTGCGGCGCTGTTTTTGCGCCGTTTTGTCGGCGATATACCCTGGGTGCATTTTGATATTTTTGCCTGGGTGCCCAAAGCCCGGCCATCGCATCCGGCGGGTGGTGATGCCCAGGGGCCGCGCGCTGTATTTGCCATGTTACAGGCCCGCTATGACAAAGCCTGAGTTTGATCCACGCCTGACCCCGGTCCGGGAAGATCTGGCCGCCGCGCACCTTCGGGGCGTCATTGATGCACCGCGCTATGTAAGTGCACAAACCAAAATGATTGGCGTTCCCGTGGCACCGCTTTATGGGGTGCCGGGAAATGGGGCCATGCTGCAGACCGAATTATTGCTGGGTGAACGGTTCGCGGTTTACGAGGAAAAGGACGGATGGGCCTGGGGCCAGGCCAGCCGTGATGGCTATGTTGGCTTTGTCGAATCACTGGCACTCAGTGATATCGAGGCAGATCCTGATCACCAGATTAACGTGCCACGCACCCCGATTTTTGCACGCCCGGACCTCAAGGCGCCGGTATGGGGATTTGTTCATGGCAATACGGTCTTTGCCTGTACGGGCAAAGAGGACCGTTATCGGCAACTAGGTCTGGATATGGGCTGGGTGTTTGATGGGCATTGCGCGCCGCTGGACCATATCATGGGTGACTGGGTGCTGGCCGCCGAGGCCTACGAGCATACCCCCTATGTGTGGGGTGGGCGGTCCAGCTTTGGGCTGGATTGTTCGGCCCTGGTGCAAAATGCCCTGCAAGCTGGCGGCGTGGCCGCTTTGCGCGATACGGATATGCAGGTGAAAACTCTGGGGTCCGCGGTAGAAATTCAAGATGATTTATCGGGCCTGCGTCGGGGGGATCTGGTGTACTGGAAAGGCCATGTGGGTATTATGCTGGATGCACAAACCCTGTTACATGCCAATGCCTGGCATATGGCGGTGGCGCGCGAACCGCTGGTCGTGGCCGCGGCGCGCATAAAAAAAACCGCCGGAAGCATTACGGCAATCCGGCGGCTTTGATCACGGTATCAGGTAAAATTATTCCTGGGTGGTTTCCGGTGCGGCGGCTTCAACAGCGTCGCTAACGGCGGCGGCTGCATCTGCGGTGCTGGCCGGCAATGCCGGCAACGGCATGGGCGCATCACTAAGCGTGCGCAAATAGGCCAGCAAATTGGCAGCATCCTTTGGTTTTTTCAAACCGGCAAAGCCCATGGCCGTGCCTGGAACTTCGGTTTTGGGACTGGAGACAAACGCATCCAGGTTTTCATAATCCCAAACCTTGCCAAACGCCTTCATGGCATCGGAATAATTAAAGCCTTCATGGGTGCCGGCGGTGCGGCCAAGCACGTTCCACAAATTAGGCCCAGTCTTGTTGGGACCGCCTTTGGTAAAGTCGTGGCAGGCGGCACATTTTTTGGCCACCCGTTCGCCAGACGAGGCGCTGGCCTCGCTCAGCATCTCTGCCAGGCTTTTGACCGGTGCCGCTTCTTTTGCTTTTTCCTTGGCACCGCCCTCTTCGGCAACGGCGATCTTATAGCCCGGCTCCGCCGGCTCGTGGGGATGGATCAGGGCATGGCCCAGTTCCTTGATCCCAAAGACGACCAGTGCCGTAGCCAGCACGGCCCCAAATACCTTGTTCCAGAATAGCTCGCCCATCCGGCGCCCCCTCAGACTGGCGCGCGCCTTTTTTGGCACGCTGTGTTGCGATTCTTGCCTTTTTTGCACGCAAATCGTCTCTTCGCAACCACTTGTGACGCCCAATGCTTGCCTTTGTTTCATATGGGCCTGATAAAGTGCGGTTATGAGTGTCCTGATCATCATTCCGGCGCGGCTGGCGTCCACCCGTTTGCCGGGCAAGCCTCTGGCTAAAATCGCCGGGATTCCCATGGTGGTGTGTGTGGCCCGTGCCGCCCAAAGGGCCGGGGTGGGCAAACCTGTGATCGCGGCGGCGGATGAGCAAATTGTGCAGACCGCCAATAAATATGGCCTTACCGCCGTGCTGACCGATCCAGATCTGCCCTCGGGCAGTGATCGGGTGTGCGCCGCGGCCAGAATTGTCGATCCCGATGGCGGTGCCGACATCATTCTGAATGTACAGGGCGATATGCCGGAATTATTGCCAGAGCACGTGCGGGCAGTCATTGAGGCCCTGAAAAATGATCCACAGGCCGACATGGCCACCTGTGCCTTTCAAAGCCATAGCGATGCCGAGCGGCAGGACGAAAACGTTGTCAAAGTGGTGCTGGGTGATGCGAAACCGGGCCAGCCGGTACCGGCGTTGGATTTCACCCGCACCCTGCCCTTGGCGGCGCCCATGCCCTTTTGGCATCACATCGGCATTTATGCCTATCGCCGCGCGGCGCTGGAACGGTTTTGCACCTTGCCGCCATCGGTCAATGAAAAACGGGCAAAACTGGAACAGTTACGGGCGCTGGACGGTGGCATGAAGATTGTATGTGCGCTGGTGGAAAATGATTGCCCGGGAATTGACAGCCCGGAAGATTTAGCGCGTATCCGGGCCTTGAAAGAAGGAATGTCCGCATGAAACAGAAAATCGCCTATCAGGGAGAACCCGGCGCCTATTCCCATCAGGCCTGTGTACAGAACTATCCCGATATGGAGCCTTTGCCTTGTCATTCCTTTGAGGAGGCGTTCAGCGCCGTGGCTGAAGGCTATGCGGACAAAGCCATGATCCCGGTGGAAAATACACTGGCCGGGCGGGTGGCAGATATTCATTATTTGTTGCCCGAATCGCATTTGCGCATTGAGGCGGAAAAGTTTCTGCCCATTCATCACTTTCTGATGGGCACACCGGACAGCACGCTGGAAACGGTTAAGCGCGCCCATAGCCATGTGATGGCACTGGGTCAGTGTCGTCTGACCCTGCATCGGCTGGGCATCAAGGCCGCCCATGCCCAGGATACGGCCGGGGCCGCCAAAATGATCGCGCAAAAAGGCAATGTGGAAGACGCCGCGGTGGCCTCAAAACTGGCCGCCGAGATTTATAACCTCAAGGTGCTGGCCGATAATATTGAGGACGCCACCCATAATGCCACGCGCTTTTTGGTGATGTCGCGCGATGCGGTTGTACCGTCCTATGAGGAAGGCACCGCCTATGTCACCAGCTTTGTCTTTCGGGTGCGCAATATCCCTGCCGCGCTTTATAAGGCCATGGGCGGTTTTGCCACCAACAGTGTCAACATGACCAAGCTGGAAAGCTATCAATTGGGTGGCTCGTTCACCGCCACGCGGTTCTATGCCGATGTGGCGGCGCACCCGGACGAGCACGCCTTGCATCTGGCGCTGGAGGAATTGGCGTTTTTCTCGACCGAGATCAAAATGCTGGGCACCTATGTGGCCGATCCGTTTCGCCTCAAGGCAGTGGTAAACACGCCATCGTGATCATGGCATACTGGCAGATCATATCGGTTCAAACCATTTTTCGGCCAGACCCACCCTTCCATAGTATTGGAGAACCCCATGACGAAGTTTAATATTTATGATGAAACCAATGCGCCGGAAAAATCCCGGCCCTTTTTGGCCAAGTCCAAGGCCGCTTATGGCTCGGTGCCCAATGTGCTGGGCGAACTGGCCGAAAGTCCCGCCGCGCTGGAAGGCTATATGACCCTGTCGGAGATCTTCATCAAATCTTCGCTGGATCCAGCCGAAAAACACTTGGTATTGCTGACTGCCTCGGTGGAAAATGAATGCAAATACTGTGTGGCGGCCCATACCGGCCTGGCCAAAGGCGCGGGCCTGCCCGGCCATGCCATTATGGCGGTTCGCGATGATGAAGAGATCGAAGACGATGACCGTCTGGAGGCCTTGCGTGAATTTACCCGCAAGATTGTGGTCGAACGCGGCGCAGTTGGCAAAAAGGACGTCGAAGCCTTTCTTAAGGCCGGCTATACCAAAGCCAATGTACTGGAAGTAATTTTGGGCGTGGCCCTTAAAACCCTTTCCAATTACACCAACCATATTGCCGAAACACCGGTGGATGCCTCGTTCATCATCAATAAATGGACCCCGCCGGGCAAAGGCTGAGTAAAACGCAAGAGGCCGATATATTCAGGCCTCTTCGTTCGCCCATTCATTGAGCAAATGGTAGGCGGCGGAGAAATTCATCGGGGCGCGAAAACGTTCATGACTGCTAGCCAGCATGGCGCGCACATCAGTGCGGGAAAACCAGCGCGCATCCTCCAGCTCATCATCCAGGGTGATCTCTTCGCTTAGCGCATCGGCGATCAGGCCAATCATCAAGGATGAGGGGAACGGCCAGGGCTGGCTCAGCACATAGCGCACGGCGCCAATGGTGATGCCGGCCTCTTCGCCCACTTCGCGGGCGCAGGCTTCCTCCAGGCTTTCGCCCTGTTCCACAAAACCGGCAAGCGCCGAATAGGTGTTGTCCGGCCAGCCGGCCTGGCGTCCCATCAGGCATTGATCACCGCGCACCGCCAGCATGATCACCACCGGATCGGTGCGCGGGAAATGCTCGGTACCGCAATCGGGGCATTCGCGTTTGATGCCGCCCTCGGCCGCGCCGGTTAAGGTGCCGCAATTGGCGCAAAACCGGTGTCGGTTGTGCCAGCCAAGTAGCGCCGAAGCACGGCCCACAATGGCCAGATCCGCGGTGCTAAGCAGCGGTGCCGCGGCGCGCAGGTCCATCCATTCCCCAAGGCCACCAAGGGGAAAGTCGGCATCCGCATCCACCATCTCGTCCAGGGCAATGGCGAACCAGGGCTGTTTGGTTTTCCCCTGTGTGCCAAGCAGTATCGGTCCTGGGTCGGCAATGCTGAGCGTGTCCAGTGCCATGCCTTGCAGCAAAGCCGGTGTGCCATCGCTCAGCATAAAGACCTGACCGTGCCACAGGGGCAAAAACAATGCCCGGTCGCTGTCTTGCAGCGTGCGCATGGCCGCCGCATCACGGCGCAGGTTTTCACACCGGTCCAGCGGTGATCCGGCAAAGGGTAAAACCTTGTGTGGAGGTGTGTTGCTCATATTTGTGTTTTACGCCGCTTCTTGTCATGCCGCCAGTCAACAGGCTGTATTGTGATCTATAATTTGTGTGGCTCCATCCTTCGAGACGCTGGCTTCGCCATCCCTCAGGGTTAGGTGTGGATTTCCTTTTAGGGTTCCCGGGCGCAGACCCGGGGTCCATACTGCGTTTCATTCTGTGATGGGCCCCGGATCAAGTCCGGGGACCTTGGGCTTGATTATCCACCCTTCGACAGGCTCAGGGTGAGGGGTTCAGTTTTTCACTCGTGTCATTACCCGGTTTATCCGGGTAATCCAGTCTCTCTTTGGTGTCGCTCTGGATTGCCGGGACAGGCCCGGCAATGACAGGGGGAGGCGTACAGACACTATACCTGATCAGCGCCCATGTGGGACAAGGTTTTTCTATCCCCACCCCCAAACCAAAACCTGCCATCCCGGCCTTCGAGCCGGGATCCATACTGAATCTATACGCAAATGGATTTGCAAAATGGATCCCGGGTCTTCGCCCGGGATGACACGAAGGGGTTATCCCCGGCATAACGAATATGAGGGGCAAAGAGGGGCACCTCTTACCCCTCGGCATGACCGTCTTTACCCCTAAATGGCCCCTAAAGGATGAAAAACAAACCCTGAAATGCCCCTCATTTACCCCTTGCTACCCCTGAAATGACGGGGATAAAACCAAGAAACCCCCGCCGGAATGGCGAGGGTTATAATGGTTTTATTTATCGGGTTTAATCGGCACGCAAGGCATAGCCGGCGGAGCGGACGGTGCGGATGGCATCATGCTGGTGCCCGGCATTGAGCGCCCGGCGCAGGCGGCCCACATGCACATCCACGGTGCGGATTTCCACATCCACTTCGGTGCCCCAAATGGCATCGATCAATTGTGTGCGGCTGAATACCCGCCCCGGCTGGCTCATAAAGTGTTCCAGCAGGCGAAATTCGGTCGGGCCCAGGGGCACTTCCTTGCCATGGCGCAACACCTTATGGGTACTGCGGTCCAGCACCAGATTGCCGCAATGCAGGCTTTCTTCGATCAGGCTGGGCTTGGCCCGGCGCAGCACCGCGCGAATGCGCGCCAACAGCTCGCTAAGGGCAAAGGGCTTGGTGATATAATCATCAGCACCGGTATCCAGACCGCGAACACGCTCGTCTTCTTCGCTGCGGGCGGTCAGCATAATGATGGGGATATTTGGGGTGGATTTATCGGCGCGCAGGCACCGGCAAACCTCTATGCCCGACAGTTTGGGCAGCATCCAGTCCAGCACCATTATATCGGGGACGCGCTCGGACACCATCAACAGGGCTTCTTCGCCATCGCTGGCAATGGCCACCTCGTAACCTTCTTTTTCCAGGTTATATTGCAATAACGTCGCCAGCGCGGCCTCGTCTTCCACTACGATGACATAGGGGATCATTGGTCTGGTTCCTTATACTCCGTGGCACTGGTTCGCGCATCCGGCAGCTCTTCGCCGGTGACCAGATAATGCACGTTTTCGGCAATATTGGTGCCGTGATCGCCAATACGTTCCAGGTTTTTTGCCATGAACAATAAATGCGTACACATGGTGATGGTTTTGCTGTCTTCCATCATATAGGTCAGCAGCTCGCGAAACAGGCTGTTATAATGGGCGTCGATTTCATCATCGCGCCGCCACACATCAATGGCCAGATCAACATCGGCGGTGGTATAGGCATCCAGCACGTCTTTCAGCATATTGCTGACCACATGACCCATGCGATGCACGCTGCGGGTCAGCGACATGGGGCGTTGTTCGTTCAGGATCAGGGCGCGTTTGGCAATGTTTTTGGCCAGATCGCCAATGCGTTCCAGATCGCCGGAAATTTTCAGAGCGCTAAACGTGCGGCGCAAATCGCTGGCCATGGGCTGGCGCAGCGCCAATAAAAGGATCACCCGGCGTTCCAGCTCTAATTGCAAGGCATCAATTTCCTTGTCCCGCTGGATAACCTCATTGGCCAGCGCGCCATCGCGCGAAACCACGGCGTCCAGCGCGTCGCTGAGCAGTTTTTCTGCCAGGCCGCCCATGCGGGCCACTTCGGCGGTCAACTCGTCCAGTTCGTCGTCAAAGGATTTTACAATATGTTCGGTCATCTGCTTTTCCTAAGTCAGGTACAGCGTAATCAGCCAAAGCGCCCGGTAATGTAATCCTGGGTGCGCTTGTCATTGGGATTGGTGAAAATTTGTTCGGTGGGGCCGGCCTCGACCAGCTTGCCCAGATGGAAAAAGGCCGTGTGTTGCGATACCCGGGCGGCCTGGGCCATCGAGTGGGTGACCATGATGATGCAATAATTGTTGCGCAAATCATCGATCAACTCTTCGATACGGGCCGTGGCAATGGGGTCCAGTGCTGAACACGGCTCGTCCATCAAAATCACTTCGGGGCGTACCGCAATGGCCCGGGCAATCACCAGGCGTTGTTGCTGGCCGCCGGAAAGCCCGGTGCCCGGTTCGTCCAGTCGGTCGGCAACTTCGGTCCACAAACCGGCACGCCTGAGCGAGGTTTCAACAATCTCGCTCAATTCTTCGGGATTGCTGGCCAGCCCATGAATGCGCGGGCCATAGGCAACATTGTCGAAGATGGATTTGGGGAAGGGGTTTGGCTTTTGAAACACCATGCCGACGCTGGCGCGCAGGATGACCGGGTCAACATCACGGGCATAAACATCCTTGCCGTCCAAAAGAATGTCCCCTTCAACCCGGCAAATGTCGATGGTGTCGTTCATGCGGTTGATACAGCGCAAAAATGTAGATTTGCCACAACCCGATGGGCCAATGAACGAAGTGACACTGCGATCAGGGATATCCAGATTGACATCAAACAGGGCCTGTTTGTTCCCATAAAAAACATTCACCTTGCGGGCCTGCACTTTGGGCGCCTGCTGGGCCGTCTGGGTGTCTGTCGTCTGTGTGGCCGGGGATACCGAAGTGTCCATCCTACCATCTCCGTTCAAATTTGTGACGCAGGAATACTGCGGTCAGATTAAGGATAATCATCAATAATAACAATATGATGATGGCCGCTGCGGTACGGGATTCCCAGGATCGTTCGGCGCTGCTGGCCCACAGATAAATCTGTACCGGCATAGCGGTGGCAGGCGAGGTCAGCGATTTGGGAATATCGGCAATAAAGGCGACCATGCCGATCATTAACAGGGGCGCGGTTTCGCCAAGGGCACGGGCCAGGCCAATGATAGTGCCGGTCAGAATACCGGGGGCGGCCAGGGGCAGCACATGGTCAAACACGGTCTGGGTTTTAGAGGCTCCAATGCCAAGGGCGGCTTCGCGTATGGAAGGCGGCACCGCCTTGATGGCGGCGCGCGAAGCAATAATGATTACCGGCAGGGTCATCAGCGCCAGCACCAGTCCGCCAACGATGGGCGCAGAGCGGGGCATGTGGAACATATTGAGAAATACTGCCAGACCAAGGAGGCCAAAAATGATGGAAGGCACGGCGGCCAGATTGTTGATATTAACCTCGATAAAATCGGTAAGGCGGTTCTTGGGGGCAAACTCTTCCAGATAAATCGCCGCCAAAATGCCGATGGGAACCGCCGCCAGCATGGTCGCCATCAGGGTCAGGACCGAGCCAACCATGGCCCCGGCTATGCCGGCCAGTTCCGGTTCGCGACTGTCAGCATGGGTGAAAAAGATAGAGTTGAAACTGCGTTTGACATGCCCGCGCGCCAGCAAGGCCTCGGCCCAGACCGCCTGTTTATCGGTGACGCGGCGCGATCGTTCCGGGGAATCCAGGATCAGGCTGCGCCAGTTCTGGGTGGGTTCCATGTCGGTAGGGCGCGACAGCACTGAGCCGGAGAGCTGGTGATCCGACAGTGCAGCGGCTTTGATGAAACCCTGATTGAAGTCGATCAGGATAGAGGGATCGTTTTTGCCCAGATGGATGGTGTGTTCCTTGGCCTTTTGGCGCATATCGGCGGCCTGGGCTTCCAGGCGGGCGATTTCGGTATGTTGCACCAAGGCGACCCCTTTGCTGGTCCCTTTAATGCGCTCGCGCAGTTTTTCTGCCTGTTCCTCCAGGCGTTCAGCACGAACCAGTCGCTTTTGCCGAATGTGCTGGATCAGCGCCTCAAAGGCGCCGGGCTGACCAGTCAGTGCCAGGGTTTTAGGGCCAGGCACACTGGCCGTTATGGTGCCGTCGCCTTTGCTGAACTTGCGCGGCGTGATTTTGCCTTTCAGGTAAAGGTCAAGATCATCAGAAAGCGGCGCAGTAAAGCGGATTTTCGTGCCGATCAGGCTTGGGTTTTTGACCACCTGATTGCGTAATTCCACAGAGTTGAGGCCGGTTGAAAAGGCATAAAGGGCGCGTTTGTCGCTGCGGGAGCGCACGTCTGGGAAGGCATCGCTGAGTGCCTTCTGGATCAGCTTGCGATAGCGGCCTTTGGCGATCACCTTGGGATCGGCAGTATTCTTGGGATCAATTAGCTTGGCATCCAGCTGTAAAGGCAGATTGAATCGATAAATCGAAAACGCGGTAAACCCTTGTGAACCAACCGAAAACAGCAATAACGCCAGGGCGCTTATGGCGAGCAAAATGGCCGCCCGACCATACAGGCGAAAGCGTTGCTCGGCGCGGTAACGCCGGGGCAAAGAGGCGGCGATCAGCGCCTTGGTGGAAATGGGCTTGGCTGGCTCAGTCATAGCGTTCCCGATATTTGCGCACCACACGCAGCGAAATGATGTTCAGGCCCAGCGTAATGATGAAGAGGACCAGTCCCAGCGCAAAAGCAGAGAGGGTTTTGGCGCTGTCAAATTCCTGATCGCCGGTCAACAGGGTGACGATCTGCACTGTGACCGTGGTCACTGGCTCCAGAGGGTTGGCGGTCAGATTGGCACTTTGGCCTGCGGCCATAACCACAATCATGGTTTCGCCAATGGCGCGGCTGATGGCCAGCAACAAGGCTCCCATAATGCCGGGCAGGGCGGCCGGGAAGACCACATTGCGTACGGTTTCGGCCTGGGTCGCCCCCATGGCATAGGAGCCATCGCGCAGGGCCTGGGGGACCGCATTGATCACATCATCAGAAAGGGAGGAAACAAAGGGGATGATCATAATGCCCATTACCAGACCCGCCGACAGGGCGCTTTGGGTCTGGGCGCTAAGGCCGACCGCTTCGGCGGCATGGCGAATAAACGGGCCAATGGTCAATAGGGCAAAAAAGCCATAAACCACGGTCGGTACACCGGCCAGGATTTCCAATATGGGTTTCACGATACGCCGGGTGGCGGGCTTGGCATATTCGGAAAGGTAAATGGCGGAATACAGGCCAACCGGGGCCGCCACCACCATGGCAATAAAGGTGATGAGGAAGGTGCCGGCAAAAAGCGGTACGGCCCCAAAAGAACCGGACTGGCCCACTTGATCAGCACGCAAGGCAGTTTGCGGCGACCATTTCAGGCCAAAGAGAAAATCCAGGGTGTTGATTTCGCTGAAGAAGCGTAAAGACTCGGTCAGCAAAGAGAGCACAATGCCAAGGGTGGTCAGAATGGCAATCGCCGAACAGACCACCAATACGCCAAAAATCACTGCCTCGACATGATTGCGGGCGCGAAAGTTTTTGCCAATTCGGCCACGGGCAAACAAAAAGCCGCCAATGGTGAGCAGGATCACCGCGCCGATGACGACAAAATTACTGGTGCGGGACAAGCTGGCATAGGCCCTGGCGGCTTCCTGCAAAGCGGCCGAGGTCTCACTGGCGGTGCCGCCAAAGGCCAGGGCCCGGGCATTGCGCATAAACAATTCGACCTGTTCGGCTGGCAATGCCCGAATGTCGGCAGGCAGGCTATGGCGGATTTGCAGGTTCAGCAGAAGATCGCCAAACAGGCCAAAAAGTGCCAGCAAAATAAAGGCGGGTAATACCGACCAGATGGCCAGATAAGTACCCGAATATCCTGGCAGGGAATGCAGGGTTGACGGATGCGCCCCGGCACTGGCAACGGCCTTGGTACGTCCGTTGAACCAGGCAAGCAGCATAACGACGACCAGTGCCGCCATGGTGATGGGTAGAAAATTTTGCACGGATGGTACTCTTTGCCGGAGGCGTGGTGGTTCGCGCCCCTTCCAAAGATGCCCATAGACGAGTTTTGTGAAGGTTGTGTGACAGTTTTAATACTATGTTTGAAGGGGTGGCGGATGCAGGCCGCCGCCAGTACGCCGTTCTGATAAAATGATGGTCGATTGCACGTCATTTATGAAGGGCAGGGTGGCAATTTTATCGTTGATGACCTGCTGATAGGCTCGCAGATCACGGGCATAAATTTTTAACATATAATCGTGGGTGCCGGCGGTGGAATAATATTCGCTGGCTTCGGGGATGGCGGCAATGGCCGCTTCAAAGGCTTCTGCCTGATCACGGGTATTGCGTTCCAGCTTGATCAGTACAAACGCACAGACTTTCAGGCCCAGGGCTTCGGGATCGAGCACGGCGCGATAGCCGGTAATATAACCAGCCTCTTCCAGTTGGCGAACCCGGTGCATACAGGGCGTGGGTGACAGGTTGACCCGCTTGGCCAGCATGACATTGCTGATCCTGCCTTCGTTCTGCAAAACAGTGAGAATGTTTTGATCCGTTTTGTCGAGTGGGCGGTGTTTGTTCATGTCTAGCAACAGTATGTTATCGTGTATTTGACGTTATTATAGAATAAAATATCGTATTAATAAAGTTATATAGTGAATAATGCTTTGATGGACGCAACACCAAGCGTTATCCTCCATGTTCAAAAGAGCAGTTTTATGAGACTGTCACCCATCACGTACATCGGAGAACAGGTATGGATCGCCAGAGCTTTTACAAAATGATGAAGGGGCAAACGGGCCTCGACTATGAAGTTTATCTGAACTCCGATGCCTTGCTCGCCTGCCAAAAACCGTTTGAGGATTTCTGCAATAAGGATGAGCTACAGTTTCAGATCGTCCATCAGGTTGAAGAGCTGTGGATGAAGCTGATGGCCTATACCCTGCTCGACATTGATGAATACATGGCCGAGAAAAATACCAATCGGATTGTCACCCTGTTTGGCCGGGTGGACCTGTTGCAAAGCATGATGAATAAGCAATTGGCGTTGCTGGAAACCATGTCACCCAAGGAGTATCAGCAAATTCGCCTGGCACTGGGTAATGGCAGTGGCCAGGAATCGCCGGGTTTCCGGGTGCTGATTCGCATGGGGCCGTTACTGTGGGAAACCTTCACCAAGCATTATCTGGAGGCCGATGGCAAAACCATAGAGAGCATTTATGACAGCGAGTATTGCCATTGTGATGCCTATGTCGTTGCCGAGTGTCTGGCCCAGTTTGATTCCATGTTTCAGCGTTTTGGTTATCGCCATATGCAACTGATCGCCCGCAGCATTGGCTTTGGCGCCAAATCTTTGAAAGGGCGGTCCGTGGATTTGCTGAAAGAGGGGATCCGTCGCCAGTTCTATCCGGAGCTATGGGCGATTCGTGATACCATGACCGACAACTGGGGCGGCAAATATGGCAAGGTGCGCGATGCCTTGGGCAAAAAAAGTGCGCCCTGAGCCGTCATAAAATGTTTTAGGAGGATAAGACCTCCGGCTTGGCCAAGCCGCGCCAGATAAAGTCTGTCTGAAACTGGATCATATCCTCGCGGGTATGTTCGGTTTCGTGGGTAACCCCGCCGGGCATAGAAGGGATCTGGATCAGCAAGGTGGCCAGACCATGCACCGCGGCCCAGACTGCTTTGCCGGCCAGGGCCAGATCAACCTGGCGAATGACCCCTTCGCTCATGCCTTTTTCAATCATGCTTTCCAGCTGTTGGGCAGCAGCATAGCCAAAGGTGCCTTCCTCGGGTTTGCTGTCATCTCCAAGGCCGGTAAAGGCCATGATATAGGTGTTGGGTTCCTCAAGGGCAGTTTCTATGTATGAGCGCCCGCAGGCCTCAAATAATTCGCGCGTGGTGCCGCTGCCGCAACTGGCATCATCCATGCGTTTCAGCAACCGTTCAAAAAATTGTTCGCGTACGGCCTCGAACAGGTCGTCCTTGGAAGCAAAATATTTATATAGCGCTGCCGGCGAGTAATCGATGGCTTCGGCAAGGCGTCGCATGGAGAGGCCCGCTTCACCGTCTTTGGTGAAGATTGCCTGCGCGGCAGCAATGATCGCCTCGCGCATTTTTTCCCGCCGCCGTTCTGCCGGTGTGGCGCAACAACACTGAGGGTCCATCTCAACAGTACTCATTCTGACCCTAAACTCCTTTTTGCTCTGCCAAAATGCAAAGCCCCCTTTTGCAATTACATATAGGACCTATATGCCTGTGACGTCAAAGATTCGTCAAAAGGTAACATGATGAGCGCATATCCCGAAGCCCCGGCGGCAGATGCCATGCTGGCTGCCAGCCAGCCAGATGCGCACGTACTGGCATTTTTAAACACGCGTCGGTCTTTCCCGGCGGCCGCCCTGAAGGAGCCCGGCCCCAGCCGCGAAGAAATATCCCAGATCGTGCGCCTGGCCATGCGTGTGCCGGATCATCGCCGCCTGTCCCCCTGGCGGATTATGGTTTTTGATGGACCGGCCCGGGCCCGCGCCGGCGAGGTTTTTGCCGCCCGTTACCGGGAACTAAATCCCCAGGCCAGCACACAGGAACTGGATCGCGAGCGGCGCCGGTTTTGCTGTGCGCCCTTGGTCATTGCGGTGATTTCCAGCCCCGATTGCGATCATAAAACCCCGGTATGGGAGCAGGAATTATCAGTGGGGGCGCTGTGTTTCAATCTGTTGCTGGTTGCCAATGCGGCCGGCTGGGCCGGTTCTTGGCTGACCGGGTGGATGGCCTTTGACCGCCAGATCGCCCGTGAATTTGGACTGCAGGATCATGAGCGCTTTGCCGGTTTTTTTCATCTGGGTACCGCCAAAGACACGGTAAAAGAGCGATCGCGACCCGCGGTAGAAGCCTTGCTGAGCTATTGGCAGGGCTGAATTTGCTGATAACTTCTGCGTCATCAACCTTGCCTTGCCCTGTCAATCTACCTAGGTTTCACGGGCAGGGGAGAGGAGAAGATAATGGATTTTGAACCTCTCGATTTTGATAACGAGACACGCAGCGAAGCCATCGCCCGCAAGGCCCGTGTGGCGGGCGGCGTGGCCCTGATTGCGGTGGGCTTGCCACTGATTCCGTTTCCCATACCCATTGGCGGCATTGTGACGGCTAGTGGTGTGGTGGTGCTGGTGCGTAATTCCCGCCGGGCACGACGCACCATGGGCAGCTTTTTGGCCCGTTATCCCAAAACCGGCAAGCATATTCGCGGCTTTTTCGCCAAAACCCGCAAGAAAAACTAAGTCAAATAAAAACGCCCGCTATCAGCGGGCGTTTTAAATTCTTGTAGTGATAAAAGGCCGCGGCCTATTGCAGGCTTTTACCCAGTTCTTCAATGCTTTCATTGACCAGCTTGCTTTGCGCTGTTTTGGTCAGGGACTCTTCCAGCGCAATTTTTGTGGTCGCCGAGGCCAGTGCCGCTGCATGAGCGCGAACATCGGCCGCGGCACGGGTTTCGGCCTGGGCAATCTTGCGGGTGGCCGCTTCGGCGCGCCGTTTCAGCATTTCCTGCAATCTTTCTCGGGCGTCACGGGCAAACAACTCTGCCTCGTGCTTGGCCTGGGTGATAATGTCTTCGGCTTCTTTTTCTGCCTCACGCTGACGGCGCTCGTATGAGGCCAGCAATTCCTGGGCTTCTTCGCGCAGACGCCGGGCATCGTCCAGCTCTTTGCGAATGGCATCTGCTCGCTCGTCCAGGGATTTGGTGACCAGAGCCGGCACCTTTTTCCGTAACACTACGGCCACCAGAATGGCCAGCGAGAAAAATACCCACAGCCGTGGATCGGCAAAGTCTATAAGACCTGGCGCCGCGGCCCCGTGTTCGGCAGTTTCCAGAAGGATGATACTGATCAGGCTCATGAGGCTGCGCTCCCGGCACGGGCAGTTTCCAGTGCCTTTTGCAGTTTTTTGGGATCGGCCTTGATGCCACCAAGGGTGGCCACCATGTCGGCGGCAACATCCAGGGCGATTTCTTCAACATGCTTCATGGCTTCGCTGCGGGCCTTGGCGATCTGTTTTTCCGCCTTGGCTGCTGACTTGTCCAATTCTGCTTCTTGTGCCGCGGTTTCCTTGGCCAATTGCTCGTCCAGGGCAGCCCGGTTCTCAGCCGCAATAAAGTTGGCTTTGGCCCGGGCATCGGCCAGGTTTTTGTCGTATGCCAACATGGCCGCATCGGCCTCGGCCTTTTTACGGGCGGCCATGTCCAGATCATCTGCAATGCGATCCTTGCGTTCTTCTATGGCCCCGCCAATCCGCGGGATCAGATACCGGTCCAGCGCCAGGTACAAAAGCACAAAAGCAATGGCCAGCCAGAAAATCTGGCTGGGAAAGGTGGAAAAGTCGAGCTGTGGCATACCGCCACTGGTGTGCTCGGCCGCTTCCACGGCATGCTCGGTGGCTTCCACGGCATGACCTGCCGCTTTGCCGGTATCGAAAAACACAATCATCTCATCATCCGATGCGTTTAATAGGGATCAGCCCTAAAATACGAACAGGAGAAGCATACCCATCACAAAGCCCAACAGGCCGGTGAATTCTGCCAGGGCAAAGCCGATGAGCAGGTTGGTAAACTGTCCGGCGGCGGCCGACGGATTGCGCAGGGCACCTTGCAAATAGGCACCAAAGATGGTGCCGATGCCAACGCCGGCGCCGGCAAGAGCGATACAGGCAAGGCCGGCACCGATAAGTTTAGCTGCTGCTGGTTCCATTATTCTTCTCCGAAAATAACCAGTGAAATCCAAAAGGTTCAGTTAGTGACCAATATGTTCGGCCGAAACGTCGCTAAGATAAATGCACGACAAGAGGGCAAACACATAAGCTTGCAAAAATGCAATGAGGAATTCCAGACCGACCACGGCGGTATTGGTCAGGAAAGGGAGGATGGCCAGAACGCTGAACGCCCCGGCACTGCCCAGCATAATGATAAAGCTGGCAAAAACTTTCATCAGCGCGTGGCCGGCCATCATGTTGGCAAACAGCCGGATGGCCAGACTGAACGGGCGCGCCAGGAATGAAATAATCTCGATCGGGACGATAACAAAGTACAGCGCCAGCGGCAGGCCGGACGGCGCAAACAGTTTGAAGAACTTAAGACCGTGTTTTAAAAACCCGTAAATGATCACTACGCTGATCACCATCAGGGACAGCGCCCCGGTCACCGCAATATGGCTGGTGACGGTAAAGAAGTATGGGAACATGCCCAAAAGATTGCTGGTCAGCACAAAGGCAAAAATACTGAAAATCAGCGGGAAGAATTTGAACCCTTCCTGGCCCATGGTGGAACGCACCATTTGCGCGACAAATTCATAGAACAGTTCGGCCAGGGATTGCATGCGGCCAGGAACCAGGGCGCGCTTGCGCGAGCCAAAGCCCAAAAAGGCCACGACCAGCGCTACGGCCAGCAGGGCGAAAAACGATGAATTGGTAAACGACAGATCCAGCCCAAAAAGATGGAACTCTCCGTAACGTTCAATATTAAACTGGTGAAGCGGATCCACTAGCCCATTTCCCTTTAATAACGCGCCACCAAAGGCGGCTGCGTTCAGCCCATCTTGTCGTCCTCACCATCCCGCTTCGCATTCATACGCTCAGCAGAACGGATCATATTTCTCATCCCGGCAGCAAAGCCCAAAAAGATGCCTGCCACCATGATCCAAGGCAAGGTGCCAAGCATCCGGTCGGCCATATAGCCCAAACCTGTGCCCACGGCCAGTGCTGCTAGCATTTCAACTGCAATTCGAAAACCGCCGCCCAATGCCGAGGTTGCCGTGCGCCGTATTTCCTGTTCGATCTTGGCCTGGTGACGTTCGACTTCCAGTCGGGCGGCAAGGCGTTCAAGTTCATCGGAGGCTTTGGGCAGATCGTCTTCTTCGGTCATCAGGCATGGCTTTCACTGTGCAGGGAAAACGCCCAGGATCGCGGCGCAATCTATCTGCGCCCTATCCCCAAGTCAAGACGCGATGGATATGAATAACCAATTGAAAAGTATACAATAAATATATTTATACTATTGCGCGGCAGCCAAAGTTTCGGCCCGTTGCAAATCAACGGATACCAATTGTGAAACCCCGCGTTCGGCCATCGTAACTCCGTAAAGGCGATCAACCCGCGACATGGTCACCGGATTGTGGGTGATGATGACAAAACGGGTGTTGGTGCGACGGCGCATTTCATCCAGCATGGCGCAAAAGCGATCCACATTGGCATCATCCAGCGGGGCCTCCACCTCGTCCAGTACACAAACCGGTGCCGGATTGGACAAAAATACTGCAAAAATCAGCGCCACGGCGGTGAGAGATTGTTCGCCGCCAGAGAGCAAACTCATGGTATCCAGCTTTTTACCCGGCGGGCTGGCATAAATTTCAAGGCCGGCATCCAGCGGGTCATCTGATTCGGTCAGGCGCAATTCTGCCTGCCCACCACCAAACAGGGTCAGGAACAGGGACTGGAAATGACCGTTAATCTCGTCAAAGGCCGCCAGCAGGCGGGTGCGTCCTTCGGCGTTCAGGTTTTCAATGCCCCGGCGCAGCTTGGCAATGGCGGCCATCA
>WFTT01000075.1 GCA_015485335.1 Robiginitomaculum sp.
ATGAGGGGCGGGGCTATGTCTTGCGCCGCATTATGCGCCGGGCCATGCGCCATGCGCATTTGCTGGGGGCCAAAGAGCCGGTTGTCCATACGCTGGTGCCAACCCTGATCGGTGAAATGGGGGCGGCTTATCCGGAACTGGTTCGCGCCAAGGCCCTGATTGAAAACAATATTTTGCAAGAGGAAGAACGCTTTTTGCGCACCCTGGGTCGCGGTATGGGATTGCTGGATGAAGCCACCGCATCCCTTGGCAAAGGCGATCAATTGCCCGGTGATGTGGCGTTCAAGCTTTATGACACATATGGTTTTCCACTGGATTTGACCGAAGATGCCTTGCGCGCCAAAGACATTACGGTTGACAAAACCGGATTTGATGCCGCCATGGCAGCGCAAAAGGCATCGGGGCGGGCCAACTGGAAAGGCTCTGGCGATACCGGAAGCGCCGGTTTGTGGGACAGTGGCGATGGTGCCAATCTCGAGCCAACTGTATTTCTGGGTTATGGACAGGAAAGTGCCAAGGCCCATTTGCTGGCCATGGCCAAGGCCGGTGAAATGGTTAGCCAGGCCAAGGCTGGTGATGCAGTGGAACTGGTTTTTGACCAGACACCATTCTATGCCGAATCCGGTGGCCAAACCGGCGATACCGGTATCATTCGGTTTGCCGATCAGGGCGAAGTGCGGATCGGCGATACCATTAAAACGGCCCGCGGTGCATTTATACATCTGGGCACCGTCGAACGTGGCATCATCAATGTGGGCGATGATGCCGAATTATTGGTTGATCATGAACGACGGCGCGCGATCCGGGCCAACCATTCGGCAACCCATTTGTTGCACGCCGCCTTGCATAACCATCTGGGCGATCATGTGGCGCAAAAAGGCTCGTTCGTCGGGCCGGACTATCTGCGTTTTGACTTCACCCATTCGGGGCCGCTCAGCGCCGACGAACTGAGCCGTATTGAGGATGAGGTTAACACCATTGTGCGTCAGAACGCCGATGCGGTGACCCGCGAAACCAGCCCCGAAGAGGCAATCAAGGCCGGGGCAACGGCGCTGTTTGGGGAAAAATACGGCGATACTGTGCGGGTGCTCAGCCTGGGGCAGGATATAGATGATGCCAGCCGGCCCTATTCGATTGAACTGTGCGGCGGCACCCATGTGGGGCGCACGGGCGATATTGCACTGATCAAAATCACCGGGCAAAGCAGTGTGGCCGCCGGGGTGCGCCGGATCGAGGCAGTGACGGGCGCCAAGGCGCTGGAATATGTCCGTGCCGAGGAAAAGGCCCTGCATAAGGCTGCGGGGTTGTTGAAGTCTCTGCCCGAGGATTTGCCAAAACGATTGGCGCAATTGCTGAATGAACGGCGCGATCTGGAGCGCGAAGTCTCCAAATTGCGTAAACAGGTGGCGATGGGTGGCAATGCTGCATCTGGTCAGGACACGGAAACGATCAATGGCACCGGCTTTATTGGCCGGGTTGTCAATGATGTGCCGCCGCGTGATTTGCGGGCACTGGTTGATGAAAGTAAAGAAAAGCTGGGTTCCGGCGTTGTGGTCTTTGCCGCTAATAATGATGGCAAAGCGGCTCTTGCCGTGGGGGTTAGCCAGGATTTGACCGACCGGATGAGTGCGGTCGATCTGGTTCGGATCGGCTCGGCCGCCTTGGGTGGCAAGGGCGGCGGTGGCCGTGCCGATTTTGCCCAAGCCGGTGGCCCGGATGGGGCCTCGGCGCAAAAAGCCATCGAGGCAATCAAACAATCGCTGGCAGGTTAAGAGCCGCCAAAAAAACGGTTAGTGGCGGGCGGCATTGTGCGCCGACCCGCCAATAAACCTTAGGCTTTGGCCATTTCCGCTTCAAGGTTTTCGGCCACTTTCTCCAGAAATCCGGTGGTGGTCAGCCAGCTTTGCTTGTCCCCGACCAGCAGGGCCAGATCCTTGGTCATGTGCCCGGTTTCCACGGTTTTGATCACAACCTTTTCCAGGGTTTCAGCAAAATTGACCACGTCCGGGGTACCGTCCAGCCGGCCGCGGTGGGCAATGCCGCGGGTCCAGGCAAAGATGGACGCGATCGAGTTGGTCGAGGTGGCCTCGCCTTTTTGGTGGGCGCGGTAATGGCGGGTGACTGTGCCGTGAGCCGCTTCGCTTTCCATGGTCTTGCCATCGGGTGAGAGCAGAACCGAGGTCATCAGGCCCAGTGAGCCAAAGCCCTGGGCGACTGTATCGGATTGCACATCCCCATCATAGTTTTTACAGGCCCAGACAAACCCCCCGGCCCATTTCATGGCACAGGCAACCATGTCATCGATCAGGCGGTGTTCATACCAGATATCGGCGGCCTCGAAACGGTCTTTAAATTCGGCCTCATAAATTTCCATAAACAGGTCTTTGAACCGGCCGTCATAGGCCTTCAAAATGGTGTTTTTGGTGGAAAGATAGAGCGGCCATTTTCTTTGCAGGGCAAAATTCATGGAAGAGCGGGCAAAGTCGCGAATGGAATCATCGACATTATACATGCCCATGGCTACGCCGCCGCCTTCAAACTCAAAGACCTCTTCCTCGATGGATTGTTTGCCATCATCGCTTTGCCATTTCATGGTCAATTTGCCCTTGCCCGGCACAACAAAGTTTGTGGCCTTGTATTGGTCCCCATAGGCATGACGCCCAATCACGATAGGCTTGGTCCAGCCCGGCACCAGCCGCGGTACATTGCGGCAAATGATCGGTTCGCGGAAAATAACACCGCCCAGAATATTGCGGATGGTACCGTTTGGCGACTTCCACATTTTTTTCAGGCCAAATTCCTCAACTCGGGCTTCGTCCGGGGTAATGGTCGCACATTTAATGCCGACCCCATATTTTTTGATGGCAAGCGCGGCGTCAACGGTGATCTGGTCGTCCGTTTCATCACGGGCTTCAATGCCAAGGTCAAAGTATTTCAGATCAATATCAAGGTAGGGCAGGATCAGTGTTTTTTTGATCATATCCCACATGATGCGGGTCATTTCGTCCCCATCGAGTTCCACGACTGGATTTTTGACTTTAATTTTGGCCATGAGTGTCTTCCCGTTTGTCAGTTTTGGGGAGGCATCTTGCCGCCCGCTCACTGCGTTCTGTGTAAATTTTGCTCTGGCGAAGCGATAGCACCCGTATCAGTTGGGGAAAAGAGCTTATAGTGTAGCACGGTGATAATAACGAGGATCTTAGCGTGCACAATTCACATGAAGGTCAGCCGGCAATTATTCTGGTCCGGCCACAAATGGGAGAAAATATCGGAGCGGCAGCGCGGGTAATGGCCAATTTTGGCCTGACGGATCTGCGCCTGGTTTGCCCACGCGATGGCTGGCCAAACCCCAAGGCCCAGGCCATGTCGGCCGGTGCAATCAGGGACACGGGGCCGGTTCGGGTTTACGATGATGTGGCTGCGGCCATTGCGGATTGCTCCATGATTCTGGCGGTTTCAGCCCGTTTGCGCGATATGGAAAAACAGGTTTACGGTCCAGTGGACGGCGCTGCGGCGCTGCGGGATCATGGGCAAACGGGCGGGGGGATCGGCTTGCTCTTTGGCGCCGAATCTTCGGGCCTGAATAATGCTGATGTTGCGGTGTGTGATGGCCTGATCACCTATCCGGTGGACCCGGGGTTCAGCTCGCTTAACCTGGCCCAGGCCGTGGCGGTGTTTGCCTATGAATGGCGCCTTGGCCGAGAGGGAACGCAAAAACAGCCAAGAGCCGACAATCTCTCACCGGTGGCCAACAAAGCAGAACTGATCGGTCTTTTTGGACACCTGGAAAGCGAGCTGGACGCGGCGGGTTTCTTTTTTCCGCCGGAAAAACAAACCATGATGATGCGCAATATTCAAAATGCACTGACCAAGGCCCGGCTAACCGAACAGGAGGTGAGAACCTTTCGCGGTGTCATCCGTACGCTGGCCAAGGGCAGGGGTAATCGAAGCTGAACCAGACTTGTTTCGGATACAAAAAAAGCCCCCGCCAGTTGGCGGGGGCTTTTGCGTTTATAGAGCGTCCTTAGTGTGGAACACCCAGCGCATCCATGGTTTGCATGGTCAATTGACCCACAATCAAACCATTGTCGTGCTGGAATTTCTCCATGGCGCGCAATGTCGACATACCAAACACACCGTCAACACGGCCGGTATCGTAACCACGGTTGGTCAGTGCGGTTTGTACCTGCGAGATCAGTTCTGGCGTAGAGTTGGTGTCACAGATAACTTCGCGCCATTCCAGATTGCCGCCACTGACGATTTTGACTTTTTCAATCGTTTTATAGGTGGCCGGAATGGTGATGGTTTCTGTCCGGGCCGGGCTCACCAGCTTGCGTACACGGATAGTAGTGTATTCAGCCGGGACAACCTCTTCTTCAACCCGCGGCGGCACCGCAATCACCTGTTTGGTGATGGTTTCATACTTGGCCGGCACAACCGTATCTTCGGTATGTTCTGCCGAAACCAGACGCTTGCGCGTGATGGTTTTGTATTTGGGCGGCACTTCAACCTTACAGAGGATTTCACCTGTGGGCTGGATAATGGTTTGCACCAAAGAACCATCCGGGCCGTACAGGCGGCCATCATTACCGCGACGGTATCCACCATCGCCAATCAGGCCGGCACCGGGTTTCCAGGTGGTGAAGGCGGGGCGTACCAGAACCTGTTCTTCGTATTCTTCATAGACGGCAGGCACAACTTTTGAAATTGTCATTTCGGGCTGTACCAGCACCTGTTCGGTGACGGTTTCATAGGTGGCCGGGATAACGCGATAGTTGGTGGTGGCTTCCTTTACCATGATGCGCTCTTGCACAAATTCATACTCGGCCGCGACTATGCGCAATTCTGTAGAGGCGGGAAGATCGATAACCTGTTCGGTTACGGTTTCCGTCACTTCGGGAATAAGAATCCGTGAAAAACACTGGCCAGGTTTGGCATTTGGCGGATAACCGGCGGCAATGGCAATCGAATCACCAGACTGGCTGGAAGACCCGGATTGTGATTGCAGGGTGGAAACCTGTGAAGACAGGGCTGCATTATGAGCCTGTGCTGATTCCAGTTCAGCCTGTAACTGGGCAATCCGTGCCGCTTCACTATTGGCATAACCCGATGTGGTTTGTGTTGTTCCGCAGGCCGCGATGAATAGGGCACTGGTCCCCGCCGCCGCCAGTAATACGCGTTTGTAAATCATTATTGTCTCCCCTTCATCCACAGTAACCAAGCTAGGTTAATGCGATCAGCCCCTATCGGCAACGCAGCGCTATTGACTGCCAAGTTATGAGTTTCCCCACGTTTACGATCTGGTAATCTATCAGTATTTTAGATCTCTACCAGTGCATACGCCTGTGAGTTGAAAAAAAAGACGACATAGAATTTATAGGCGACAAAAGGTCATTTTGTGTATCTGTTTGGTACATATATGGCGGTATGCAAAGTATGATTTCCTTATACTGCTATAAAACAGGTGGGCTTATGTAGAGCCAAATACTGCCCAGCGGCTTCCTTGCCCTGTTTCAATGGCTGGAAACGAGGGCGGCAAAACACATGATGAATGCCCGGTTTTCACAGGTGCATGGGGTAGGATAAACGCCATACATACGTTATGTGGGCGGGCGATATCTGATCGTTAACCCCCTCAGTGGAGAGGCTTATGATTTCCCGCTATGCACGGGCCCCAATGGTGGCGCTGTGGTCTGCTCAATCCAAATATAAAATATGGTTCGAAATTGAGGCCTATGCCTGTGATGCCATGGCCGCTTCAGGGGTGATTCCCAAAGAAGCCGCCGAACAGATATGGGCGCGCGGTGGTGCCGCAGAATTTGATGTGGATCGCATTGATGAGATCGAGCGCGAAGTCAAACATGATGTGATTGCGTTTTTAACGCATCTTGCTGAATTTGTGGGCGAACCTGCCCGCTTTATCCACCAGGGACTGACCTCATCAGATGTCCTGGATACGTGCCTGTCGGTGCAGCTCAACCGGGCTTCGACTCTGTTGCTGGAAGGCATGGACAAGGTACTGGCGGCGCTAAAGGCACAGGCCTATGCCCATAAGGATACGGTCTGTATCGGGCGCAGCCACGGCATTCATGCCGAACCGACAACCTTTGGTTTGAAAATGGCCCAGGCCTATGCAGAGTTTTCACGGTGTAAAAGGCGACTGGAAACCGCTCAAAAGGAAATTTCGGTTTGTGCCATATCCGGTGCGGTTGGCACCTTTGCCAATATTGATCCCGGCGTAGAGGAATATGTGGCAGAAAAAATGGGGCTGGAACCAGAACCCGCCTCGACCCAGATTATCCCGCGGGATCGCCATGCGGCCTATTTTTCGGCTCTGGGGGTGATTGCCTCTTCGGTTGAACGAATCGCCACCGAAATCCGTCATTTGCAACGTACCGAAGTTGCTGAGGCCGAAGAGTTTTTCGCCAAAGGGCAAAAAGGTTCGTCCGCCATGCCCCATAAGCGTAATCCGGTATTGACTGAAAACCTGACGGGGCTGGCGCGGCTGGTGCGCTCTTGCGTGACGCCAGCACTGGAAAATGTGGCTCTGTGGCACGAACGCGACATTTCACATTCCAGTGTTGAGCGCGGCATTGCGCCGGACGCGACCATCCATTTGGATTTTGCCCTGCACAGGCTGGCCGGTGTTCTGGAAAATCTGGTGGTTCACAAAGACCGTATGCTGGAAAACTTGGAACAGCTGGGCGGCTTGCACAATTCACAACGTATCTTGCTGGCGCTGACGCAAAAAGGGGCCAGCCGCGAAGATGCTTATCGTCTGGTACAGCGCAATGCCATGGAGGCCTGGCAAAGCAAGATCAGCTTTACGGACCTCTTGCGCCAGGACAAAGAGATAACCGCGCTGCTTAGTGATCAGGAACTTTCGGCACTCTTTGATACGGCATATCACCTGCGTCATGTGGATACGATTTTTGCACGGGTCTTTGAAGGCGCTGGCGACTAGGGTCTGAACCCAATTAGATTGCCCATTCTGCGCGTACACATTTTGAGGTTGAACAGATGAAAGAATGCAGGAAATATCAATATTTTCAAGTTCTTTCGACGTATTCAACGTTACAATGTGCCGCGCCCATGCGGGTTTGACAGGATAAGCAAATCTGCGGCGCAAATTCTCCTCGAATAGGGATAAACCTGTCCTTCGTCGAATTTGCTGGCATCTTAACCTTTCCTGTCAAACAGAATTGCGCAATCCAATTGAGTCCAGACCCTAGTTCTGCTCTCTTCAACGTGATTGGCATTTGAGCGCAAATTCTGAGATATCTTAAGCTCAATAGAGAGACCACCGGTTTATTTTGGAGTTTTAATGCATAGGTTTGCCGGATTTACTGCCCTGTTCTTGTTGTTTGTCTTAAGCCCGACAATGGGAATGGCGAAGACAGCGGTGGCCACGCAATCGGAACCGCCGGTCGTTCGGGCTGTGCTCTTTCGTGCGGACTGGTGCGCCAATTGCCATATATTGGAACCCATTTTAGAAAAAGCCATGGAACAGGTGACGGATGTTCCCGTGGAGCTTGTTACTTTGGATTTTACCAATGCGGCGCGTTGGGATCAATCTGTTGAAATCGCCTTGGATCATGATGTGGTGGGCATTTATAATGCCTATGCCGGGATAACCGGTCTGGTCGTGTTGACCTCGGCAGATACCGGAGAGCGCATAGACTGTATCAATCGCACCTTTTCGGCACCGGCCATGGTTCATGCCATGGAGAAGGCCGTTTTGACGGTGCAAACGACCCCGCCGGGGGATCGGTCTGCGAAATCCGTATTTTGCCCGCCTGGACGCGCGCCTTTAAATTGAGCATTCGGAGAATCTCATGTTCAAAAAATATTCCATTGTTCTCATATTCTTTGCTCTTTTGGCGGTTTCGCCTCTATTGCGCCCTTTATTCAATACAGCTCAGGCCAGCAGCATAGCCAGCCCCACCATTACTGCACAGGAGCAACCGGTGATTGCGGCCATGTTTTATTCAAACTGGTGTGGAGCCTGCCAGATACTGGATCCCCGTATCGAAGCGGTAAAACCAGCCTTTGCGGGCCATAATGTTGATTTTGTGAAGTTTGATTTTTCTTATGCTCTGGTGCGTGGCAAGGCCATTAAGGCCCTTGCCGAAGAAAAGGGCATTGCCAATATTTACGCTAAAAACAAAGGGCGCACCGGTTTTATGCTGCTGATCGATCCGGCAACGCAAACGGTGATGGATATTGTTACCATTCGCGACAGCAAAGAGGCTATTGCCGCCAAGCTGCAACGCAGCCTGCACCGGGCCCTGCCGGTACGGGCCGTGGCCAAGGCGGGCTAGGTTTTAACTGAATTGGTAAATAGGCGCGAAGCTCAGGTTTCGTTGCGAACCTGGGTGCGGGCTTCTTCGGTCAGCTCGGCCATTTTTCTTCTGATCTGGTGATCGGACAGGTCCAGCCCGGCTGCATCTGCATCGGCGCGCAATTTACGAAACACGTCTTCGTCGCCGGCTTCTTCAAAGTCGGCAATGATCACTTGCTTGGCATAGCTTTCGGCTTCTTCGGCAGACTTGTTCATCAGACCGGCCAGCCACAAGCCCAGCAATTTATTGCGCCGGGCAGCGGCCTTGAATTCCAGATTTTCATCATGAGCAAACTTGGATTCGTATCCTTGTTCCCGTTTGTCAAAACCGCTCATGTGCTTCTCCTTCTCGCTGGCACCAATGCGCCTGATGAACTAGCGCGGTGTGGTGCAGGAATCAATGACTTTGACATTTTGTGCGCATTGCCGCCTGCGCATAGCTGGGGTATTGGTGCGGTGTTTCGGCGCACCGATTCTTTGTGCCGGATTAATCTGTTTTGCCTTTGGTTTTTGCCGCAAAGGATTGAGCCAAAATGAGCCGACGCAAAAAGATCTACGAAGGTAAAGCGAAGATTCTCTATGAGGGCCCGGAGCCGGGGACTCTGATCGCGCATTTCAAAGACGATGCTACTGCTTTTAATAATGAAAAGCATGGCGTGCTGGAAGGCAAAGGGGTTCTGAACAACCGGATCAGCGAGTTTTTGATGCAGCGCATCGGGGACATTGGCATCCCCACGCATTTCATCAAGCGCATCAATATGCGCGAACAATTGATTCGCGAAGTCGAGATCATTCCGCTGGAAATCGTTTGCCGCAATATTGCCGCAGGCTCGATCTGTAAACGGCTGGGTCTGAAAGACGGTGAGAAGCTGTCCCGCCCCATCGTTGAATATTACTATAAAGACGACGATCTGGGCGATCCGCTGGTGGCCGAAGAACACATTGCCGCCTTTAACTGGGCGGGTCCTCAGGAGGTAGAGGACATGGTGTCCATGACCTTGCGGGTAAATGATTTTCTCAGCGGCCTGTTCGCCGCGGTTAATATCAAGCTGGTGGATTTCAAGCTGGAATTTGGCCGTCAATATGATGGCGAAATGGTGCGGACCATTTTGGCCGATGAAATCAGCCCGGATTCTTGCCGTCTGTGGGATGCCGATACCGGCAAGCGATTGGACAAGGACCGTTTCAGGCAAGAGCTAGGCGGCGTCACCGATGCCTATGCCGAAGTGGCCAAGCGTCTGGGGATTATGAAAGACCAGCCCAATTTGAAAATCATCACCAATGGGGATGAAGAGTGAAGGCCATCGTCCATATTCGGCCACGCAGCGGCGTTTTGGACCCTCAGGGCCAGGCCGTGGCCGGTGCGCTAAAGCATATGGGCTTTGACGAGGTGTTATCAGCACGTCAGGGCAAGATCATAGAACTTGAACTTGGTGATGACGACGAACAGGCGGTTCGCCAGCGTGTACAGAAAATGTGCGAACACTTGCTGGCCAATACCGTCATCGAAGACTTTTCCATCAGCATAGAACCGTAACAGCAGGAGCCTATTGTGAATGCAGCGGTCATAGTCTTTCCCGGCTCTAATTGTGACCGGGATGCGGTTTGTGCGCTGCGCGATCATACGGCGAAAAGCGTGCATCGTGTCTGGCATCGCGATACGGATTTGCCCAAAGTGGATCTGGTTTTGCTGCCCGGCGGTTTTTCCTATGGGGATTATTTGCGCTCGGGCGCGATTGCCGCGCGATCGCCCATTATGGCAGCGGTGCAGGCCCATGCAAAACGAGGCGGTCTGGTCGTTGGGATTTGCAATGGCTTTCAAATTCTGACCGAGACGCATTTGCTGCCGGGGGCGCTGATGCGCAATGCCGGGCTGAAGTTTTTATGCAAGAGTACGCCCCTGCGCATTGAAAACGCCGACACTCCGTTTACCAGTGCCTATGATGATCACGGGGAAACCGCGATCCCGATTGCCCACCATGATGGCAATTATTTTGCCGATGAAGACACGCTGGATCGGTTGGAAGGGCAGGGACAGATCGTCTTTCGGTATGTGAATAACCCCAATGGTTCGTCCCGCGATATTGCTGGTATCACTAATAAGGCTGGCAATGTGCTTGGCATGATGCCCCATCCCGAGCGCGCCGTTGACCCGTTAACCGGGGAGACCGGCGGCCTTGCCTTTTTCAAGAGTTTGGCTGGGGCAATGGCATGAGCATGCAAAAGGATCCGGCCAGTTTTGAACAGGCCCAGGCCCTAGGGCTGAATGAAGACGAATGGGGGGTAATCCTTAAACGATTGGGGCGGACGCCCAACCAGACCGAGTTGGGTATTTTTTCGGTGATGTGGTCCGAGCACTGTTCGTACAAGTCATCGCGGCGTCATTTGCGCAAACTGCCTACCACGGGTGCGTGTGTCATTTGTGGTCCTGGAGAAAATGCCGGGGTGATTGATATCGGTGATGGTCTGGCCTGTATTTTCAAAATGGAAAGCCACAACCACCCCTCCTATATCGAACCCTATCAAGGCGCGGCCACCGGGGTGGGCGGCATTATGCGCGATGTATTCACCATGGGCGCGCGGCCGGTGGCCTTGTTGAATGCCTTGCGGTTTGGATCCCCCGATCATCCCAAAACTCGCGCGCTGGTATCCGGCGTGGTGGCGGGCATTGGTGGCTATGGCAATTGTGTTGGCGTGCCAACGGTTAGCGGCGAAACCAATTTTCATGCCGGTTATGACGGCAATATTCTGGTCAATGCCATGTGTGTTGGCATTGCCGAACAGGACAGTATTTTTTATTCGGCGGCCAAGGGGGCGGGCAATCCGGTCTTGTATGTCGGGGCCAAAACCGGGCGCGATGGCATCCATGGCGCCACGATGGCCTCTGCCGAATTTGATGACGAGACCGAGGCCAAGCGCCCCACGGTACAGGTCGGTGACCCGTTCACCGAAAAGCGCCTGATCGAGGCCTGTCTGGAGCTGATGCAAACCAATTGCATTGTTGCCATTCAGGATATGGGCGCGGCGGGGCTGACCTCCTCCTCCATTGAAATGGCCGACAAAGGTGGTGTGGGGATCGATCTGGATCTGGACAAGGTGCCACAGCGCGAAACCCATATGACCCCGGTCGAAATGATGCTGTCTGAAAGTCAGGAGCGCATGCTGATTGTATTACGTCCGGGCAAGGAAAGCGAAGCGCAGGAAATCTTCGAACGCTGGGAACTGGACGTTGCCCTGATCGGCAAAACCACCGAAACCGGCCATATGGTGTTGCATCATAAGGGTGAAACGGTTTGCGATATTCCCATTGCGCCGCTGGGCGATGATGCGCCCAATTATGATCGCCCCTGGGTGGCACCACCCACTTTACCGGTGATCAATGCCGGTGAAATCGCGCCGGGCGATCCGGCAAAGGCGCTCCTTAGCATGGTGCAAAGCCCGGATATGGCGTCCAAGCGCTGGATATGGGAGCAATATGACCGCCATGTGATGGCCGATACGCTCAAGGCCTCTGGCGGCGCATCCGATGCAGCGGTGGTACGTGTTCATGACACCAACAAGGCGCTGGCCATGTCTTCGGATTGTACGCCCCGCTATGTGCTGGCCGATCCCTATGAGGGTGGCAAGCAGGCGGTGGCCGAGTGCTGGCGCAATCTGATTGCCAGTGGCGCCAGCCCCATGGCGGTGACCGACTGCCTGAATTTTGGCAATCCCGAACGCCCGGACATTATGGGCCAGTTCGTCCGGGCCATTGATGGCATGGCCGAGGCTTGCCGGGCATTAGACTTCCCGGTCGTGTCGGGCAATGTCTCATTGTATAATGAAACCGCCGGCACGGCGATCCCGCCAACGCCGGTAATCGGTGGGGTTGGCCTGATCGACGATGCCGCTACGGCCATGGGTTTTGGTGGTGCCGTTGCGGGGGATACCCTGATCCTGTTGGGAGAAACCACTGGATGGCTGGGGGCTTCTCTATATTTGCGCGATATAGAAGGCCGCGAAGAGGGCGCGCCGCCGCCAATCGATCTGGAACAGGAACGCCGCACCGGCATGCTGGTGCGTACGCTGATCCATGGTGGTCAGGTGCATGCGGTGCATGATCTCAGCGATGGCGGACTGGCCTGTGCAGCCACGGATATGGCCTTGGCTAGCCGCTGCGGTGTCCATCTTATGGCCAGTGATACGCTGTCGGATGCCGCCTGGTTCTTTGGTGAAGATCAGGGGCGGTATCTTATTGCCGTGAAAAAGGGGGCAGTGGACGCCCTGTTGGATCAAGCGCAACAGGCCGGTGTGGGTGCCAAGGTGGTGGGCACCATGAAGGGTTTGGATGTGGTCTTGGGCGATGCCATGCCGCTGGCGCTTGATCTTCTGTCGCAAAAGCATGAAAACTGGTTACCCGCATATATGGAGGATGCCTGATGGCCATGCGCGCAGAAGATATTGAGGCCATGATTATCGAGGCCATACCCGACGCCCGGGTGGAGATTACTGATCTGGCCGGGGACGGAGATCATTACAAGGCCCGCATCATTTCATCGGCCTTTGAAGGGCTGAACCGGGTGAAACAACACCAGATGGTTTATGCGGCCCTGAAAGGCAAAATGGGTGGCGAATTGCACGCCCTTGCCCTGGAAACCGCGTCCAGCGAATGACCAAGACATGGCAGGGCGCATCCGGGTTAAGTCGGATTGCCTTTGGGGTTGCGGGGCCTCATGCCACCCCCCTTATTTCGCCCCGCACCAGCCAGAATTTGATTATGCAGGCCTTTCAGGGCGGCATAACCACCTTTGATACCGGCCCGGCCTATGGCGCGGGCGAGGCTGAACGACGTCTGGGTATGGCGATAAAACAGATGCCTCGCGATCAGGTTTTCATCAGCACGAAGGCCGGTATACTGGAAAACAAGACCCGGGATTTTTCGGCCTCCTCCATAACGGCCTCTCTGGATCGTTCGCTGGGGCGGCTGGGGTGTGATTATGTGGACGCGCTTTTCATGCATGGCCCGGGCGGTAAAGAATTAAACGATGATCTGGCAGCAGTATTGCAACAGGAAAAGGAACGCGGACGTATCCGCCTTGTAGGCATGGCGGGGCGTGGGTCGGAAATAGAGACGGCAATAGACCTGGGTGCCTTTGATTTCTTAATGGCCCCCTGTCATGGGGCTTTGTCGGCAGTGGAGCGGCAAAGACTGGAACGGGCCAAATCCCAAGGCGTGGGTATTGTCGGTATTGAAGTGCTCAAAGGGGCCAGCACCGGATTGCGCCTGCCGCGCTCGGCGGCGGATTTATGGTATGGGGCGCGGGCGCTTCGTCAGGGAATGTTTGCAAAACCAGAGCGTTCGGCCAAAGAGGCCTTGCGGCATGCGCTTGATACTGGTCTGGCTGATGTGGTGATGATTTCAACCACGCGGTCTGCACATTTACAAGAAGCACTTGGGGTGCTTGACGAGACGGACCCGAATACCTAGCTCTACGAAGCAATTTCACTTCACAAAGGACTTCTGGCCATGACCGATCAAGCCGTTATTGATCATATCAAAGACACCGTAGAAAATAATGATGTCGTCTTGTACATGAAAGGCACGCCGGTATTCCCACAATGCGGTTTTTCTTCTATGGCGACCAAAATACTCGAAATTACTGGCGTGGAATATAAAGCCGAAAATGTTCTGGAAGACATGGCGGTGCGCGAAGGCATTAAAGAGTACGCGCAATGGCCCACCATTCCACAGCTTTATGTCAAAGGCGAGTTTGTCGGTGGCAGCGATATTATGCGCGAAATGTTTGAAAGCGGTGAGTTGAAAACCCTGTTGCGGGAAAAGGGCGTTTTGACCGACGCGGCGTAAATTCCCTAAATTTATCCAATAAAAAAGGGGATCCATCGGATCCCCTTTTTGTTGTCTGCATCCAAATGATCAGGACGTGTAAAATTCGACGACCAGATTTGGTTCCATTTTAACGGGATACGGCACATCGGCCAGTTCTGGCACGCGCAAGTAAGTGGCAGTCATGTGCTTGCCCTCAACTTCGATATAATCAGGCAGATCGCGTTCCGGGCTGTCCAGGGCCTCAAGTACCAAAGCCATGGAGCGGGATTTTTCGCGGATCTGGATGACATCGCCAGGTTGGCAACGATAGCTGGGAATGTTGACCTTTTTACCATTGACCATCACATGGCCGTGATTGACGAATTGGCGGGCGGCAAAAACCGTAGGTACGAATTTGGCGCGGTAAACAATGGCGTCCAGACGTGATTCCAACAGGCCAATCAGATTTTCAGCCGTATTGCCTTTGCGGCGTTGGGCAACGCCATAAATGTTGCGGAACTGCTTTTCCGAGATGTTGCCGTAATAGCCTTTGAGCTTTTGCTTGGCCATCAATTGCAGACCAAAGTCTGACATTTTGCCCTTGCGGCGCTGGCCATGCTGGCCCGGGCCATAGGAACGTTTGTTCACTGGGCTTTTGGGGCGACCCCAAATATTTTCGCCCATACGGCGGTCAATTTTGTATTTCTGTGTGTGACGTTTGGACATAGTTGTCCCTTTATTCGTGTCGCGGTCCGGCATTTTTTCTTTGAAAAATGCGATTGCAACGGCGGACTTGGCGGCTACCCGTCATAAGGTGTCTGTTCACAGCATGTGTGAAAGGCGGCGCAATCTAACGTGAGATGAGTGCATGTCAATGCGTATCGGCACAAGGTTTGTGCTGGTTTCAGGCCGCATCCGTTGCCTTGGCATGTTTGCGCATTTTCCAGAACCGCAAGGTGCGTTCCGCCACCGTCTTGGGAATGTCCTCATAGACCTGCCCCAAAGACTGGATATCAGATATATCCTTACTGCCGTCCTTACACATTAATACCACCAGAGTGGCAAAGAGATCCCTTGGCAGGTCGCTGGCTTTGCAGACAATGGCAACGGCTTCAGTTTTGCCCGGTTCCCAAACACGACAGGCAGTTTCAAAGTCCAGGCCGGTCAGCTCTGCAAATGCCAGTAAAAACCGTGTCTGTTCGCCGTTGCGGGCCAGTTTGGCAAGAAGAACGGGCGTCACCTGTTTGCGCAGTTTTTGTGTCTCGATAAAGCGCGCGGCCTCTTCATAATCTGCGGGCAGGGCCGTGGATCCACAAATCCGCTCTCTGGCCATTGCAAAGGCGCGTTCCAGCTCTTCGGGTGGTGTTTCCTGATTGCGTTCAATAATGCGTTTGCGCAGGCGCTCTTCGACAAAGAAATACATATCATTGAGCAAATCAGGGGGCAGCGCCTGATGATTGACCAATGGTGATTGCAGGTCGGTTTCAGTTTCGGATTTGTTGACCAGGGTTTCCATGCTTTCGCGTGAAAACTGTGCCCCCTGGTTTTGGGTCAGGGTGACCAGTGTTTGTGTGTCGCCATTGGCGACAATTGCGCCGGTGACGGTCTTGCTTAAGCCAGGGCGACTGGATATGGCGCGCATATGGGCCTGGCTATGATCGCTAACCAGTCGGGTAAGCGTACTGTCACTCAGCACGGGCGAGTGTTGAAGCACGGGGGCGGCCACTTCGATGTCATCCTTGGCAAATTTTTCGATCAGGCCGGCGGGTGCCTGGCTGGATTTGGCAAAGCGGTTGGCAATTTCTTTGCGGATTTCCATATCCATTTCGGTAGTGATGGACGATAAGATCTCGTCAAAATGTTGGGTAAGAATATCCGAATGCGGTTTTTCATCTTCAAAAAAGAGATCGGTTACGTCTCTGAGCAATTCCCGCCGCCGCACGCTGGACTTTTCGTGTGCCAGATCCAAAAGGCGTGAAAGTGGTTTGGACCGATCCGTCATCGTTATACCCTGGACCCTATAAGAGGCAGTCCATTGATTGTGCGGTTCATGTGCTAAAATAAGCTTAAGTTTGCCTTGTTATTGTACCTCATCTGGCATGGCCGCGTGGGCAAAGGCTTCGCCCAGACTGCTGTAAAAGGCGGCCAGTTTTTCATCGGTTTCAGATCGTAAATGAGGCGGGGGGGCATTGAGTGCCCGAATGGGCCTGCCGGTTTCGGCCTTGGTCATGACATCACGCCATATTCTGGCCGGCAGGCCGCCGCCGGTAACCCGCTTCATCGGGCTGCTGTCATCATTGCCGATCCAGACACCGATAATGTAATCGGCGCTATAGCCAACAAACCAGGCATCTCGCCAATTCTGGCTGGTGCCGGTTTTGCCAGCGGCGGGGCGCCCATCGCGCAGGGCTGCCCGGCGCCCAGTGCCATCCAGAATGACCTCCTGCATCAATGAAGACATTTTGCGTGCCAGGGTGGTTTCATACACCTGTACTGGTGGAATCTGTGGTCTGGTATAGAGCTTTTCCCCCCGCGTGGTTTCAATGTCGCGGATCAGATAGGTCGAATGAAAGGCTCCGTCATTGGCAAATACGCCATAGGCGCGGCTCAGTTCCAGCAAATTGACTTCCTGTGCGCCCAGCGCAATGGAGGGCAATGGTTTCAGATCTTCGCGAATGCCAAAGCGTATGGCCAAGGCCGTCACGGCGGCGGGGGTAACCTCATCGGTTAGTTGAACCGCCACGGTGTTGATAGAGCGTTTGAACGCATCGCGCAGGGTCACGCGGCCCCGGAATTTTCCGCCATAGTTTTGCGGTGCCCAGCCCTCAATTTCGACCGGTTCATCATACCGCACCGCATCCACATCGATGCCTTTTTCAAAGGCGGCGGCAAAGACAAAGGGTTTGAAGGCCGATCCTGGTTGCCGCAACGCCTGGGTGGCGCGGTTGAATTTACTTTCATCATAGGAACGCCCGCCCACCAGCGCCCGGATAGCTCCCTTCATGTCCAGAACGATAATGGCCCCCTGGCTGACTTTCAGGGCCTTCTGGTTTTTCTCTAATGCCTTTTGCAGGATTTGCCGCGCCGCATCCTGCAGGCCATGGTCAATAGTGGAGGTGATGACCAGATCTTTGGCGTTGCTGCCGGCCAGCGCCTGTACATCCTTGGTAACTATGTCAAAAATATAGCCATAGCTGTTCGTACGGTCCCGCAGTTTCAGGACCGGCGGTTCGGATAGAGCCAATTGGGCTTGTTCGTCGGTGATATAGCCCGCATCTTTCATCGTGCGCAGTACCAGATTGGCGCGCCGTTGTGCCATTTCTCGGTTCTGGTCCGGGGCCAGACGGCTGGGGGCCTTGGGCAGGGCCGCCAACAGGGCCGCTTCGGGCAAGGTCAATTCGGCGGCAGGTTTTGAAAAATAATGCTGGGCCGCGGCATCAATGCCATAGGCACCACTGCCAAAATAAACCCGGTTCAAATACAGCCCCAGAATGTCTGATTTGCTTAATCGCTTATCTAGCGCCATAGCCAGCCACATTTCCTGCACCTTGCGCTTGAACGTCTGCCGTGGTGTCAGAAACAAGAGTTTGATCAATTGCTGGGTGATCGTCGAGCCGCCCTGTACGGTTCTTCCCGCACGGGCATTGACCATGGCCGCCCGGGTGATGGCGCGTACATCGATGCCGTTATGTTCGTAAAACCGCTGGTCTTCGATGGCCATAAAGGCCTGGGGTACATAGATGGGCAGGTCTGCCAGTTTAACTTCATGCCCATAGCGCGGCCCGCGAGAGGCCAGTGGCTTGCCATCTTTGTCCTGCAACACCAATGAGGGGGCGCGTTCCATGGTCCATAACTGGTTCAGATCGGTGGGCAAAGAGGGGATGTCTGCAAAAAAATGACGCCAGATCATCAAGGCGCCCAGTGCCATCAGTATAAGAAAAAACAAGGCCGTCGCACCGATCCATTTGAGTCGGAGGCTGCGTTTGTTTTCTTCAGAATTTAAAATATCGGCGCGAAAAGCTGGCATGGTTCATCAAGAGCACTTAATAACGGCAAGAATTTGATCAGCAGTAAACACCATAACTCTTATGAACACGTTTCAGCCCAATCCATTCTGGCGAACCAAAGCTCTGGACGATATGACCCACGAAGAATGGGAATCCCTTTGCGATGGTTGTGGCAAATGCTGCATGATCCGCCTGGAAGATGAAGACACTGGCAAAATTGCTGATACCAACATTGCCTGCAAGCTTTTTGATCGTACGGGTTGTCGTTGTACCGATTATGCCAATCGCTGTGTCCGGGTTCCCGATTGCGTCAGCCTGACACCTGATAATCTGGCCTCGCTGGACTGGATGCCCAAAACCTGTGCCTATCGACTGGTCTTTGAGGGTTATGATCTGCCCCCCTGGCATCCCCTTATTACCGGCAATCAGGAAAGTATACACCAGGCTGGAATGTCGGTGCGCGATCGCACGATCAGCGAAACGGATATTTCCCCCGATGATGTTGAAGACTATCTCATTATCTGGCCGGGCGAGGGCTGAATTGACGGCAAAGCGGGGATAAAGATCAAAATTCTTACTTTTGAAATTCTATAACTGCCAGATTTTAAATATCTATTTTGGCTATCACAAAAAGAAAACCAACGGTGACGCTGGTGGAGTAGACTTCAGGCATGGTCAGGAAATGCGGCCCGGCACATGGACAAGCCTGTGACGAGACGAACTTCGGACGTATGGGCCATATGATTATGAATACTAAACGAGGGTAGGCGGGCTCTCGAGGGAGTGCGCCTTTGGCCGTTCATGCACGGATGTTGTGTGCCGATTATGTTGCGCGTCTGGGGCCAGAGAAAATACGGGCATTTGTACAATCGCTAAGCCCGGCGCAATTGCGGTATCTGGCTGGATACTGGCCGTTTTGGGCCAGGGAAAACCAAATGCCACCCCCGGGGGCGTGGAAAACCTGGTTGCTGATGGGCGGGCGGGGCAGTGGCAAAACCCGCGCCGGTGCCGAATGGATCAGAGCACAAATCGAAGGCAATAGCCCCCTTG
>WFTT01000076.1 GCA_015485335.1 Robiginitomaculum sp.
CAACGCAAAGGCAGCGATCAGGAGGAGCGCGCCCCCCCTTCCAACACGGCAAAAATCAGTCCACACTCTCATACCCATGACCTCTGTCACCAACATACCCGGCGAACCTACTGATCCGGCCGCCTTGCCGCAAGGCACCAATGCGCCTCGACCAAAAGACATCACACCGGGTCTATATCTGGTTGCCACCCCGATTGGCAATCTGCGCGACATCACCTTGCGGGCCTTGGACGTGCTGGGCGGGGTTGACCGGGTGTTGGCCGAAGACACCCGCATGAGCCGCCGCCTGTTTGATGCCTATGGCCTGCGCCCAAAGTGCGAAGCCTATCACGAACACAATGCCGATCAGCGCCGCGACAGCGTGCTGGATGCTCTGGAACAGGGGGCCAAAATTGCCCTGATCTCGGATGCGGGGACGCCACTGATCTCGGATCCAGGCTATAAGCTGGTGCGCGAGGCCGCCAAGCGAGGCGTGGCGGTTTATGCCATTCCCGGCCCCAGCGCCGCCCTGGCCGCCCTGACCGTATCAGGCCTGCCCACGGACAAATTTCTGTTTGCCGGGTTTTTACCGCCGCGCCAGAGCGCCCGCCGGCGGGCACTGGAAGTGCTGAAATCCACTCCGGCCAGCCTGGTGTTCTATGAAACCGCCAAACGGGTACTGGCAGTACTGGAGGATATGAACGCGGTATTGGGGCCGCGCGAGGCCGTACTGGCCCGCGAGCTGACCAAACGATTTGAAACCCTGTATCGCGCCCCACTGGACCAGTTGGCCTCACAAATTCCCGAAAATGAATTACGCGGGGAAATGGTGCTGGTCATCGGCCCGCCGGATGATGAAGGACAATGGGACGAAGCGCAAATCGATGCCGCCCTGACCGAAGCCATGACCCATCAACGCCTGAAAAGCGCGGTAGATGAGATTACCAAAATGTCTGGCCAGCCCCGCCGTTTGGTCTATCGCCGGGCGCTTGATTTACAAAAACAATCATGATGCCCCGTTCGCGCAAAGCCCGCCGACTGGCCTATTGGCGCGGTTTGTGGGGCGAGCGCACGGCGGCCTTGATGCTGATCCTCAAGGGCTATCGGATTATACAATTTCGCGTCCGTACCGGCAGGGGAGAGATCGACATTATTGCCCGCCGGGGCCGGGTATTGATTTTTGCAGAGGTCAAGAACCGCAAACGGGGCGCCACCGCCGAGGCGGTACACCCGGCACAGGCGGCCCGGCTGGTCCGGGCCGGCAACGCCTTTTTGGCCCAAAACCCCCGCTTTGCCGGTTTTGACATTCGTTTTGACGTGATCCTGACCGGCGGATTTTTCTGGCCCCGCCATATCAAATCGGCGTGGATAGCGGACAGCGACCATAAAACTGCGGTATTCTAGGGGTTGATTCGGATTGTCACGCGCTGGAGATGTCCATGACCGTCATACGCACATTTGTACTTCTGACCTTGATGCTGGGCCTGGGCGGCTGTGTGGTCAGCACCGTGACCGGCGCTACCAGCCAAGAACGATCCGTGGGGCGCAGCATTGATGATACCAGCGCCGGGATCGCCATTGGCGCACGTATGCGCCGCTATCCCGATGGGGATTTGTCCGGGGTGCGCATCGCCGTTGAAGACGGGCTGGTTTTATTGTCGGGCAATGTACCGACCCCGCAATTACGCCTGGAGGCCGAACGCATTGCCTGGTCCGCCCCCAAGGTAATCAAAGTGGCCAATGAGATTCAGGTGGCCGGCCATCGCGGCTTTTTTGGCAATGCCAAGGATCGCTGGATTACCACCCAGGTACGTTCGCGCATTCTGGCCGACAAGTCGGTACGCAGCGTCAACATCAATATTGAAACCCGCAACAAGGTGGTTTTCCTGCTGGGTCTGGTGCGCACCGAAGGTGAGATCAAGCGCGCCACCGGCCATGCCAGCCTGGTTCCCGGGGTAAAAAAGGTGGTCAGTTATCTGACCGTGGCCAAGCGTTTTCAAAATGCGCCGGTGGCGCAAGATTAATACCCAGTCTTAGAGGAGGTTGTTATGGCCGCACGGTTGATATTTCTTATCCTTGGATTGCTGGCCATTGCCAGTCATGCCCATGGCACGCCCTTTGACCCCGACGCCGCCACCCGCGCCTATCTGGATACAATTGCCGGTGAAGCCCGGGCGCGATCCGACGCCTATTTCACCGGGGGATACTGGCTGCAATTGATTGACGTGCTGGTGGCCATCATCATTGCCTGGGTTTTGTTGCAAAGCGGCTTTGCCCGCAAAATCCGGGATCGCTTGAATAAAACCCTGCGGTGGCGCTGGGCCGTGGTGATCGGGTTTTTTGCGATCTATACGCTGGTGGTTTTTGTGCTGGGATTTCCCCTTAGCTTTTATGAAAATTTCCTGCGCGAACATGCTTATGCACTTTCCAACCAGAGCTTTGGTGCCTGGTTTGGCGAAAGCGTAAAAAGCCTGCTGATCGGGGTTCTTTTTGGTGCACCTTTTGCCGCGCTTTTTTATGCCATTTTGCGCCGCGCCCCGCGCACCTGGTGGCTGTGGGGTACGGGGCTTAGCGTTGCCTTTTTAGCCCTGGTATTTTTTGTATCGCCGGTATTTATCTCGCCCTTGTTTAATGACTATACCCCGATGAAAGACGGGCCATTAAAAGAGCGCATACTGGCCATGGCCGATGCCAATGGGGTGCCTGCCGATAATATTTATGTGTTTGATACGTCGCGGCAATCAGGGCGCATAACGGCCAATGTTTCGGGCCTTTTTGGCACCACCCGCATTTCCCTTGGGGATAATCTGTTGAATGAAGCCACGGACAAGGAAGTCGAGGCGGTATTGGGCCACGAAATGGGCCATTATGTGCTGGGGCACAGTTTTTCACTGATGATCAGTTTCGGACTGATCCTGATGGGCGGCTTTGCCTTTGTGCACTTTCTTTATCCGGTGACTGTGCGCACCTGGGGCAAGAGTTGGGGCATAGACGGCATTGATGATATTGGCGGCCTGCCATTACTCATGGTGTTGATGTCGGCCTATTTCCTGCTGGCCACACCGCTGACCAATACCATGGTGCGCACCAACGAGGCCCAGGCCGATATTTTTGGGCTGGATGCGGCACGTGCGCCCGATGGCTTTGCCGCCGTGGCCATGAAGCTGGCCAGTTATCGCAAGCTGGAACCGGGAAAGTGGGAAGAGATCATCTTTTATGACCACCCATCGGGCCGGGCGCGCGTCGCCATGGCCATGCGCTGGAAGGCGGCACAATTGCGCATGGGGGCCAAGGATCTGAACCCCGCCATGGCCCCGCTGGCCATGCCGATCACAGATAAGTAATTTTTCCCATCTTGCGAGGGTCAGCCCGGATCCTTAAGTCTTGGCCTCGAGGGAAAATCCCGGCGCTGAATAAAGGAATAAAAAATGGCCAAGACCTTGCGGGTTGCCGTGCAGATGGACCCCATTGCCGGTGTGGATATTGATGGCGATACCAGCTTTGCCATGATCGAGGCCGCGCAAGCCCGTGGCGCCGAGGTCTGGACCTATGGCCCCGCGAGCTTGAGCTATGATGAAGGGCGTATTTTCGCCCGGGCGCGCCCGGTTACGGTGCAGCGCGAGCGCGGTAATCATGCACAGGAGGGCGATCTGGTAGAGCTGGATTTGCGGGCCGATGTGGATGTGGTGCTGATGCGCCAGGACCCGCCCTTTGACATGGCCTATATCACGGCGGCGCATTTATTGGAGCTGATTGCCGATGACACGCTGGTGGTAAATGATCCTGAATGGGTGCGTTCCTCACCGGAAAAACTTTTTCCGCTTCTGTATGCCGATCTGATGCCCCCCACCTTGATCAGCCGCGATGAAGCGGCGATCAGCGCCTTTCGCGCCCGCCACAAGGACATCATTATCAAGCCATTATATGGTAATGGCGGTGCCGGGATTTTCCTGTTGCGCGAGGACGACAGCAATTACAGCTCCTTATTGGAAATGTTTTTTGCCATTAATCGC
>WFTT01000077.1 GCA_015485335.1 Robiginitomaculum sp.
GCTCTGGCCTATGGCTGGTGGCCAAAGGGGCCGCGCCGGTGCATTTTATATTCGAAGATGCCATGCGCGAGGACGCTGACCAGATGGTGGCCGGTCTGAAAGCCCGGGGGCTGAGCGTTGAAATGCTTTCTGGGGATCGCGAGGCCCCGGCACGGGCCGCCGCCGCCGAGGCTGGTATAGAACACGTTTCCTTTGGTCTGACCCCACAGGAAAAAATCAACCGGGTCGAAGCTCTGGTCCAGGACGGTAAAAAAGTGCTGATGATTGGTGATGGGCTGAACGATGCCCCGGCGCTGGCCGCGGCCAATGTTTCCATGTCGCTGGCCAGTGCGGCCGATGCCAGTCAGGCCGCCGCTGATATGGTTTTGCAGGGCGAAAAGCTTGGCCCCGTCTTGACGGCCATCGATATTTCCCGCGCCGCCCGGGGGCGTATATTGCAAAACTTTGGCTTTGCCGCGGGGTATAACATGATCGCCGTGCCGCTGGCCGTCTTTGGCTTTGTTACCCCGATGATTGCCGCCATCGCCATGTCGTCTTCCTCAATCGTGGTAACCTTGAACGCGCTTCGGCCCTTTATGATCAGGTACAAATCATGAGTATCTTGGTTTACCTCATCCCGGCGGCTTTGTTTTTGGCTCTATTGGGGCTGGGGGCCTTTATCTGGACAGTTAAATCCGGCCAGTATGACGATATGGAAGGCGCCAAATGGCGCATTTTTATGGATGATGACCGGGATGATCACATCCCGGAATAACGGCCTTTATTCAGTTTCTTCTTCTTCCTCAAACGGGCCGACCATCTCCCGATAGGCATGCCAGGTGGCGTGGCCCATAATGGGGAACACAAATACCAGTCCCAAGAACGCAAAGGCCAGCCCGAAGGCCGTATAAAGCGCGATCAGCCACGCCCAGACCAGCATTGGGCCGGGGTGCTTTAAAACCATGCGCACACTGGCCGAAATGGCCGTCACCGCATCCACATGGTGTTCCAGCAAAATGGGGATGGAAAGCGCACTGACAGAAAATACCACCAGCGAGATAAACAGGCCAATGGCGGCCCCGATACTGGCCATGGTCAGCCCGGCTTTGGTGGTTAGGACAAAGGCGGTAAAATCCTGCAAGGCCAGGGTATGTCCATGAGAAAAGAGTGCAAACAGCAATAGCGCTACCTGCATCCACACGATGAATGCCAGCGTCAGCGCCAGCGCCACATAGGCCAGTTGCTTGGGTTCGGCAAAGCGCCGGGGAAACAGGACCGACAGGCTGAGGGGTTTGCCCTCTTCATCGCGGCGAGAAATGCCATAAAGGCCAACGGCCAGCAAAGGGGCCAACATGATGAAGCCCCCCGCCGCGGCGGGGATCAGGGCTGCCCAGCCGAGCTTGAACAGCGTGTACATCATGAGGAGGCCACCGGCGGTAAAGACAAAGCCATAGCCCAGTGAATAGACGGGATGACGCAACACATCATCCCAGCCGGCCGTGACCCAGCGCATGGGCGAGCCCATATTTGGCGCCCGCAGGGTTAGCCTTTCCATATGCCGTGTATCCTGTTGACTGGCTTGTTTTTTATCGCCCAAAAGTGCCTCCCGATTATTCTTTGCGCAAACAGTAGCAAAAAAACTTGCAGCCTAAAAGCATCTCTCTAAAGTGAACAATGTTAACTTGTTTAATTAGGGGCTCACATGAAGCGCTATGATTTTGATCTTTCCGGTAAAATTGCCTTTGTTAATGGGGCTTCGCGGGGCATAGGGGCCGCCGTGGCACAAGGTTTGGCCGATCGCGGTGCTCATGTGATTTGCGCCAGCCGCAAGCTGGAAGGGTGTTCCGGCGTCGCCCAAAGCATCATCGAATCGGGTGGTAAGGCCGAGGCATTGGCCTGTCATGCCGGCCATATGGACCAGATCACCGCCGCGATTGAACACGTGCGCAAGACCCATGGCCAACTGGATATTCTGATCAATAATGCCGCCACAAATCCCTATTTTGGGCCGGCAACGGACACTCCGGAAGGGGCGTTTGATAAAACCATTGAGGTAAACTTAAAGGGTCCATTTTTCTTTTGCGCCCAGGCCATCCCCCTGATGAAAGAAGGGGGTGGCGGGGCCATTGTTAATGTTGCCTCGATCAATGCCATCGAGCCGGGCCTTTATCAGGGTGTCTATTCCATGACCAAAGCGGCGCTGATCAATATGACCAAAGCGCTGGCCAAGGAAAATGCCCGCGATAAAATTCGCGTCAATGCGCTATTGCCGGGCTTTACCGACACCAAAATGACGGCCGTTTTCAAGGCGGACGAGGATAATTTGAAGACCATGCTGGACGAAAATGTGCCCTATAATCGCATGGCCCAACCCGAAGAAATGGTGGGCGCGGTGCTGTATCTGGTGTCCAACGAGGCGTCCTATACCACGGGGGCACAGATCATTGTTGATGGGGGTTATTTGCTTTGAGTGTTGAAAACACCTCCATTGAGGTTCGCCAGGGTGAAGAATTGGACGTGCAGGCCGTTGATGCCTGCCTGAAGGCGAATATTGAAGGGCTGACCGGCACGCCAACCATTCGTCAATACCCCTCTGGCGCATCCAATTTGACCTATGCGGTCAACTATCCCGGCCGTTCACTAGTTCTACGCCGCCCGCCCAGCGGCTCGAAACCCAAGTCCGGCCATGATATGGGCCGCGAATACCGCATTATGAACGCCTTAAAAGATGTATATGCGGTACCACGGACAGAGTTTTACACCGAAGATACCAGCATTATTGGGGCGCCGTTTTACGTGATGGAAAAGGCCGAAGGGGTGCTGGTTAAAGGCGACTTTCCCAAAGAATGGGGATGGGGCGAAAGTGAGGGCCGCAAACTTTGCACCGCCTTTTTTGACAAGCTGATCGAGCTGCATGCCATTGACTATAAAGCCGTTGGTCTTGAAGATTTTGGTAAGCCCGAAGGTTATGTGGAGCGCCAGATCATGGGCTGGGACCGGCGTTATGACCGGGCGCGCACCCCCGATGTGGATGCCTTTGACGATGTGCGGGCCTGGCTGATTGATAACATTCCCGCCATCGAGCACGCTCCGGCCATTCTGCATGGCGATTTTCGTATTGATAACATGATTTTGGATGCGCAAAATCCGTTTGAAATTCGGGCTGTTCTCGATTGGGAAATCTCGGCCCTAGGCGATCCGCTGATGGATCTTGGCAATACGCTGGCCTATTGGACCGAGGCGGGCGATCCAGAGAGCATGCGCGCTCTGGCGCGCCAGCCCAGCCATGCGCCCGGCATGATGAGCCGCGCCGAAGTGCTGGAATATTATGCGCAAAAGACCGGCCGCGATGTCGGCAATTTTTCCTTTTACTACGCTTATGGCATCTGGCGTCTGGCGGTAATTTTGCAACAAATTTATTACCGTTTTTATCACGGGCAGACCAAAAATGCGGCCTTTGCCAATTTCGCCGAAGGGGTGAACGGGCTGGGGCAATATTGTCGGTCCGTCATAGAGAAGGCGTGAAGGTGGTTTGTGAGATTTTATACCGTCATTCCGGCGGAAGCCGGAATCCAGTAAAAAAGTTCAAACTGGATGCCGTTTTTCAACGGCATGACGACATTGTTTATGGAGAACTTAATTGAGTGATTTAGAAACTTTCCGCAAAGAGACTCGTGCCTGGCTGGAAGAAAACTGCCCGCCCGAAATGCGCAAACCCATGCGGTCCGAAGAAGATGCCTGTTGGGGTGGGCGCAATGCCAAATTTTCCTGCGAGGCACAAAAGGTCTGGATGGAACGTATGGGCGCCAAGGGCTGGACGGCCCCGGAATGGCCCAAAGAATATGGCGGCGGCGGTCTTTCCCGCGAACAGGCCAAAATCCTCAAAGAAGAAATGGCCGCCATCAAGGCGCGCAACCCGCTGATGAGTTTTGGCATCTGGATGCTGGGGCCAGCACTTTTGAAATATGGATCAGAAGAGCAGAAAAAACATTATCTGCCACAAATCACCCGCGGTGAAATTCGCTGGTGCCAGGGATATTCTGAACCGGGTGCAGGCTCAGATCTGGCGTCCTTGCAAACCCGTTGCGAAGACAAGGGCAATTATTTTGAGGTCACTGGCCAAAAGGTCTGGACGTCCTATGCAGACAAGGCCGACTGGATTTTTTGTCTGGTTCGTACCGACCGCAAAGCGCCCAAGCATTTGGGCATATCCTTTATTCTTTTTGATATGCAAAGCAAAGGGGTCAGCACCAAGCCAATTACGCTGATTTCAGGACGTTCGCCGTTTTGTGAAACCTTCTTTGATCAGGTCAAAGTGCCCAAGGAAAATCTGGTTGGTACCCTGAACAAGGGCTGGGATATTGCCAAATATCTGCTGACCCATGAACGGGCCATGATTGGGGATGCGGGCGATGGCGGCATTGGTGGCCGCTCGATCGGGCAGATTGCGGTCGATAGCCTTGGCACGGATGCCCAAGGCCGGTTGGCCGACCAGGCCCTGCGGGCCGATCTGGCACGGGCCGAAATTGATGGCTGGTCGTTTATGCTGACCATGGAGCGCATGAAGGACGAGGCCAAAGCGGGGCAGGGCATTGGCGCGCGCTCGTCCATGCTGAAATATTATGGCACCGAGCTGAACAAGCGCCGTTACGAGCTGCTGATGGCGTCCAAAGGCCATGCGGCACTGGAATGGGAAGGCGAGGCCAGCCGCGATGGAGAATTGCCCCGCGCATGGTTGCGCACCAAGGCCAATTCCATCGAGGGCGGCACGTCCGAGGTGCAATTGAACATTATTTCCAAACGTATTTTGGGCCTTCCGGCGTCTTAAGGAACAGTATTGATGGCATTGGTATTAAACGAAGAAGAAGTCATGCTGCGTGATGCGGCCAAAGGCTTTTTAAGTGAAAAAGCACCCGTGAGTGCCTTGCGCAAATTACGCGATAATAATGATCCACTGGGCTGGTCCCGTGAATTATGGGCACAAATGGCCGAGATGGGCTGGGCCGGCATTTTGGTGCCCGAAGAATATGGCGGCATTGATTACGGCATGGTGGGCGCGGGCCTGATTGCCGAGGAAATGGGCCGCAACCTGACGGCTTCACCTTTTATCAGCACCGCCTTGATGGCCGTTACTGCCTTGCGTGAAGGTACGGACGAGCAAAAGGAAAAGTGGTTGCCGGGCATTGCCGAGGGCAAAACCATTATCGCCATGGCGGTGGATGAGGGCGTAAAACACGACCCGGCCAAAACCGCGCTCAGCGCCGTTGCCCATGGCAATGGCTATCGGCTAAATGGCGAAAAATCATACATCATCGATGGGTTTGATGCCGACGCTTTGATTGTTGCGGCGCGCACCTCGGGCGAGGTGGGGGACGAGGCCGGCATTTCGCTGTTCATTGTGGAAAAAGACGCTGCCGGGCTAAGCTCTTCGCGCACCAAATTGCTGGATTCGCGTAATTATGCCCATAGCGAATTCAAAGACGTGGACGTGGCAGGGGATGCCCTGATCGGCACGCTGGATGATGGCTTTGCGCTTCTGGAAAGGGTGCTCAATGTGGGCCGTGCCGGACTGGCCGCGGAAATGCTGGGGGCGTCCGAACAAAGCTTTGAAATAACTATGGACTATATCAAGGAACGCAAGCAGTTTGATACGCATGTGGGGGCTTTTCAGGGGCTGCAACACCGCTCTGCGCATTTGTATTCCGAGATCGAACTGGTCAAATCCGCCGTGCTGAAGGCTTTGCAGATGTTTAACGAAGCGCCGGAAATGGCCGGGGCCGGGGCTGCCTTGGCCAAGGCCAAGGCCGGTGAAGTGGCCATATTGGCGGCCAATGAAGCGGTGCAAATGCACGGCGGCATTGGCATGACCGATGAATACGACATTGGCTTTTATATGAAGCGCGTGCGCGCGGCACAGGAACTTTTGGGCGATTACGCCTTTCAGGCCAACCGTTTGGCCATTTTGCGAGGATTTTAAAGATGGATTTAGGCATTTCAAAAAAGGTTCAGCCCTTGCTGGATCAGGTGCGCTCAATGGTGCGTAACGACATCATGCCGCTGGAAGAGGAATACTTTGCCGAGGTTGGTACCGCGCCCGGCGGAGAGCGTTTTGTCTTCACGCCGCGTCAGGAAGAAATCCGCGAAAGCCTGAAAGACAAGGCCAAGAAGCAAGGTTTGTGGAACTTCTGGCTGACCGATTCAGAGCATGGCTATGGCCTCTCTACCGTGGAATATGCTCACCTGGCCGAGGAAATGGGCTGGTCCCATCTGGCGCCCGAGGTGTTTAACTGTGCCGCGCCGGACACTGGCAATATGGAAGTGATCGAGCGCTACGGAACCCAAGAGCAAAAGGACAAATGGCTGAAACCTTTGCTGGAAGGTAAAATCCGCTCGGCCTATGTGATGACCGAACCCAATGTGGCGTCATCTGATGCCACCAATATTTCCATGCCGGCGGTCCTGAAAGATGGCCAATGGGTGATGAATGGCGAGAAGGTCTGGTCATCCGGGGCCGGGGATCCGCGCTGTGAAATTTATATCGTGATGGTCAAGACCAATCCTGAGGCCCCCCGGCATGCCCAGCATTCGATGATCTTGGTGCCAGCCAACACGCCGGGCATTGAAAAAGTGCGCGCCATGCAGATTTTTGGTGCCGATGATGCACCACACGGACATTTGCATCTGCGCTTTACCGACGTGAAAGTGCCCGAAGATCATATTATTGCTGGCCCCGGTCGTGGGTTTGAAGTGGCGCAAGGCCGCCTTGGCCCTGGCCGTATTCACCATTGCATGCGAGCCGTGGGGCAGGCCGAACGGGCGCTGGAGCTGTTGTGCAAACGCTCGGTCAGTCGCACCGCTTTTGGCCGTCCACTGGCCAAGCTGGGCGCCAATTACGACATTATCGCCAATTGCCGGATCGAGATTGAACAAACCCGCCTTCTGTGCCTGAAAGCGGCCTGGATGATGGATACTCGCGGGGTGAAAGAGGCGCAAACCTTTATCTCCATGATCAAGGTGGCGGCACCTTCTGTGGCCCTGCAGGTGGTGGACGAAGCCATCCAGATGCACGGTGGTTTTGGCGTCAGCCAGGACACGCCTTTGGCCGGAATGTGGACGGCGCTGCGCACCTTGCGCTTTGCCGATGGTCCCGATGCGGTGCACCGTATGCAAGTGGCACGTCAGGAATTGCGCCATTACGTCAATGAAAAGGTGTAAAGATCGTGTCAGAACTCTTTGATATAACAGGAAAAACTGTTCTGGTTACCGGCGGCGCATCGGGCATTGGCCTGATGGCGTCCCGGGCCTTTGCCAAGGCAGGATGCACCGTCATGATTGCCTCGCGCAAAGGGGCAGTGTGCGAAGGGGCCGCGGCCTCCATCAACGAAGAGATGGGCCGCGACTGCGCCTTTGGCTTTGCGGCGGATCTGGCTTCGGATGAGGGTATAGCCGCTGTGATCAAGGCCGTATCGGCCCGCACTGACAAGCTCGATATTCTGATGAACAATGCCGGGGCCACCTGGGGCGCGCCTATGGGCGAATTTCCCCGTTCCGGCTTTGACAAGATCATGAATGTGAATGTCACCGGCGTGTTTATGCTGACCCAGGCCTTGCTGCCCTTGCTGGAGGCCGCGGCGAGCGCCGAAAATCCGGCACGCATCGTTAATGTTGGCTCGGTGGTGGGCACCCGTGCGGTGGGCAATAATGCCTATTCCTATACGGCGTCCAAGGCGGCGGTGCATCATCTGACCAAAGTGCTCTCGAACGAGCTGGCGGCCCGTCATATCACGGTCAATGCCATTGCGCCCGGGCCTTTCCCATCGCGCATGATGGCGTTTGTCACCGAAAATGAAGAACTGGCCGCCTTGGCCCGCGCCGATGTGCCGTTGGGCCGTCTGGGCGAGCCGGAAGATGTCGCCGGCGTATTACAGTTTTTGTGCAGCCGTGCCGGGGCTTATATCAATGGCGCCATCATTCCGCTGGATGGTGGTATGTCGGCCAAACCATAAACAACAAACAATAAGGAAAAGGGGTAGACCATGATAAATATCGTTTCAAAAGAAGAGCTTCTGGCATCCGGTGGGAAGGATCTGGGCCATTCAGACTGGTTCGAGATTGATCAGGAGCGCATCAACGCCTTTGCCGATGCCACTTTGGATCACCAGTTTATCCACGTAGACCCCGAGGCCGCGGCCAAGACGCCTTTTGGCGGCACTATTGCGCATGGGTTTTTAACACTCTCTATGCTGCCTTATCTGATGAAAGAGCTGACCTTGATCCCGGAAAACGTGATGATGGGGGTCAATTATGGTTTCAATTCCCTGCGCTTTATCAATCCGGTGGCGGTGAATTCCAAAATTCGCGCCGCCGCCACCATCAAAGAGGTGGTCGAGAAAAAGCCAGGACAAATTCTGGTAACCTATAGCGTCGCCATCGAGATCGAGGGGGTGGATAAACCAGCCCTTGTGGCAGAATGGCTGGGCATGAGTTTTACAGCATAGAGCGCCATACCGGCGCAGGCCGACATCCATTGCAGCGTTGCAACTGGATACCGGCTTCTGCGGAATGACAACAACGAATATATATAACACGTAAGGAACAGAGAAATGAGTATTCGATTTGATGATCGCGTTGCCATCGTAACCGGTGCCGGCAATGGCCTTGGGCGGACCCATGCATTGGGGCTGGCGGCCCGAGGTGCCAAGGTTGTGGTCAATGATCTGGGTGGTGCCCGTGATGGCACGGGTGGTTCGCTTAGCGCCGCTGAAACCGTGGTTGAAGAAATCAAGGCCGCCGGCGGTGAAGCCATTGCCAATGGGGCCAATGTGACCAAGATTGGCGAGGTTGAGGCCATGGTCAAGGAAGCCATGGACACATGGGGCCGGGTGGATATTCTGGTCAATAATGCCGGGATTTTGCGCGATAAAACCTTCCTGAAAATGGATCTGGCTGATTTTCAAATGGTTATTGATGTCCACCTTATGGGCTCGGTCAATTGTACCAAGGCAGTGTGGGAAATCATGCGCGAACAGGGCTATGGCCGGATCGCCATGACCACTTCGTCCTCCGGTCTTTATGGTAATTTTGGCCAGGCCAATTATGGCGCGGCCAAGCTGGGTTTGGTGGGCTTTATGAACACCTTGCATCTGGAAGGGGCCAAATATGACATTCGTATCAATGCGCTCTCGCCAGTGGCGGCCACGCGCATGACCGAAGATCTGATGCCCCAGGAAGTACTGGATGTCCTGACGCCAGAATCAGTGTCCGCCGGCCTTCTGTATCTGGTCAGCGAAGATGGCCCCAAACGGACCATTCTGGCCGCAGGGGCGGGAGGTTTTGCCTGTGCACGCATTACCGAGACCCAGGGTATTTATTTGAAACCGGATGAACAGACCCCGGAAAATGTGGCGGCCAATTGGGACGCCATTATCAACCCGGATGGTGCCGAAGAATACACCATGGGCGGACAACAATCGATGAAGTTCCTAGCCGAAGCCAGCAAGGTGCTGGGTGTGGAATTAAAGCGATGAAGGCGGTTATCTGTAAGGAATATGGTGATTATCACAATCTCGCCTTTGAAGAGATGGATGATCCCATCCCCGGCCCGGGGCAGGTGTGCATCGATGTGCGCGCGGCGGGTTTAAATTTTCCGGATCTTCTTTTGGTGCAAGGGCTTTACCAGATGAAGCCCCCAACCCCGTTTGTGCCGGGCGCGGAATGCGCCGGTGTGATCAGTGCGCTGGGCAAGGGCGTGAGCGGTTATGCGGTTGGCGATCGGGTGATTGCCTACACCATGAATGGTGCGTTTGCACAAAAGGTCGTGGTGGCAGCACAATCGCTGGCCCGGCTTCCCGACGGCATGGATTTTGATGTGGGCGCCGGCATCACCACCACCTATGCCACCTCCTATTATGCGCTCAAACAACGCGCCAATTTACAGGCCGGCGAAAGTCTGGCGGTATTGGGCGCGGCGGGTGGTGTTGGTCTGGCGGCGGTGGAACTGGGGGCGGCCATGGGGGCCAATGTCATTGCCTGTGCCAGTACGCAAGACAAGCTGGACCTGACCAAAGCGCATGGGGCCACCAGCCTGATTAATTACGAAAAGGATGAGTTAAAGGCAGCCCTTAAAGAGGCCACCGGCGGCAAGGGCGCAGACGTGATCTATGATCCGGTCGGCGGTAAATACGCCGAGCCTGCGCTGCGGGCCATTGGCTGGAACGGACGTTATCTGGTAATCGGTTTTGCCGCGGGCGATATTCCCAAAATTCCGCTTAACCTGGTGCTTCTAAAAACCGCATCCATCGTGGGCGTGTTTTGGGGGGCCTGGGCCATGCGCGATCCGGCGGCCCATGCACAGAATATGGCCGAGATTTTTGATTTCTACGCACAAGACAAGATCAAAGCCACAGTAACCAAACGCTATGCGTTTGCGGACTTTATGGGCGGCTTTGATGCCCTGGCCAAACGCGAAGCCAAAGGCAAGCTGGTCTTGGTATCGTCCTGATTTGCCCTTGATCCGCCCATATTTGCATCGGTAAATGGCACATGTTTCAGAATAATACCTTGCCAGTTTTTGCCGATGTGAAGGCCGCCCATGCGCGCCTTAAGGGGCGCGTGGTGCGCACGCCGCTCTTGCGGTGCGCAGCATTGGACGCGGCGGTGGGACGACCTGTGTTCGTCAAGGCGGAATGCCTGCAAACCACCGGCTCGTTCAAATATCGTGGCGCCAGTAATCGCATCATGCAATTGGCTGAACACGAGCGGGCCGCCGGTGTGGTGGCCTATTCGTCCGGCAATCATGCCCAAGGGGTGGCCGCCGCCGCCGCCGAAGCCGGGGTGCCGGCCCTGATCGTCATGCCCAAAGATGTGCCGGCGGTAAAATCCGATGGGGTGAAGGCCCGGGGGGCGCAAATCGTTTATTATGATCGGGTGAACGAGAACCGCGAGGAGATCGCAGCCCGTATCGCCAAAGAGCGCGATGCGGTGCTGGTCCCCCCTTATGAAGACCCCATGGTGATTGCCGGGCAGGGCACGGCGGGCATGGAATGCGCCGAACAATTGCGCGAATTTGGGGTTGAGCCAGAGGCCCTGATTGTCAATGCTGGGGGCGGCGGCCTGACCGCGGGCATTGCGCTTGCCTGGGAGGCCCTCTACCCGAAGGCCAGACTCTATACCGCAGAACCCGATGGTTTTGATGATCATAAACGCTCCTTTGCGGCGGGTAAAAAACAACGTAATGATCGGCTGGATGGTTCGGCCTGTGATGCCCTGTTAACACCAGAACCGGGCGATCTGACCTTTGGCATCAACCGGAGCCGCATTACGGCTGGCCTGAGTGCCAGCGATGAGGACGTCTTTGCCGCCATGGGGTTTGCATTCAGATACCTGAAAATCACCCTGGAACCCGGCGGTGCCATGGCGTTGGCCATCACGCTGAAAGGCCTGGTGCCGGGCAAAGGGGCGCTGTGCGTACTGGCCACTGGCGGTAATGTGGACCCGGCGCTTTTTGCGCGGGTGATTACGGCTTGAGGGTTAGTACTTTTTCTCCCAGAATTTGTGTTCTTTCATACTCCGAGGGAGTTTCGCGCCACCTCAGTATGAGTCCGTAGTTAAATAAATAATGCTTCATCATGAGGTGCGAACAAGGTGAGCCTCGAAGGACGGATAGCAGGATCTGTCATTACCCGGTTTATCCGGGGTATCCAGTTTTGCATTAATCC
>WFTT01000078.1 GCA_015485335.1 Robiginitomaculum sp.
CCGGTATGTGCTGACCGCCAACTGGCAGGCACTTTATGACGAAGTCGCGTCTTATCGCGAAGCCTGCGGCGAGGCGCATTTGAAAACCATTTTGGCCACCGGACAGCTTGGCTCGATGACCAAAGTGGCCAAGGCCTCGATGATTTGCATGATGGCCGGGGCGGACTTTATCAAAACCTCTACCGGCATGGAAAAGATCAACGCCACGCAGGGTGTCAGCCTGATCATGATGCGCATGATCCGCGAATATCTTGGCAAGACAGGCCATAAAATCGGCTTTAAGCCAGCGGGCGGCATTTCGAATGCCAAAACCGCGCTACAATATATGGTGCTGGCCAAGGAAGAGCTGGGCAATGACTGGTTGCAACCAGATTTGTTGCGCTTTGGCGCGTCCAGCCTGTTGGGCGATATTGAGCGCCAACTGGAACACTTCGTCACCGGCCATTACAGCGCCGCCAACCGCCATCCCATAGGGTAGGACACCATTATGAGCGTTGCTGAGATCTTTGAAAACATGGAATACGGCCCGGCACCCGAAGATGCCTCTTATGTGCGCGACTGGCTGAACAACCATAAAGGCGGCTTTTCGCATTATATTGGCGGGGCGTGGGTCAAACCCGCACCCAAAGCGTATTTTGACGATATCAACCCCGCCGATGGCAAAGTGCTGGCCAAAATCGCCGCCGGATCAAAACGTGATGTGGACGTCGCCGTGCAGGCAGCCAGTGAGGCAAAAAAAGGCTGGGCGGCGCTAAGCGGTCATGAACGGGCCAAATATCTTTATGCGCTGGCGCGGCTTATTCAAAAGAACAGCCGCTTTATTGCGGTGCTGGAAAGTCTGGATAATGGCAAGACGTTGCGCGAAACCCGCGATATCGACATTCCATTGGCGGCGCGACATTTTTATTACCATGCGGGCTGGGCACAATTGCTGGATCAGGAATTGCCAGACTATGCGCCGCTGGGCGTGGTGGGGCAGATCATCCCGTGGAATTTCCCGTTTTTAATGCTGTCATGGAAAATCGCCCCGGCGCTGGCGGCGGGCAATACGGTGGTGTTAAAGCCTGCCGAATTCACCTCACTAACGGCGCTTTTCTTTGCGCAATTGTGCCAGGAGGCGGGCTTGCCCGCCGGTGTGGTCAATATCGTCACCGGCGCTGGCGAGACCGGCGCGGCTTTGGTCGAACATGCGGGTGTGGCCAAAATCGCCTTTACCGGATCAACCGAAGTTGGCAGGCTTATTCGTGCAACTACAGCGGGTTCAAGCAAAAAATTAACGTTAGAGCTCGGTGGCAAATCCCCCTTTGTCGTGTTCGAGGATGCGGACCTGGACAGCGCGGTTGAGGGCCTGGTCGATGCCATCTGGTTTAATCAGGGCCAGGTGTGCTGCGCCGGATCGCGCCTTCTGGTCGAAGAAGGCGTGGCCGATGTTATCGTTGCCAAGATCAAGGAACGCCTCTCGCATTTTCGTATTGGTGATCCGCTGGACAAGGCCATGGATATGGGGGCGATCATCGACCCCACCCAGTGTGCGCGCATTGACAAGCTGGTCCAGCAGGGCGTGGCCGAGGGGGCCGATTTGTGGCAACCGGACGTCGAAATGCCCAAAGATGGCTGTTATTATCCACCAACCCTGCTCACCAATGTCAGCCCGGCCAATATCGCCGTGCGCGAAGAAATCTTTGGCCCGGTTCTGACCGTGATGAGTTTTCGTTCCCTGGAGGATGCGGTGGCGCTGGCCAATAACAGCCGCTATGGGCTGGCCAGCTCTGTCTGGTCGGAAAACATCAATCGGGCGCTGGAAATGGCGTCGCAAATCAAGGCTGGCATTGTCTGGGTCAATTCGGCCAACCAGTTTGATGCGGCCTGTGGCTTTGGCGGCTATCGCGAAAGCGGTTTTGGCCGCGAAGGTGGCCGCGAGGGCATGTTTGAATATCTTAAGCCCAAAAAGGACTGGGCGACCAAGGGCGAGGCCGTTATTGCTGCGCCAGAGACCACGGGCACGGCTGAACCGGCGGGCTTTGCCGCCATTGACCGCACCCCCAAAATGTATGTTGGCGGCAAACAGGCGCGCCCCGATGGCGGCAACACCATGGCGATTTTGAACCACAAGGGCGAGATTGCGGGCCGTGTGGGCGCGGGCAATCGCAAGGATATTCGCAATGCGGTCGAGGCGGCGTTTAAAAATTCCTGCTGGGCCGGGCGTACCGCCTATAACCGGGCGCAAATCCTCTATTACATTGCCGAAAACCTGAGCATTCGGGCGGGCGAGTTTACCGATCGCCTGCGTGATCTGACCGGGGCCAGCAAAGCCAAGGCCGCCGCCGAAATTGAGGCCTCGATCAGTCGTCTGTTCTCCTATGGGGCGTGGGCCGATAAATATGACGGCCAGGTCCATACCCCGCCAGTGCGCAATGTGGCGCTGGCGGTGAAAGAACCCATCGGCATTATGGGTGCGGTGTGCCCGGATAATGCGCCTTTGCTGAACTTTATCTCTTTGATGGCCCCCATTATTAGTACCGGTAACTGCGTGGTGATGATCCCATCCGAACGCTATGCCCTGATCGGCACGGACTTTTATCAGGTGCTGGAAACCTCGGACGTGCCTGCCGGTGTGGTCAATATCATCACCGGTAAACGTGATGAGATGGCCAAGGTTTTGGCCGAGCACGATCAGGTGGACGGCCTTTGGTATCATGGCAGCGCCAAAGGCGCGGCGATGGTGCAACGCGCCTCGATCAGCAATCTGAAACGCACTTGGGTCAATGATGGCAAGGCGCGGGACTGGTTTGATGTGAAAACCGGCGAAGGACGGCGCTTTTTGCGCGAAGCCACCCAAGTAAAGAATATCTGGCTGCCCTACGGGGACTAGGGCTGGGTTCAATTGGAGTACTTCATCGTGTTACCCCGGAAATTTTGTAAAAATTATCCGGGGTCCATACAGGATAACAACATCACAATGGATCCCGGATAGCCTAACGGCTTCCGGGATGACACGAAAAGGTTTTTTTCTTCGTGATGACGCGAACAGGATTTTAATATGCTTCCACAGGAACTCATCCGCGCCAAGCGGGACGGCAAGACCTTGCGGAGCGAAGATATTGCCGCCTTTGCGGCGGGCATTGCGGATAATTCAATCAGCGAGGGCCAGATTGCCGCCTTTGCCATGGCGGTGTTCTTTAATGGCATGAGCCGTGATGAGTGCGTGGCCCTGACGTGTGCCATGCGCGACAGTGGCATGGTAATGGACTGGCAGAGCGCCGGTATCGACAAGCCCGTGCTGGATAAACACTCCACCGGCGGTGTGGGGGATAATGTATCGCTGATGCTGGGGCCAATGGTGGCCGCAGCCGGCGGTGCGGTGCCAATGATTTCCGGGCGCGGCCTTGGCCATACCGGCGGCACGCTGGACAAGTTCGAGGCCATTCCCGGCTATCAGGCCATTCCCGATCAGGAAACCTTTACCCGTGTTGTCAAAGAGGTGGGTTGCGCCATTATTGGCCAGACGGCGGCGCTTGCCCCGGCGGACCAGCGCTTTTACGCCACCCGCGATGTGACTGCCACGGTGGAATCCGTGCCATTGATCACCGCGTCCATATTGTCCAAAAAACTGGCCGAAGGGCTGGACGGGCTGGTGATGGATGTCAAATGCGGCAATGGGGCCTTTGCGTCTGACGAGAAATTCGCCCGCGAACTGGCCACCAGCCTGGTTGAGGTGGCCAGCGGGGCCGGGGTGCGCACCAGCGCCATTCTGACCGATATGAACGAGCCATTGGCCAGTGCGGCGGGTAATGCGGTCGAAGTGGTCAATGCGGTGCGTTTTCTCACCGGCGAGCATCGTGATCCACGGCTGGAATTTATTACCATGCAATTGGTGGCGCAAATGCTGCTTTTGGGCGGCTTGGTTGGCACCCATAGCGAGGGTGAAAAGAAAGCGCAAAGTGTCTTGCAAAGCGGTGCAGCGGCTGAGGTCTTTGCCCATATGGTGCGCGCCCTTGGCGGCCCCGCCGATTTTGTAGACAATTACGAGAAATATTTGCCCATTGCGCCGGTGATTATGCCTGTGCCTTCACCAAAAACGGGCCGTATCTGGGCCATTGATGCGCGCGGCGTTGGCCTGGCGGTTATTGGCCTTGGCGGCGGGCGCACCCGCGCCGATCAGAAAATTGATCATGCGGTGGGCTTTACTGATCTTTCGGGCGTTGGCACAGAAGTGAAGGCCGGCGAGCCCCTTGCCATGGTCCATGCGCGCAGCGAAGACGCCGCGAACACGGCGGTTTTGGCCTTGCAAAAAACCTATACTATGGGCGAGGTAGAAGATCATTTTGTACCCCAGCCGATGATTATTGCGCGTATTGAGGGAGAGGGCGCATGAGCCGCGTTCTGGTCTGTGAACTGGATAGTTTGGGCGTCGGGGCCGCCGCCGATGCCGACACGTTTGGCGATACGGGGGCCGATACGCTGGGCCATATCGCCGAGGCTTGCGCGGCGGGCAAAGCCGATAAAGATGGTTTGCGCGCCGGGCCATTGCATATTCCCAATCTGGTCAAGCTGGGCATGGGCGCGCTGTGCGAGGCCAGCACCGGGCGCACGCCGCCGGGCATGGAAGGTGAGGGGCCTTATACCGGCGCGTGGGGCTATGCCATTGAAACCAGCCACGGCAAGGACACCCCCAGCGGTCATTGGGAGGCCATGGGTGCCCCGGCGACTTTTGATTGGGGCTATTTTACCGCCGCCACCAACAGTTTCCCCCCTGAATTTGTGGACGCCCTGATCCGCGAGGCCGATCTGCCAGGCGTGCTGGCCAATTGCCATGCCTCGGGCACCGAGATCATCAAGACCCACGGCGAAGAGCATATGAAAACCGGCAAACCGATCCTTTATACCAGTGCTGATTCGGTGGTGCAGATTGCTGCCCATGAGGGCAGTTTTGGCCTGGAACGATTGTACGAAATATGCCTGATCGCGCGCAAACTGGCCGACCCCTATAATGTAGGCCGGGTGATTGCGCGGCCCTTTGAGGGCACAGGCCCCGCCGATTTTACCCGCACCAATGGGCGGCGGGATTATTCGGTGCCGCCGCACAAACCCACCTTGCTGAGCCGGGTCAGTGAGGCGGGTCATGAAGTGATCGCCATTGGAAAAATTTCCGATATTTTTGCTGGCTCTGGTGTCACCAAAAAGGTGCCTGCCTATGGCAATGATGCCATCTTTGATGTGACCCTGGCGCAAATGCAAAGCGCCCCGGATCAGAGCTTTGTAATGAGCAATTTTGTCGATTTTGACATGCTTTATGGTCATCGGCGCGATGTGCCGGGCTATGCTGCCGCGCTGGAGGCGTTTGATAAACGCCTGCCTGAACTGATCGCCATTTTGCGCGAGGATGATATGGTTATCCTGACTGCTGATCATGGGTGCGATCCAACCTTTCCTGGCTCTGATCACACGCGCGAGCATGTGCCGGTGCTGGCCTTTGGGCCCAAGGTCAAACCCGGGCCGCTGGGCGCCCGATCCACCTTTGCCGACATTGGTGAAAGCGCAGCCAAATGGCTGGGCGTGCCAGGCTTTGGCACGGGTACCAGTTGGGTATGAGTATCCCGCTGGTTGATCTGCATTGCCATATCGAAGGGGCCGCGCCGCCAGACCTGATCCGCGAACTGGCCACGCGCAATCAGGTGCGCCTGCCCAATGATATTTTTGACGCAGATGGGCATTATTGCTGGACCGATTTTCAGCATTTTCTGGGGGCCTATGATGCGGTCTGTGCGGCCATTTGCACGCCGCAGGATTATTATGATCTGACCTATCGTTATTACAGCAATGCCGCCGCGCAGGGCCTGATTTATGGCGAGGTGTTTATTTCGGCGGATCATGGGGCCAATGGTGGCATTGATTACCCCGACATGGTGCAGGCCATGGCCGAGGGGCTCGGCAAGGCCCGCGAAGAAAGCGGCGTGCAGGGGCGCTTTATCCTGACCGCCATTCGCCATTATGGTATAGAAAAATGCGAGGCCACGGCCAGACAGGCGCATCGCCATCCGCACGAACTGGTCACGGGTTTTGGCATGGCCGGGGATGAAACCACCGGCCAGCCCGCCGATTATACCCGCGCCTTTGATATTGCCCGTGATGCGGAACTGGGCCTGACGGTTCATGCCGGCGAAGTGTGCGGTGCGCACAGTGTGCGCAACGCGCTAGAGGCTTTGCGCCCCTCACGGATCGGCCATGGGGTTCAGGCGGTTACGGATGACGATCTTCTGCGGCGTTTGGCAGGCGAGGGGGTCGTGCTGGAGGTTTGCCCCGGCTCAAACATCAAAGTGGGTGTTTATGAGGCCTATGCGCAAAGCCCAATCAAGCGCTTGCAAGACGCCGGGGTGAAACTGGCGCTGGGGGCAGACGATCCCCCGTATTTTCATACCGATATCGCCAATGAATACGCGCAAGTGCAACGTGCCTTTGCGTTTAGCGATGATGATATGCGCGCCATCAGCCGCACTGCCATTGAGGCCGCATTTTGCGATGATCAAACCAAAGCGGAGCTGCTTGGCGAAGCTTAGCCAGTGAAGGCCAGCGCCACATGATAGGTGATAAAGGCCGCGATATAGGCCAGCGCGAACAGATAGCCGACCATAAACAGGGTCCAGTTTAGTGAGTTTGTTTCACGGCGCACCATGGCTATGGTTGAAAAACACTGTGGGGCGAAAACATACCATGCCAGAAACGACAGGGCAGAGGGTAGGGTCCAGGCGCTTTGCAAAATTTGCGATAAACTGCCCGCGATCTGTTCGTCATTGCCCTGCAAGGCATAGACCGTGCCCATGGCGGCCACCACCACTTCGCGTGCGGCCATGCCGGGAACCAGCGCAATGACGGTTTCAAGATTAAAACCGATGGGGCGGAAAATAGGCTCCAAAACACTGCCGATCATGCCGGCAAAGCTGTCCCGAATGCCATTATCGCCCTTTGGAAAGCTGGCGAGAAACCAAAGACCAATGGCCACCGAGAAAATGATCGTGCCTGCCCGGCGCAGGAATATCCAGATACGTTGCCACAATCCCAATGCAAAATCCCAGACTTGCGGTAATTTATAGGAGGGGAGCTCCATCAATAAGGGTTGTGTCTCGCCTTTGGTGACGGTTTTGCGCAAGATATAGGCAACGATGAGGGCACTAAATATGCCCGCAAGATAGAGCGCAAACATGACTAAACCCTGCTGGTTAAACATGCCGATTTTCTCGCGGGGGATAAAGGCCGCAATAATCAGCGTATAAACCGGAAGGCGCGCCGAACAGGTCATCAAGGGAGCCACCATAATGGTGGTCAGGCGATCGCGTTCGCTCTCAATGGTGCGCGCCGCCATAATGCCCGGCACAGCACAAGCAAAGCTGGACAGAAGGGGGATAAAGGCGCGCCCGTTAAGCCCGGCGCGGCGCATCAACTCATCCATTAAAAAGGCCGCCCGGCTCATATAACCAGAGGCCTCCAGTAACAAAATAAAGCCAAATAATATAATGATTTGCGGCAGGAATATCAAAACGCTGCCCAGCCCAGCTATGACGCCATCGGCGAGAAAGCTTGCGAGCATGTCCGGCTTGATCTGCTTGGCTAGGCCATATAGCTGACTAAAGCCACTATCAATCAGGTCCATGGGAATATTGGCCCATGAATACACCGCCTGAAACATCAAAAACAAAATGGCGGCCAGAATAACTGGCCCCAATAGGGGGTGTAGGAAAATGCCATCTAACCGGCGGGTTAGGGTGTTCATCCCGGTTTCATGTAAAATGACCTGATTTGCGATAGAGCGGGCCTCTTTTTGCAGGGCCTTTATCGTGGTGCCATCAATACTCAAAGGATCCGTGGTCGTGGTTTTAGGGAGGCTCTCCAGCAAAGTATCTAGCCGATTAACCAGTGCTTCGCGGCCCGATTTGCGTGCTGCGTTTGATGGTATAACCGGAATGCCGATGGCACGCTCTAGTGCCGCAATATCAATTTTGGTGCCGTCTCGTTCAGCCAAATCCATCATGTTGAGGATTAATACCGCTGGTCGGCCAAGTGCCTTCAGCTCTAAAACGCTGTGCAAGTGCGTGCGCAAATGGGTGGCATCCAAAAAGATTAGCAATAAATCCGGCGGTGTCTCGCCCTCAATGCGTCCAGTAATTGCATCTACGGCAACCCGTTCATCCAATGTGCGCCCGGCTAGGCCATAAATGCCCGGCAGGTCAATCAGTTCAACTGCCGTGCCCCCAAGGGTATGAAAATGCCCGGTGCGGCGTTCAACCGTAACCCCGGGATAGTTGGCGGTTTTGGCCCGTCCGCCGGTCAGGCCGTTAAAAAACGTGGTTTTACCCGTATTGGGTGCCCCGATCATCGCCAGGCGCAATTCCCGGTCCGTATCATTGCTCACGTTGTCAGGTCCACTTCCACCAAGCCCGCTTCGCGGGTGCGCAGGGCAATCACGGTCTGGTTCAGGCGCACCGATATGGGCGTGCCGCCAATCAGCCCGCGGCCCAGCACTTCGACCTCGTCGCCCTCGGCAAAGCCGATTTCACGCAATTTGATCACCATGGCGTCATTATGGGCGGCAAAACCACAGACGCGGCCCGCCTCATGGCGCTTCAATTCATTGAGTTTTCTACGCTTTGTGCTCATAAAGTCGGTAAAACACAAATGAGAACCATTTGCAACTGGCATTTCCGTGATCACACAGCTACGCCCTGTGACAGGACGCCGCAGGGGCGATAAGCCCGCCGCGGGCGCTTCAACTAAATTCCGGTTACTGTCACTGTAATTTCGTAATTTATAGCCGTCATACCGGCGCACGCCGGTATCCAGACCCAAGGGGTATTTCTTGTTTTATGTTTCGGTTACTGTCACCATGCCAATGACGCTGCCCAGCCGATTGGTGGCGTAATAATGCACAGAGGTTGCACTGGCGCCGCTCATATCAACCATGGCTACGCGGTCATCAATGCCGATGCCCGGCACGTATAGCCGCCATGAGCCAAGCGCACTGCCCATGGTGCCCGGATGTTCGCCCAGAACCACATTGCCATTCATCCCAAAGCGGGTGCCGGAATTGCCCACCTGTTTATAGATGCGGGA
>WFTT01000079.1 GCA_015485335.1 Robiginitomaculum sp.
ATTTATGGCCTGCCACAGGCTCAGCGCCGCCACTGCCGCGGTGTCAGCACGCAAAATGCGCGGCCCCAGGGTCACCGGGCGCACAAACGCGCAGGCGCGCAAATGTTCCCGCTCCTCGGGGGCAAAGCCCCCTTCCGGGCCGATCAGGATGGCGCTTTTAGGGCCGGGCGGGTTGGTTTTCAGGCTTTCCAGCATGGGCAAAGCGCGGCCTCTTTGCCCGCCCCAGGGCTGGTCCGCATCCTCGCCGGCTTCATCACAAAATATCAGCGTCCGCTCGCCATCCCAGTTTTGCAAGAGGTCTTCCAAAGAAGCGCTGGGAAGGATTTGCGGCAGGTCCAGCCGTTCGGTCTGTTCGGCCGCCTCGCGGACAATCAAGGCCATGCGATCATCGCGCAATGGCCGTGCCGTGGTGCGCCGGGTCTGCACGCTTTGCAGGGTGCGCACGCCCAGCTCGGTGGCTTTTTCCACAATAAATTCGCTGCGTGATTTTTTCACCGGCGCAAACAACAGCCATACATCCGGCACCATTGCAAACAGGCGGCTTTGCGTCTCGATATGTACCTGCACGGCTTTGCGCTCAACCTGCGTGATCCGCGCCAGCCATTCCCCGCTTTGCCCGTCAAACAGACGCAGGGGATCGCCCACCCGGCGGCGCATGACATTGGCCACATAGTGCGACGCCTGGCGATCCAGTTTGATTTCCTGATCCTCGGCAAGACGCTCGTCGATAAAAAGTCTTGGTGGTGCTTTCATCCATGAAATGCACCCCAAGGCACGCCAAAGGTCAAGTCCGGCTTGACGAAGGCTACACAATTGTATGCAACAGGGCATGGAAAACGATCAAAAACCCATTGCCGATGCCATCCCCCAAGGCTGGGTGGATACCCGTGCCCCGCGCCGCTGGCGCCCGTTTTTGCGCTTGGCGCGTTATGACCGGCCCATCGGTTTCTGGCTATTGGCCATTCCGTGCTGGATCGGCATGGCGCTGGCGCATCTGGGACAGCCATGGACCACCCATGACGGCCTATTGGCGCTCAGCTTCTGGGTCGGCGCGCTGGCCATGCGCGGGGCGGGCTGTACCTATAATGATATTGTCGATCGCGATCTGGATGCGCAGGTCAGCCGCACCGCCTTGCGCCCCATCGCCTCGGGCGCGGTCAGCGTCAAAACCGCCTGGGTGTTCCTGATGCTGCAATGTCTGGTTGGTCTGGGGGTGCTGATCATCCTGCCGGCCATGGCGCGCTTCGTGGCACTGGCCGCCATCCCGCTGATCCTGGCCTATCCCTATATGAAGCGCATCACGTTTTGGCCTCAGGCCTGGCTGGGCCTGACCTTTAACTGGGGTGTGCTGGTGGGTTATGTGGCCATTGCCGGCACCATAACCACGCCGCTTTTGCTGGCCTATGCGGGGCTTTTCTTCTGGACGCTGGGCTATGACACCATTTACGCCCATCAGGACAAGGAGGACGACGCCCTGATCGGGGTTAAATCCACCGCGCGCCTGTTTGGGCGCCACACCAAAAACGCACTATTTGTGATTTATGCGGCGACCCTGATTTTGCTGGCCTTTGCCGGGACCACCCAAGCCAGATTTTTGGAAAGCGCAGATCAGGCAATCATCGTGGGCAGTTGGTTGCCCACCTTGTTGTTTGCCTTTTTTCTGGCCGAGCAAATCACCAAAACCGATTTTAACGACGCCAATGCCTGTTTGCGGGCCTTCAAGCAAAACAAAATTGCCGGGCTGGTTTATGTCATCACATTGGCATTTTCCCCGCCGCTATTAGCATGGTTGCAAGGGATGTTTGATGCATCATAAAGAGGCCCATGCGCACCTGAGCGCCGATCCAGTGATGGATACGCTGATTGCCCGCCACGGCCCCTGCCCGCTAAGGCATAATCCCGAGGTCAGCCCCTATCACGCGCTGGTTCGCACCATTATTTTTCAGCAAATTTCCGGGGCCGCGGCCAGCGCCATTATGAAGCGCTTTCTGGCCCTGTTTGATGAAGATTTCCCCCCGAAAGAGGCTCTCGCCGCCATGGAATGGGAAGTATTGCGCGCCGCCGGGCTGTCCCGTAACAAGGCGCTGGCGGTCATCGATGTGGCGGCCAAATCGCTGGATGGTACCATCCCGGCGCAAGGCACATTGGCGGCGCTTTCCGATGAAGAGGTGATCAGCCGCCTGATCACCGTGCGCGGCATCGGCAAATGGACCGCCGAAATGTTTTTGATGTCCACCCTTGGGCGGCCAGATGTTTTGCCGCTGAATGATGTTGGACTGCTGAACGGGGCCAAAATCGCCTATGGTCTTGAGACGCGCCCTGATGGGGCGGCCTTTGCCAAGCTGGGCGAAAACTGGCGGCCATTTCGTTCCATCGCGTGCTGGTATTTATGGCAGGCTGCCGATACCAAACTGGCTTAGCCGGCCTACTCGCCCTGTAACAACGCCCGGGCGGCGGCGCGGGCCTCGTCCGACACATCGGCCCCGGCCAGCATACGGGCGATTTCCTCGGTGCGCTCTTCCTCGCTTAGCACCCGAAGGCGGGTCAGGGTGGCCTTGTTCTTTTCATATTTTTCCACACGGATCTGGGTATTGGCGCGCGCTGCTACTTGCGGGCTGTGGGTTACCATCAGCACCTGCGCGCCCTTTGAAAGATCCGCCAGCCGCCGTCCCACCGCATCGGCAACGGCGCCGCCGACGCCCTGATCGATCTCATCAAAAATCATCGCGGCCGGGCCGTCCTTGCTGGCCAGACTGGCCTTTAGCGCCAATGAAAAGCGCGATAATTCCCCTCCGGACGCAATGGACCCCAACGGCCCAAAGGGTGTACCCGGATTGGTGCTGACCTCGAAATGGATCTGGTCACAACCGCCGGGGCCACAACGATCGGGGTCCAGCATGGTCTGACGCACCGCAAAGCGCGCCTTTTCCATTTTCAACGGCACCAGCTCGCACGCCAGCGCCTGTTCCAGTCGCTTGCCCGCCTTGGCCCGCTTGGCGGCCAGCGCCTTGGCCGCCTTCTCATAACGCCCCTTGGCCGCCTCCAGCGCCCCACGGGCGGTTTGTTCTTCTTCGGCCAGGTTTTCCACGCTTTGCAATTGTGCAGTCAGCCGGGTGCGCAAATCCGCAAGATCATCCACATTGACGCTGTGCTTGCGGGCCGCGGCACGCAGCGCAAATAAGCGCTCTTCGGTGCGTTCCATGCGATCCGGTTCCACATTCAGGGCCTGCCCGGCATCATCCAGCGCCGAGGCCGCCTCGCCCATTTCAATCAGCGCCCGTTCCAGTGCACCGGCACTGCGCTCCAGCGGCAGTTTCACCGCCTCGGACTGATCGCCGCCCTGCAGCCCGGCAATGGCCTGTTCCAGCGATCCCAGTGCCGCAGACAAACGTGCTTCCAGCCCGCTGCCGTCCTGCAAAATAGCATTGGCGCTGGCCACCTTTTCCGCCAGCTTGTGAGCCTGCATCAAAAATGCCCGCTCATCAGCCAGGGCCTCTTCTTCGCCCTCCACCGGGTCCAGCCGGTTCAGCTCTTCCAGCGAGGCGCGCACAAATTCGCTTTCTGCTTCGCTGTTTTCCCGGCGCGTAATAACCTCGTCCAAATGCTCGCGGGCCTCCTGAAAGGCGCGCCACAGCGCCCCCAGCGCCGTTACCTCGCCATGCAAACCCGCCGTTTCGTCCAGCAAGGGACGATGGGTGGCCGCATTCAACAGGCCTTGCCCGTCATGCTGGCCATGAATTTCCAGTACCTTTGATCCCACCTCCTGTAACAGGCGCGCCGAAACCGGCTGATCATTGATAAAGGCACGGCTGCGGCCATCGGCACCCAGGGTGCGACGCAAGACCAGATCTTCGGCTGCATCCCAATCCACCCCGGCCTCGTTCAGCACCGCAAAGGCCGGATGATTTTCAGGCAGGGTAAACACAGCCACCACGCTGGCCTGCTCGGTACCGCTACGCACCAGTGACTTGGCCCCACGCATACCCAGCGCCAGCCCCAAAGCATCCAGAATGATAGATTTGCCCGCGCCGGTTTCCCCGGTCAGGGCGGTAAGCCCCGGCGCAAAACCGATATCCAGCCGGTCGATCAGTACGACATTGCGAATATTAAGCGCGTTCAGCATAAAACGTCAGGTCGCGGACTAAAACAGGCGTCTCCAGGTACGGCTGATGAACGAGCCTTTCTTTTTCTGGTTATGTTCGTCATCAAGGGCCTCCGCCACACTGGTCACCCCATTTTTTGAAAGCAGGCGATAGGTGTCCTTATACCAGTCCGTGCCCGGGTAATTATAGCCCAGAACCGCGGCAACCTGTACCGCTTCGTCCATAATCCCCAAACGCACATAGGCCTCGACCAAACGATGCAGGGCCTCGGGCGTATGGCTGGTGGTTTCATAGGTATCGATAACATGCTGGAAACGGGCAATGGCGGCCAGATTATAGCCGCGTTTCAGATACCAGCGGCCAACCGCCATATCCTTGCCCGCCAGCTGGTCATTGGTCAGGTCAATTTTCAACCGCGCATCGCGGGCGTATTCACTGTTGGGAAAACGCCGCACCACCTGACGCAGGGCCTCCAGCGCCTTTTTGGTTTCGGTCTGATCGCGCCCGACATCCGAAATCTGTTCAAAATGACAGATCCCGATCAGGTAATAGGCATAGGGTGCACTGCGCGATCCGGGGTGCAGAGCAACAAAGCGTTGGGCCGCATTGATCGCGTCTTCATATTTATTGGCCTGATAATTGGCATAGGCCGCCATCAGCATGGAGCGCCTGGCCCAAACCGAATACGGGTGCTGGCGTTCCACCTCATCAAACAGCAAAACCGCTTTTGGCCAGTCCCGCCGACCCATGCGATCATACCCCTCCAGATAAATTTTCTCGGCGGGGCGTTCTACATAGGCCAGTTTTTTCTTGCCTTTGCTGCCACACCCGACGGTGAAAACCAGGGAGGCGAGCAACAAGGCAGTCAAAATTTTAGACATTTTATTTGGCATAATACGGTCTGATTTTATGGATACGAAAACTCTATCTACCCCGAAGTCCTGTCCGGGTGAAGCGCTAAGCTGGAACAATCACACTTTTGCCCAGATTGAAAAGACAAAACACCGTGCTGGCATCCTTTTTATGGAACAGCCAGAGGTGTGAACGTAGTGAGCCTCGAAGGATGACTAGAAGAATACCCTAACCAAGCCAGTGTGGGACTAGATGTTTCGATCCCCACCCCCAAGGCCACGGCACCGGCAGGAAGACAATCTCTTTCCTCTCCCGGGTGGGAGAGGAATAAGGTGAGGGATCAGGGACTTAAAGACAGTGCTCTATCTTTGCTTCACTATCCCCTCACCCCGGCCCTCTCCCCCAGGAGAGGGGGAAATCCCCCGCATAACGAATATGAGGGGCAAAGAGGGGCACCTCTTACCCCTCAGCATGCCCGTCTCTACCCCTTAAATACCCTTAAAATG
>WFTT01000080.1 GCA_015485335.1 Robiginitomaculum sp.
GCCTAATGTTCAGCCCTAAAGTGGGGCAAGCAATGGCGCCATACAGCACCAAAGCGGTTGTATTATTATTTGCTCTTTTGCTCCTCTTCACAGGCCTGCAACTTGGGCCATATGCATCTGGATACACGCACCCGTTTTGGGCCTGGGTAGACGCGCCAAACGTGATTGCCCTGGATCGTGATGCCGCCCGGATAGAGCTTGTCAAGCTGGGGGCATTGGGCGCTTTTTTTATTGTTGGCCTGGCGATTGGTCTTCAGGACAAACGCGCCGAATTGCTGTTTAAATTACTGATTATTGCAGGCGGCATTTTTGCCCTTTGGGCCTTTATCGACTATCTGGCAGTGGCTCAGGCAGCGCCCCATGGTTATGTGCAAAGCTATCGAAGGTTGGAGGCCGGTTTTGGATCGGCCAATAGTGCGGCAACCCTATTTGGAGTGTTGAGCGTTCTCTCGCTAACCTTCATCATACGGGCTGCAAAATCTGTGGCTTCCAAAACCTTCAATCGCATGGTGTTTATCGAGCAATTGATCAAACGCTCTCCCCTTCCCATCACAGCCCTGTTATTTACCCTGACCTCTCTTCTCTTGACCGCGTCACGGGCAGGGATTTCAGCCTCGCTCGTCGCCATTCTGGTTCTCATCGGTTGGGAACTGGTGCGTTCGACCGGCAATAAAAGCGGATCGGTAAAAGTGTCCGGGGTCACCCTGCTGGCCTTGTCCATTATTGCCCTGGTATTTTTTATGTCCAGCGGCCTTTTTATTGACCGGTTAAACCAAACCGCGGCCGGCTCAGAAATACGGGCACAAATGCTTGCAGCCCACTGGCAGGCCTTCAAGATTGCACCCTGGATGGGATATGGTATGGGCAGTTTTTATCTGGTCAATGACACTCTTATGAATGCCCAAACTTGGCGAGCACTGCATGACCTTGGCTCCATGCACAATGTCTATCTGCAATGGCTGGAAGAAGCCGGCATTATTGGTGCCTCTCTTATGTTTTCAACCATAGCCTTGATTTTTTGGCATATCTTAAGAGGCTTGCGTATTCGCCGCCGCATGCATACTTGGCTTCGCGCCATTTTATGCATCAGCCTGCTCGTATTGCTTCATGGAATGGTGGATTATGGCTTGCAGGTGCCATCCATTGCAATGACCTGGGCCTTGCTATTAGGGACTGGCTTTGGCCTGGCAGTGGAACGGGAGCATTAGGAAGCTCTTTTCCTACTGCGTGATCTCCATATCCAGCGCCTTTCTTGCCCGCCTTTCCACATTCGGATTACCGGCTTTTTGCGCCATTATTAGAGCAAATGACTTGCCCCGCCACTGCGCCATAATGCGAAAGGAACGCATGGTGGCCTCCTGTAACGATGGGGGTAATTGCGACCAATGGCTGAACATAAATTCCAGCCGCCAGAGCATGAACTGTTTATAACCCGCCGGTTCAACCACAAAGGAATGGTCCAGATATTCAAGAGCTTGATCGGTTAGTTTTCCTTTACGCAACAGCCCAATATAGGCCAGACGCGCCCAGCTTTCCGCCCGGGCAGGGCTACGCTCAAGAGCCTTTCTGGTAAGGCGATCGGCAGCATTCATATCAATGGGGGGCCGCAATAAAGCCAGCTGGGCGGCCAGATCATATAACTCCCCAGTTGGCCCCGGCGGGGTCAGCGCCTTTTTAGCCTCATTCAAAAAGGCCAGATGATCGTCACCCGTGGTTTTAGCGGCATTTGCCAATGCATTTCTGGCCTGTGAAGTCCGGATTTCCTGCCTGGCTATTGGCACCACAAACCATAAGGCGACCAAACACACCCCCATCACGGTATATCTTGTAACGCTGCCTGGCCCCATGAAACGCACTTTGAACAAATGTACAGCCTCCCCCGAGGGTAATCCCTATTTTCCACCCTAGTTTTTCATAGGAGGTGGCAGAGCTTCTGGCAATCTAAAGAACTTGGATTTGCGTTTATGGCTCTGTTAGGATGTTCATGCCATTGTCTAGGCTTCATCAAATCGGCATGAATAAGGCGCTGTGTGAATGGTATTTTCCTGGTTCAGGAGCAAGAAGAAACAGGCTCTGACCCCTGAAGGAACAATCATATATGCCGTTGGAGACATCCATGGCCGTGATGATTTACTGTCCGAGCTTATCTCTATCATCAGCCAGGATGCAATCGAAAACAGGCATGGCAAGGAAACCATACTGGTTTTTCTTGGCGATTACGTTGATCGCGGTCTTGGCTCTAAAAAAGTGATCGATATATTACTTGTTCTGGCCGATGAAGTGAATACCAAGGACGCTTGGAGCCACATATTATTTTTGAAGGGTAATCATGAAGAAGCCCTGCTGCATTTTCTGGAAGAACCAGATTTTGGTGACAAATGGCTGACTCATGGCGGCACGGAAACCTTGGTTTCCTATGGTGTCGATGCGCCAACCGATAACAGGGATGCCAATGGCTGGCGTGAAACGGCCAATGCTCTTGAGACGGCCATGGGATCAACCCATCTTTCCTTTTTCAATAATCTTAAATCTTATACTGAGATTGGGGATTATACCTTCGTCCATGCTGGCCTGCGCCCCGGCAAGCCCATCGAACAGCAAAGCGAGCAGGATTTATTGTGGATCCGTAGGGATTTTCTAGATAGCACCGCGCGCTTTGACAAAAAAGTCGTCCACGGGCACACCCCAAAGAAAAAACCGTTTATGGATCATCGCCGTATAGGTATTGATACCGGGGCCTATATCACCGGTGTTTTGACCGCAGTTCGCCTAGAAGATGATAAGATCAGCTTTCTGCAAACCGGTATGGATTCGTCCGAATAGCCACTGGCGTGGGGTTGCGCCTCTTTGGCCCCCGTGGCATTTAGACTTCCTGTTCTTCATCGATATTGAGAGAGTACCGAAAACATGCGCGCTTTGACTTTTTTGATTGGTATGATCGTAGCCTTCGGCCTGTCATCATGTGCCACAGGGCCGGCCCCCAGTGCCGCCGGCCATGACTCCGCCATTAGCCAAATCCGCACAGGCACTGAATATCATTTGGGCTCTGGTGATCAGTTGCGCATCATTGTTTTTGGGGAAGAGGATCTGTCCGGGGAATTTGTTGTTGATGGTAGTGGCCAGGTTTCTCTGCCTCTGGTTGGCGAGGTTAGTGCTAAAGGTAAAACGGTCCGGGAATTTCAGCGGGCTGTGGCCAAAAAACTTAAAGAGGGCTATTTGACTGACCCCCGCGTCAGCGCCGAGGTGCTGAATTTTCGACCATTTTACATTCTTGGCGAAGTGAAATCCCCGGGGGAATACCCCTACCTTAGTGGCCTAACCGTTATGAATGCTGTGGCCACGGCCGAGGGTTTTACCTATCGTGCTGACACCCGAAAGGTCTATATCAAGCGCGCCGGCGAAGTGGGCGAACATGCTTACACCCTGACCACAGAAACCCCGGTACAGCCGGGGGACACCATCCGCATTGGTGAACGCTTCTTCTGATACGCTTTTGCTGGGAATGGGTGTAACGATTGCGGGCGCTATTTTGCGCCGCCGCCCGTAATAATGGTTTTGATGGTTAGAAAAACGATACTGATATCCAGCCAGAGTGAAAAATTCTTGATGTAGTAAAAGTCATATTGCAGTTTTTTATGCACATCTCCAACCTCGACCACATGCCCCTGATTGACCTGCGCCCAGCCACTAATGCCAGGGCGAACCACATGGCGATAGCTGTAAAACGGCAATTTCTCTTCATACCATTCTGACAGAACACTGGCCTCTGGGCGGGGACCAATCCAACTCATTTCCCCTTTCAGAATGTTGAATATCTGTGGAAGCTCATCAATGCGGCTTTTACGCAAAAAATGCCCTAAACGGGTTATGCGCGGATCATTGGTTATGGTCTTGGCGGATTCCAGAGTGTCTTCTTCTGAGGTCACCTCCGAACTGTCTTTCTCTTTCATGGATCTGAATTTATAGCACTTGAATGCCTGCCCACGGTAACCTACCCGCGGCTGGCAAAAGAGAACAGGGCCACGACTATCCAGTTTGATAAACACTGCAAACACAACCAGTA
>WFTT01000081.1 GCA_015485335.1 Robiginitomaculum sp.
CCCCTTCGAAGGCTTGCAGACGCTCGCGCGTGCCTTCCTTGATGTGCACCTGAACGCGCAGGGTATCCCCGGCTGAAAAGTCAGGGTGTTTCTTGTCGCCAAGAACCCGGGTGGCTTCTTCGGCTTCGATTTGTTCAATCACGTTCATTTTTGTTCTCCTTACCCGCCGCTCTACCTAAAAGGTCGGGCCGACGCGCCCTGGTTATTTTAATCGCTTCATCGCGGCGCCATTTCGCCACTGCGCCATGGTCACCGGACAAAAGCACCGGCGGGGTTTCCCGCCCCTCCCAGATACGCGGTCGCGTATAGTGAGGATATTCGAGAAGTCCGCCTTCGAAACTCTCTTCATCAGTCGATTCTGCCGCACCCAATACGCCAGGAAGCAATCGTACACAGGCCTCAATCATGGCCTGTGCCGCCACTTCCCCGCCAGCGAGTACGAAATCGCCGACACTGATTTCCACCATTTCGCGCGCTTCGATGACCCGTTGGTCCAGTCCTTCAAAGCGGCCGCAAAACAGCACGAGCCCCGGACCAGCAGCATACTCACGCACCATGGCCTGAGTCAGCGGCTTGCCCCGCGGGCTTAGATAGATCAACGGGCGACCTTTAAGGTCTACCGCATCCATCGCCGCCGCCGCCACATCCGGGCGCAGCACCATACCAGGGCCGCCGCCAGCAGGCGTGTCGTCAACGGAGGCGTGCTTATGATGGGAAAATGACCGAATGTCCAGCGTTTCTAGCTGCCATTTTTTCATCGACAAGGCCCGCCCGATCAGCGACGCCCCCAAAACTCCTGGAAAGGCGTCCGGATAAAGAGTTAAAACCGTTGCTGTGAAGGGCGTACTCATGCCTGCCCCCCTGCATCGCTCGTGTCCTCTTTGTCGTCCAAAAAGAAGGTTTCGGCCCCCTGTAAAACCACTTTGCCCCCGGCAATATCCACAAGGGGAACATGGGCGCGGGTAAAGGGAAGGTTCCAGCTGCCATCAACGCCAGGGGTATCGATGATCTCCAACAGGTCAGAGGCCCCATAATTGACCACTGCCTTGATCCGCCCCAAGGGGGTGCCGTTTTTATCCTCGGCCCGCAAGCCCAGAAGGTCAGACTGATAAAAGTCATCCTCGTCCGGTTCGGCAAATTTCTCACGCAGGGCATAAAGCTTGGTGGATTTTTTCGCCTCGGCTTCCTCGCGAGTGCTGATCTCATCGGCAAAAACCGCCATGCCGCCCTTGATCTTGCGCGCGGCCTTTATGTGCAGGATCGGTTTGCCATCCTTGTCCACAAAGGGGGCATAATCCAGACAGGCCGCCGGATTTTCGGTAAAAGATTTCAGACGCACCTCTCCACGCACACCAAATGCCCCGGCAATGGCGGCCACCAGAATGGGTTTTTGATCAGGCTTGGGCATGGGCAAATCCCCCCATCCTTCGACAAGCTCAGGATGAGGCCTGCGAGTGTATCACATTTGTCCATCCCCCCTTATGCTGTGCTTGTCGAAGCACAAGGGGGGACACGGTTACAACTTAGCTGTCAGCAGCATCTTTAGCCTTGGCTTCTTCTGCAGGCGCTTCCTCAGCAGGAGCTTCCTCAGCAGGGGCCTCTTCTTTGGGCGCTTCGGCGGCTTCTTTCAAAGCGGCCGCTTTTTCGGCTTTTTCTTCGGCACGTTCCAGCGCCTTGGCGTGTGGCTTGCCCTTATTGGGGTTATTGCCGTGTTTCCATTCTACCAGACCTTCGGCCGCCAGAAAACGGGCGACACGATCGGTAGGTTGCGCGCCTTGACCCAGCCAGTATTTGGCCCGTTCCAGATCAATTTTGATCCGGTCATCATGGTCTTTTGGCAAAAGCGGATTATGGGTACCGATCTTTTCGATATAGCGGCCATCACGAGGGGCGCGCACATCGGCAATCACGATGCGGTAATAGGGACGTTTCTTGGACCCACCACGGGCCAGACGAATTTTAACAGCCATTTTTCAATTCCTTATTTTGGCAATTTCAATATTCACTAAACTCATTTCTTTTTGGGCAAACCGGGCAATCCGCCGGTCGGTCCGGGAAGGCCCGGCAAGCCGCCGCCCCCCAAATCTTTCAAGGCACTGGGGTCCATACCGCCGGGCGGCATGCCCATTCCCCCCATACCAGGAGGCATTCCGCCACCCATGCCCCCAAGGGCGTTCATCATGCCCTTGCGGCCACCGCGGCCCATTTTCTTCATCATGCCGGCCATTTGCTTGTGCATTTTCAGCAACTGGTTGACCTGTGGCACGCCGGTGCCAGAACCGGCGGCAATGCGTTTTTTGCGAGACGCCTTGATGATGGCCGGTTTGGCGCGTTCCAGCCGTGTCATCGACGAAATAATGGCTTCTTGCTGTTTGAACACACGGTCATCCATGTTCATGCCAGCCATTTGTTTTTTGATTTTGCCCATGCCCGGCAACATGCCCAGAATGGACTGCATCCCGCCCATTTTCTGAAGCTGTCGCAATTGTTCGGCCAGATCGTCCAGGTCGAACTCGCCCTTTTTCATCTTGGCGGCCATACGCTCCGCCTTCTCGGCGTCCAGCGTTTCGGCGGCCTTTTCCACCAGCGAGACCACATCGCCCTGGCCCAGAATGCGCCCGGCAATGCGCTTGGCATCAAAATCGTCCAGCCCGTCGAGCTTTTCCGACACCCCCAACAGTTTTACCGGCAAGCCAGTCACCGCGCGCATGGAAAGCGCCGCACCGCCGCGTGCATCGCCGTCCATACGGGTCAGCACCAGGCCGGTCAGCGGCAGACGTTCATGAAAACGCTGTGCGGTTTCCACCGCATCCTGCCCGGTCAGCGCATCAGCGACCAACAGGGTTTCGGCGGGCTTGGCAATATCGGCAATGGCCGAAGCCTCGTTCATCAGCTCTTCATCGATCGAGGTGCGCCCGGCGGTATCCAGAATGACCACATCATAGCCGCCAAGGCGCGCCGCATTCATGGCACGCGCCGCAATGTCGGTGGCCGTTTGCCCCTCGATAATGGGCAAAAACCCGACATCGGCCTGCTGGCTTAGCTGTTGCAATTGCTGCATGGCGGCGGGGCGACGGGTATCGAGTGAGGCCAGCAAAACCTTTTTGTTTTCACGGCTTTTCAGGCGCAGGGCGATCTTGGCCGCCGTTGTGGTTTTACCCGAACCCTGCAAGCCAGTCATCAGTATCGCCACCGGCGGCGCGGCATGCAGATTGATCGGCGGGGTTTCTTCGCCCCCGCCCAGCATTTCAATCAGACCATCATGGACGATCTTGATCACCTGCTGGCCAGGGGTGACCGAGCGCAGCACCTTGTCGCCCACAGCCTCGGTCTGCACCTTGGCGATAAAGTTTTTTACCACCGGCAGCGCAACATCGGCCTCCAGCAGCGCCACGCGCACCTCGCGCATGGTCGCGCGTACGTCTTTTTCGCTTAGGGCACCACGGCCAGTAAGCTTATCAAAGACACCGCCAAGACGATCGCTAAGGGCTTCAAACATGTATGCTCCTCATGAGCCGAGAAAGAAAGCACAACGCCAAACGCCCCGCTGAGCGAACCTTCGCCGGGCGGGGTGCCTCGCCTGCCTCCCCCGGATCAGGTCCGGCTGTGCAGGTAAAGCGTACAGAAGCGCTGTACGGATTGGGGCTGCGTATAGAGGGGTGCGGGGGATGAGTCAATTGGGGAGCGAAATGCACCCCCCTCGCCCTGTTTCTTCTTAGGTTGTTTTTCTGGCCACCAGCACGGCGGAGGGAAAGCCATAGGAGACGATAGTCTGACTATATACCGTTTGCCATACCTCGGGGTTAACTAAAGGGGCCAGGCTTATGGGGCGGCAACCGCCGACGATTTTGGGACTAAGGGCATAAAGCCCACTCCACAGGGATTGTACCAGACGGGAAATTGGCGTGGTGCCATAGGTCAGACAGGCCAGCAGGATCAAGCCGCCCGGCAATAACACCCGGTGGGCCTCATCCATCAGGGTATGGGCATCGTCCTGGGATAACAGATCCAGCACATAGGTGGCGATGAAACGGTCGGCGCTTTGGCCTTGCATAGGGAGTTTGGGCGAACCATCGCTTTGAATGCAGGTGACGCGGTTTTTGAATTTTGCGGTGTTTTCCTGGCAAAGTTCAATCATCGTCTGGCTGATATCTATGCCAGTATATTGGCACGTATCGGGCACATATTCCGCTAACAAGGTGGCGGCCAGGCGGCCGGTACCACAGCCAAATTCAACCACGGATGTTGCCGTGGCGAACCCGCCGTGGTGGATCAGGCTTTGCAGGGCGGCGGCCTCGTAAAACTGTTTGTCCTGTTTTTGCCCAAAGGCATCATAGAATTTTCTGATCTGGGCATGGCTCAGCATATCACTGGCCTCGCAATGCCCTTAGCCGTGCCAGGCTCTCTTTGGGCCAAAGTTTGCGCCGGTCATAAAATTCTTCGCGGACCGGCACGCCTTCATCCAGCACCACCCAGGGCTGTTTGGTCGAGGTAAAGATATGCACATCGGGCGAAATACCATGGCCCGGATCCAGCGTTCCAACGCGCACAAAGGCGATTTGTTCGCCCAGACCCGGATAATGGCTATAGAGCGCCACCTGGCAATGCGGACAGCGGGCAATCACCTGGCCCCGGCCTGATGCGGATGGGGTGTGGACCAGCGCCACCCGTCCCTTGATCAGTTCCAGCCGGTCAGTTTCCACCATGGCGTTTAGCGCAAAGGCGCTTCCTGATTCGCGCTGGCACCAGGTGCAATGACAACAATGGGTGAAAAGCGGCGTGTCCTGCAGGATGTATCGCACGCCGCCACAGGCACAACCGCCTTCACGATTTATCGTCTTGCCCATGCCCAAATTCTGAGCCCAGGGCCGCCTTTGGTCAAGGTTAGAATGATTTTGACAAACCAAGTACCACAACGCCGCTGCCGGTAACGCCGGCCAGGCGATAGGCATCATGATAACGCAGATCAAGATCATAGCCCGAAAGGCTGTAGGTAATGCCGATATTGATATCGGCATAGGAATCGCCACCCTTGGTTTTTTGGTAAAAATCCTGCTGGCCATAACCGGCGCTTAAAGACCAATTGTCATTCACCGCCCAACTGGCATCCAGGGTCAGATAGCCGGCCTCGCCGGTATTGCCATAAAAGTCCGATGAATAGGCATAGGACGCGCCCAGAGTCAGCGACCCCATGGCTTTGCTGGCCCCGCCATGAAATTCGACAAAATTCTGGCCCTTGGGGCTGTCCGGATACAGATAGGCCAATATGCCAAAATCAAAATCCAGCCCGGCATAGCTTGGTGAATAATCCGCATAAACATCCAACTCCATGGTGGTAGCGTCATTGAAATCAACGCTGGAACCCCACACCCCGGCCGAAAGCACGCCGGCGGCGGCATCAAAACCACCCGAAATGGCCGGGCCGCCATTGGTTTGCGAAATGCCACGATAAATATAGTCAGAGGACAACGTCACATTGGCGCTGGTCTCGATCTCCTGGGCCGCAACCCAGGATGGCGCCCCAAGACTGAGTGTGAGTACGACTATACCCGTACGAATTGAGTGAGAAACAAAAGTGGAAGTGCAGGTCAAAATAATCTCCATAGGGTAAACCAAACAAGCCAATGCGGGCCCGCTTTTGCATACTTTTGGAAATTTCCCCCGGTAGGGCACAAGGCCGAACCTGACCGGGCGAGCTTTTTTATCTCGCGCCAGACCCCTTTGGTTTACGGATGATTGTCGCCTTTCCCGATGCCAGATCACTTAAATACGGCCTTTTGCACTGTGCTGCCCAAGGATTAGGCGCGCCGTGCCACCATCTGACGCACGCAGGCCGTGCAAGGTTGAAATAGGGGCATGATAAAAACAAAAGTGAACGCTGTTCACTTTTATATTATTATGCTATAGGATACGCAAAGATCGATCAGCGATCAGTTAAGGGAGATAAGAAACATGGCATCCTTGCGCGACATTTATGCGGTTCCGGAGATTGATAAGTACTGGACCGTACCCCAGGAATACGACGTAATCTTTGACTGGGAGTTTGACGAAGGTCGCATGCAAATGATGCACCTCTATCAAAAAGGTAAAGACATGCAGTGGGATGCGATGAAACGCATCGACTGGTCTCTGGAGCTGGACGCGGACAACCCCATGCAATTGCCCGAAGAGGCCACCGCGCTTTATGGCACACCGGTCTGGGACCGGATGGGTAAAAAAGATCGCATAGAGTTTTTGCGTCATAGCCAGGCCTGGAATATTTCGCAATTCCTGCAGGGCGAACAAGCGGCCCTGATCTGTGCGGCCAAGATTGTTGGCCAGGTGCCCGACATGGACGCCAAATTTTATGCCTCCACCCAGACCATGGACGAGGCCCGGCATATCGAAGCCTATAAAAAGCTTCTACAGAAATTCGAAGTTTCCTATCCGATGACCAAGCCTTTGCAGGAACTGGTTGATCAGGCCCTACGCGATCCACGCTGGGATATTACCTATCTAGCCATGCAAGTGGTGATCGAAGGGCTGGCCCTGGCCGCCTTTGCCACCATTCGGGATGTGTCACAAAACCCGTTGGCACAAATGGTCAATGCCTATGTCATGGAAGACGAAGCCCGCCATGTGGCATTTGGCCGTCTGACCTTGCGGGATTATTACCCCAAACTGACCCAGGCCGAACGCGATGAACGCGAGGAATTCCTGGTCGAGGCCTGTTATCTGATGCGTGACCGCTTTGAAGGCCGGGAAATTTATGAAGCCCTCGACCTGCCAGTCGAAGAGTGTGTCGAACTGACCAAAAACAGTGAGATCAACAAGCTGTTCCGTACCTTGTTGTTCCAACGCATTGTCCCTGTGGTCAAAGACATTGGCCTGTGGGGACCACGCATTCGCGCCGCCTATGAGGATATGGGCGTAATGCATTTTGCCGATAATGACATTGATGCCATGCAGGCCGATGACGAGCGCATTGCCGCAGACTTTGATGCCCGCAAGGCTTATGTCAGCGCCGTTGCCGCCAAAGGTGGTCTGGGCAAAGACGCCGACGCCACCGCCGCCGAGTAATTACACATATAGCTATGTTAAAAGAAAAGCCCCGGGTGGAAACGTCCGGGGCTTTTTCAATATCCCATATCATGATCTGTCTGTGGACAGCAGCCACCCTTATTGGGCGCGCGGCAAAGCAACTGTAAACGCCGTGCCGACCCCTGGCTGACTTTGTACGCTAAGACCGCCGCGATGGCGGTTGATGATGTGTTTGACAATGGCCAGACCCAGACCGGTGCCGGTGCGTTCACTGGTTTTACCTTCCTCAACCCGGTAAAAGCGTTCACCCAGACGGGGTAAGTGTTCAGCAGGTATACCCGGACCAGGGTCACGTACTTCCAACACGGCAAAGTGCCGGCCGGGGTCACGGGGGGCTTCCACAATCTGCAGGCGCGGCGCATTTTTGTTCAACACCTTTTGGTCAAACCCAGGGCTTTGGCGGCTCACATCCGCCATAAGCCTGATGCTCACACTCTGTCCCTTTGGGGTATATTTGATGGCATTATCCATCAGATTCTGGATCACCTGAATTACCTGATCCCGCTCGCCCAGAATATAGACCGGCCCCTTGGGCAGCTCTATCTGTACCTTGACCTCACGCGCTGTAAACACCGGGGTCAACGCATCTTTGACATCCCCCAGCGCCGCGGCCAGGTCCACCTGGGTTTTGGGCGCCAGGTGCGCATCCATTTCAATACGACTGAGCGATAAAAGGTCATCAATCAACCGACCCATGCGCGCCGCCTGATCAGCCATAATATTCAAAAAACGCTCCTGTGCGACGGCATCGTTCTTGGCATGACCGCCAAGGGTATCAATATAACCACTTAATGATGCCAGTGGCGTACGAAGTTCGTGACTGACATTGGCCAAGAACCCTGCCCGCATATGTTCTGCCCGGTGCAGCTCTGTCTCGTCCTGAAAAACTAGGGCCATGCGCCCGGCCTTTAATGGCATAGCCATTACCCGCAGGAACCGTTCGCTGGGGCGGCGCAGCGCAAAACGCACCTCCTGAACCGTACCATTGATTCTGGCCCGCCCCGCCACGGCCAGCACTTCGGGGTGGCGTACCAGAAGAGACAGCAAAATCCCCGGCTCGAACCCCGGATAAATGGCACTGGCCGCCGGATTGGCAAACTCCACCCGCTCCTGTGCGCCAACCACAATGACCGGATCGGGCAAGACACCCAACACCTCTTTTGCCGCATCCTCCCCCTGATGTACCGGTACCGGGCTTGCCACCCTGGCCGTTGCCGGGCGAACCGGCCGTAGTATCAATGCCATCAACGCTGCGGCCCCGGCACTGGCCCACAAGGCGCCACCCAGGGGAACCTTGGCCAGCACCACCAGTGCCAGCGGCCCCAGGGCCGCCACCATTACGGCGATAATTTTTCTCGTCCTCGTCATGCTGATCCCGTTTCTGCACCTGAAAAATGAACCTTATGCGACATGACGCTGACCTTTGATCACAAAAAATGCATCCAAATCCGTCTTCAGATGCATCTTAACAATAATGCCGCCCTTGGGGACAGGCCAAAGCATCCCTAGTGCTTATGACCTTGCGCGGATCAATGGGTTTTTTGATTACAAAAGCGTGAGTAGATTATGAAATTCATGAAATGTTTATTGAATATCGATAATTTTTGATTGACATTCGCGATGCCCTACTTATGCTCACTTTTGGATACAAACACACTTCTGGAAACGACCAATGTATAAAAAATGGCTGATAACAGCCTCCCTCCTCAGTCTGAGTGCGTGCGCAAGCGTCACGACCACGACAGAACTGACCCAGACGATTGGACAACAGGCCCCCGCTGTATGGCAAAGCCAGCACAACGGTGAGCAGACATTGGCCACTGACTGGCTGGCTGACTTTCATGATACGCATTTAACCGCCCTGGTCAGCGAGGCCTTGCGCCATAATCATGACCTTCTGGCCAGTGCGGCCCGGATTGCCCAGGCCCAGGCCCTGGCCGTGTCCGGCGCCGCAGCCCGCCTGCCCAGTGTGGACTTTTCAGCCCGCGGCACACGCAACCTTATCCAGAATGTTCCCGACACAGAAACCTATGGGGCCACCCTGTCGGTCAGTTGGGAAGCGGATTTGTGGGGGCGTATCGCTGATCGCGCGCGGGCCGGTTATGTGAATGTAAAGGCCGCCGAGGCCGATTTTGCCGCCGCCCGGCTTTCGATTGCCGGACAAACCACCCAAGCCTGGTTTGACCTGATCGAAGGTGGCCAGCAAGTCGCCTTGGCCAAGGATGATCTGAAGTCCCGCCAGCGCTCTTCCCGCCTGGTCGAACGACGTTACAGCCGCGGCGTATCCAGCTCGCTGGACGTGCGCCTAGCCCGTTCCGCCCTGGCAGGCTCCGAGGCCAATCTGGCTCTTCGTGAACAGCTATTGGCCAATGCCACCCGTCGTCTGGAACTGTTGCTGGGCCGTTATCCGGCCAAAGCCATCAAGGCGGCCCGAACCCTGCCATTGCTGGACCCGGTTGCCGGGGTTGGCACCCCGGCCGATGTTCTGGTACGGCGCCCCGATATCATGGCGGCCGAAGCACGCCTGACCGCCGCTGGCCTGCGCGCATCCGAGGCTCGCAAGGCCTTGTTGCCGCGACTGTCTTTTTCACCCACCGCCTCCACTGGTGGCACTTCAGTTGCCGATGTTTTTGACCTGAACACCCTGGCCGGGCGCTTGCTGAGCAATCTGGCTCAACCGGTTTTTCGTGGCGGGGCCTTAAAGGCCGAAATCGCCCGCACCCGCGCTGCCCAACGTGAACAGATTGAACTTTATGCCAATCTGGTCTTGCGGGCCTGGCGCGAGGCCGAAGATGCCCTGGATGGGGAAACCTATCTGGCCCGGCGCGAAGCCGCCCTGAATGTATCGACCACCGAAGCGCGCGAGGCCGAAACCCTTGCCATTCGGGAATACGGCCGGGGGGTAGGCTCTATTTTTGAAATGCTGGATGCCCAGCGCCGCCGCATCAGCGCCGAAAGCCAGTTTATTGCGGCCAGCAAGGAACGCGCCGCCAATCGTGTTCGGCTGCACCTGGCCATCGCCGGAGAATTTAAAACGCAAGCGGTAAAAACTGCTGCAAATGTCAATGAGGACACTTCCCTATGAGTACCCATGAATCTTCCAGCACTGCAAAAGGCAAACGCCGAAACCCGGCACTGATGCTCTGGCGCGGTATTATTTTTGTTTTGCCCGGTTTGGTGATTGTTGGCGGCGTAGCCGGCGTCATGATCATGGGGGCCTTAAAACCCAAACCCGAAAAAAAGGCTGAAGAGCTTAAACCCGCCCCGGTGCTGGTTACTTCGCCGCAACGGGAAACCGTGCATCTGGTCGTGAACACCCAGGGAGAGGTGCGCCCCCAGACGGAAATTGATGTTGTGCCACAGGTTTCGGGTAAAATCGTCTATGTGGCACCCGGCTTTATTGATGGTGGCTTTTTCAAAAAAGGCGATGTGCTGGTCCGTATCGAGCCGGCCGATTATGAATTACGGGTGATCCAGGCCGAGGCCCAGGTGGCCCAGGCGGAACAACGCCTGGCCCGGGAGCAGGCCGAATCGGAAATTGCCAAACGTGACTGGGCCGAGCTGGGCGAAGGCGAAGCCTCGCCGCTGACCTTGCGCCTGCCGCAAATGGCCGAAGCCCAGGCTGCGCTGGATTCTGCCAATGCCCGCCTGGCCGATGCCAAACTGCAACTGTCCCGCACCGCGATCCACGCTCCCTTTACCGGGCGGGTTCGCAACCGCAATGCAGACTTTGGCCAATACGTAACGGTTGGCACACGTTTGGGCCGTATTTTTGCAACCCAGGTGGTCGAGGTACGTCTACCCCTGACTGATACCGAACTTAGCCAACTGGACCTGCCACTGGCCTTTATCGAAAGCGCCAGCGCCCCTGGGCCCAAAGTGGACCTGTCAGCAGTGGTTGCCGGCAAGCAACGTCATTGGAAAGGTCGCATTACCCGCACCGACAGCGCCATTGATCCGCGCACTCGCGTGTTGTTTGCCTTTGTTGAGGTTAAGGACCCTTATGGGAAAGGGGCCGATGATGGCATGCCAATGGCGGTAGGCCTGTTTGTGGATGCCCATGTTGAAGGTCGCGCCATTCCAGATGCGCTGGTGGTACCCCGCACGGCCCTTCGTGGTGACAACACCGTATATCTGGCCAAAGACGACAATACGCTGAGCATGCGTACGGTCACCGTGGTTTCATCCAATCGCAATGAAGCTATCTTGATTGCCGGCATCAGCCCCAATGACAGGGTGATCACATCACCTGTGCGCGCCGCGGCCGAAGGTCTGAAAATCGAAACTGTTGATCACACGACCCTGGCAGAAGCCAATGTCGCCAAGATCAATACGTCGAATTAAGGGAGCGCGCTATGAACGGCATTATTCATTGGTGGGCCCAAAACAAGGTCGCCGCCAACCTGTTGATGATCGCAATTCTGATCGGCGGCATAGTTGGGTATGTACGCATTGAACGTGAACTGGACCCGTATGTGGAATTTCCGGGCGCCCAGGTCAGTGTGTTGTGGCTGGGAGCTTCTCCTCAGGACATTGAAGACCAGATCGTTATGCGCATGGAAGAAGCGGTCAGCCGGGTCAAGGGCATTGACAAGATGTGGTCCGTGGCCTCGGAAAGCGTTGGCACGCTGATTGTGATCGGCGATCAGGATCTGAACAGTGCTGACTTCCTGCAGGAGATCAAGCGCGAAATCGACTCCATCACCACCTTCCCCACAGCGGCGGAAGAACCGCAATTGCGTCTCTTTGCCAATAATAGCGAGCTGATGCGCATTGCCGTGTCGGGAAATGTGGATGAACGTGTGCTGTCGCGCCTGGCCGAAGAGGTGCGCCGTGAAATTGCCCTGCTACCTCATGTACCCGAGGTCAAGCTTTTTGGCACGCGTGATGAAGAGGTCTCCATAGAGGTCTCCGAAGAGTCCTTGCGTCGTTATGGCCTGAGCTTCTCCGATGTATCCCAGGCCATTCGCGGCACATCAGTCAATATCTCGTCAGGAAATATCCGTACCAAACTAGGCGATATGCAATTGCGCACCCGGCAACGTGCCGACAGCCGCGAAGATTTTGAAAAAATTATTATCCGTCAAACCCCAGATGGCGCAGTTATTCGCGTCGGCGATGTCGCTACGGTTAAAGACGGTTTTGCCGAAGTTAATCTGAAAGCCACCATGAATGGCGAACGCACGGTGCTGGTCAATGTAATGAGCGGCCCCCAGATGGACGTTGTCAAAATTGCCAAAGAGGTAAAGGAATATCTGGAAAAGAAACGGGCCGACCTGCCTGAAGGGGTCAGTCTGACCCTGTGGAATGATTCCTCCAAAGCCTATAATGCGCGCATTCATACCATTAGTTCGAATTTCTTTTCCGGTCTGTTTCTGGTGCTGATCACGCTGATGCTGTTTTTACGCCCGGCCATTGCGCTCTGGGTAGCCGCCGGGATCGCCGTGGCCTTTGCCGGCGGGCTGGCCCTGTTGCCGCTTTTGGGGGTGTCTTTCAACATGATCTCCACCTTTGCCTTTTTGCTGGTCATTGGGGTGATTGTGGATGATGCCATTATTGTTGGTGAAGCCATTCACCGAAAAACCGAAGATGGAGAACAAGGTATTGAAGCGGTGGTTTCGGGCACAAAAATGGTGCTTAAACCAGTGGTCTTTGCCGTACTGACCACCATGATTTTCTTTGCCCCCTGGATGTTTTTATCGGGGCCGACAAAGGAGTTCACGCGTTCGATTTCGCTGGTTGTTATCCTGGCGCTGAGCTTCTCATTAATTGAATCTCTGTTGATTTTGCCTTCCCATTTGTCACACTTGAAACCCTATAACCCACACTCAAAACTGGCCCGGTTCCAAGGCAAGATTGCAGACAGTATCTTGTGGTTCTCCCACCATGTTTACCGCCCAACCATGAAGTATGCGATCCGTCGACGTTATCTGACGGCCGCTCTTTTTATTGCCACCGCCATCATGTCCATTGGTCTGATGACAACCGGTATCATGAAGTTCACCTTTATGCCGGAAACGGAATCTGACCAGATCAATATTGATGTCACTTTGCCCCAGGGCACCCCCTATTCACGCTCTATGGAGGTATTGGCACAAATCCAAGTGGCAGAGAAAAAGCTGGAAGAGGAAATTAATGAGGACGGCAAAACCCTGATTGAAAACTGGTATACCCGGGCACGGGAGAACAATGTACTGGCACTGGTCAAGCTGGTGCCACCGGAAACCCGGGCGATGAGTGCCAAGGAAACCGCCGCGCGTTTGCGCGAACTCATTGGGTCGGTACCGGATGCAGAACAGATCACCGTTGAATATCTGCGCAATAATGATGGCCCGCCTTTGCAGTTTGTTCTGAATTCCACCGACATGGATGCGCTGACCAAGGCCGCCGATGACCTGATGGCCCGCCTGCGCAGCTATGAAGGCGTTTACAATGTCGTCAATGACAGTCAGTCGGCGACCGATGAGGTACAGTTCAACCTGAAACCCGGTGCAGAATCCCTTGGCATTACCATCACCGATGTGGCCCGCCAGATCCGCCAGGGCTTTTTTGGCGATGCAGTGCAACGCCTGCCCCGGGACGGCAAGGATGTGCGGGTATATGTACGTTATCCGCGTGAAGACCGTGAATCGCTGGACTTTCTGAAGAATATGCGCATTCGCACCAATGATGGCCGCGAAGTCCCACTGTATTCTGTTGCCGAAATGCATTATGCGCCCGGGATCAGCCAGATCCTGCGCCGGGAACGCCAACGGGCCATCGTGGTCAGTGCCGAAGTGGTCACCGAACGCATTGGTGAAATTCAAAAAGACCTGAAGGAAAATTTCTTCACTGAATTTGATGCCAACCATCCCCACGTTCGCCGCGGCAATATTGGACGGGCCCAGGGGCAGGCAGAGTTTATGAAAGAACTCATCACCCTGTCCCTGATCGCCTTTGGGGTTGCCTATATCCTGGTGGCCATTGCCTTTCGTTCCTATGCCCAGCCCTTGCTGATTTTGCTGGCGGCCATTCCCTTCTGTTTCATGGGTGCCATTTTGGGCCATCTGGTACTGGGCCAATCCATGAACATGTTTTCTTTATTAGGGTTCATGGCGGCGGCCGGAGTGGCGGTGAATGATAATCTGGTGCTGGTGGATTACGTCAACCGGCTCAGAGCCAATGGTGTCGGTGCGGCCCGGGCGCTGATTGAGGCTGGCACCGAAAGGTTCCGCCCCATCATCCTGACCTCGCTGACCACTTTTGTCGGCCTGCTGCCGCTGTTGCTGGCCAAATCCATCCAGGCACAAGTGCTGATCCCCGTGGCCATTGGCCTTTCCTATGGCGTCTTATTTGCGCTGTTTGTTACCCTGTTCTTTGTGCCGGCCCTCTATGCCATTGGGGCGGATATCCGCCGCTTCTTTGTCTGGCTGGTGACCGGGGTCAAACAACCACATTTCGGTTCCAGTCTGGAAGAGATCAGGGACGAAGATGTGGATCATCTGGAGGTCTTGCCCGCCGAATAAAACCCAGGGCACAGGCCCTAACTTAACAAAGATTAATATGCGAACAGCCTCCCGCCCTTGCGGCGGGGGGCTTTGGCGTTAAATTTGCGTGGAAAAGAAGGAACCCCATCATATGAAAAAGCATTTTCTGATAACCGGTGCAGCAATTGCCCTGCTCACCGCCTGTACCCCGGCCAATGACACCTCGAAGAGCGCTGATAATGGCGACACAAAATCGGTGGCCATCACCACACCGGAGCTGGGCGATTTTGGTATTGAACTGACCGATATGGACACCAGTGTTAAGCCCGGCGATGATTTTTATCGTTACGTGAACGGCCACTGGCTGGACACATTTGAAATTCCTGAAGACCGCACCAGCTATGGCTCGTTTACGGTTCTGGCCGAGCGATCGGAAAAACAGGTCAAGGGCATTATTGAAGATGCCGCCGCCAAGGCCGCAGCGCCCGGCAGTGCGGAACAGAAAATCGGTGATCTGTTTGCCAGCTTTATGGATACCAAAACCATAGAAGCCAAAGGCATCACCCCCATCCAAGGGGACCTGGATAAAATCAATGCGGCAAAAACCCATGAGGACGTCGCCGTCTTGATGTCATCCCCTGAGATGCAGGCCGGCGCCGTTTTTGGCGGATTTGTCAATATCGATTCCAAGAAACCCGACAGTTACGCCTTTTATATGACCCATGCGGGTCTTGGCCTGCCGGACCGGGATTATTACCTGAAAGACAATCAACGTTTCAAAGATATTCGTGCCGCCTATGTCAAACACATTGCCAATATGTTTGATCTGGCCGGTATTGAGGGGGCCACAGACAAAGCCAATGCCATTATGGCGCTGGAAACCAGACTGGCCAAAGACCATTGGGAGCGTAAAGACCGTCGCAATCGCGATCTGACCTATAACAAAATGACCATGGACGAACTGGTCAGCTTTGCCCCCGGTTATCCCTGGAAACTGGCCGCGGAGACCATTGGGCTTGGGGATCTGGACTCTGTGATTGTTCGGGAAAAAAGCGCCTTTCCCAAACTGGCCAAGGCCTTTGCCGACACATCGGTCGAAGACTGGAAAGCCTATATGCTTTTTAATACGCTGAGCAGTTATGCCGGCCAGTTGCCCAAGATTTTTGATGATGAGAACTTTGCATTTTATGGCACGGTCGTAAACGGACAGCCCAAACAGCGTGATCGCTGGAAACGCGGTGTGCGGCTGGTGAGCGGCACCCTGGGCGAGGCCATCGGCCAGGTTTATGTGAAAAAGTATTTCCCCCCCGAATCCAAAGTCAAAATGATTGAACTGGTGGAAAATCTGCGCACGGCGCTGGGTCAGCATATCGACAGTCTGGAATGGATGTCCGAAAACACCAAAAAAGAAGCTCATGCCAAACTGGCCGCCTTTACCCCCAAAATCGGGTATCCGGACAAGTGGAAAGATTATTCTTCCATGACCATCAAGCGCGATGACCTGATCGGCAATATCCGCGCCGGCAATCTGTGGGCCTTTCATGACAACATTTCCAAGCTCGGCAAACCTATCGACAAGGACGAGTGGTTCATGAGCCCGCAAACGGTCAATGCCTATTACAACCCGCCGCGCAACGAGATCGTGTTCCCCGCCGCCATCCTACAAGCCCCCTTCTTTGACCCCAATGCCGATATGGCGGTCAATTATGGTGGCATTGGCGCGGTGATCGGCCATGAAATGGGCCATGGTTTTGATGACCAGGGCCGTAAATCCGACGGCACCGGCATGTTGCGTGACTGGTGGACCGAAGCCGACGCCAAGGCGTTTGACGAACGAGCCGCCAAGTTGGGCAAGCAATACGACCAGTTTGAACCTCTGGAAGGTCATCACGTTAATGGCGAGTTGACCATGGGGGAAAATATTGGCGATCTGGGCGGCATCAATTTCGCCTACACCGCCTACAAACTATCACTGAAAGGCAAGGAGGCCCCAGTGATTGACGGCTTTACCGGCGACCAGCGTCTGTTCATGTCCTGGGCGCAAATCTGGCGGGGCAAAATGCGCGATGAATCACTGATCAATCGCCTGACCACCGATCCTCATTCGCCAGGGCAATATCGTGCCAACGGCATCGTTCGCAATATTGATGCCTGGTATGACGCCTTTGATGTGAAGGAGGGCGATGCCATGTATCTGCCGCCCGAAGAACGCGTCACAATCTGGTAAGCGATAACACATAACCTATAAAAACCCGCGTTGGCTCAGGCTAATGCGGGTTTTGTTTTAGCGGGGTGTTGGTTATCTACAGGCATGTAAAATGTGCGTTTCATAAAATCAAGTTATCTTGACATAATGTAAAGCGTGGTGTAATCCTATACTCAGAGGCCTCTACTCATTATGCGTCATTGCGGATTGCTGCACAGGCAGCCGTGACCATCGACGCTTGTCTGGTAATCAAACAAAAGAGGATGCGTCATGTCATCTATTTCCGTCCTGAAAAGTGCGGCCATTTTGGCCCCGCTCACCTGCATTGCCTGTACCGGCGCGCCATCTGCTGTAGCGCTGGAGACAAAGGCCGTAATGGCTGCTCCGGTTGCGGCCTCCCCCTCGCCGGTAAAGCAGAAAAGCCTGAGCTTTGCCGTGCCCTCTGCGGACGGAACCATCATTAACGGGCAAACAGATTTTCCCGCAGGATATACGCCCGGCCAGCGCATCCCGATTGTGGTGATGGTGCATGGCACCGGCCTTTTTGACCGGGATGCAAATTATGGAAAAACCGGCGCGGACAGAATTAACCCGGCAGTTTCCGGCAGCACAACGGTGCAAACCCAATGGCAGGATTTACAGGCTGTTTACGATCAGGCGCTCAAAACCGTCAAGGCTGATACCAAGTGTATTGCCATATTTGGCCATTCAGAAGGCATGGCGAATATTGGCCTTCTTGCCGCACATGATAACCGCGCCCCGGCGCTGGTTGCCGGCATGGGGGGGCTGCTGGAATCGCCCAAAACAGTTTTCAAATGGCAACTCAGTGGCCGGGATGCCTATTCCTTGCATAAAATGGACACCAATGGCGATGGCATTACCACCAATGCAGAGGTTGAAGCCAACTGGATGAACACCCCCTCTGCCGTCTTCAATACCAAAGCGCCCTTTATACACCCGGACGGGCAATGGGCCGGGGAAGACCTTGTAAAATTGCAGGACGTTCAGAAGGGTTTTTATCAGCAGGCGAAAACCACCGCCATGGCGATGGACGATACAGCACCCTACCCCAATGCGAAAAGACCCATGGCGCAATATAGCTGGTGGAAGCACTGGTATCAGGACGACACCCCTGTGGCGCAAAACCTGGCAAATTGGGATAGCAAATTCATTTTTTATAATGGCGATATTGACTCCCAAGTGGTTGCCTCACGCCAGAAAAAGGCAATTGAAGCCTACCTAAAGGGCAGGGCTGTCCAGAAAGTCATGCCAGGGCTTGGCCATTCGTTGGGCCATCAGGTTTTGCTGGGCCCCATGGACACCGCCGCTGCCAATGCGCTTAGCCACGACATCACCAAAACCCTGAACCTGACCTGCCGTTAGGGCGGGACGATACAGACTTGCCCCCTTTCGGGTTGCCCCGCTTTGGCGCAAGTCACTTGATTTCATCAGCCACCTGATCTATGTAAAGCACCATTGACAATACGGATAGCCAGAATGACCCTACATAAACGCAAATTTATACGTAATATAGCGACCCTGCTGCTGGCCTTTGCGCTGCTTGAATGGGGGGCGGGTTTGGCCGATGCACGTTTTGAGCTACCCTACGTCCTGTCTTTGTTGGTTTATATGCTGCCAACCTTGCCTCTATTTGGCATTTTTCCCCTCGGATTTGCTTATTCAAAGCATAACCCCGAGCAACCCATGTCTTCGCGGCGCATCGTTCCTGCCCGGCGATATATGATACGCTTGAGCGTGTTTATGGTGCTTTATGCCCTATTGTTAATGGCCTCTGTTCTTGCCCTTGGCCGATATGATTTATCCGTTCAGATTAAATCCCTGCTGGCGGTGCTGACCGCCTTGCCTATTGGCGGTGTGATCTGGGCCATAGCCCGGTTTATGGCTGATCCGGACGTTGACGAGTTTGAGCGTATGATTTTGACAAGAAGCGTTTTGTTTAGCACGGCGATGCTTCTCTTTTTTGCCGCACTTTGGGGGTTTTTGGAAAATTTTGCCGAGGCGCCGGACTTTCCGCTTTATATGATCGTACCTGTATTTTTTGGCCTGTTTGGCCTTGTGCAACCCTTTGTGCGCAGGGGATTCAAATGAAAAACACTTTACGGGTATTGCGGGCTGAGCGCCGCTGGAGCCAGGCGGTGCTGGCTGAACATCTGGATGTTTCGCGCCAGAGCATCAATGCCATTGAGACCGGAAAATATGATCCATCCCTGCCATTGGCCTTTGCCATTGCCCGCCTGTTTGACCGGCGCATTGAAGATATTTTCGATGATCAGACCGAGGAACAGGAATAGCTGCATCGCCCGGCTTGGCGCGACATCATGGATCGGTATACTGCGCCGGCCGCACGGCCTTTCGCGGGTGTAGCTCAATGGTAGAGCAGCAGCTTCCCAAGCTGAATACGAGGGTTCGATTCCCTTCACCCGCTCCAGCTTAATTTCACCTAAATTTTAGGGTTGCGGTCATTGTCCCCCATCATTTGACCAGACGTAAAGCAGCACATGAACACTCATGGGGAACATCCGAACAAGCTATTTGCTGCTCTTGCGTAATTGCGGCAAAGACACAAAAACAGGATTTGCCTTGGGGTCTGCTTTAACATCCTTCAAACAGGCAATTGCAACGCCACGTTCTTTATCGAATGCCTTGGAGGTTTCATCAGCTTTTTGCTTTAGACTATTCCTGTACGCTTCTGCCTTTTCATCATCATAAGGTATGGGGGTGTTAAAATATACGCTATACTCTTCTCGGGCTTTGTCCCTTAGCTTCCCCTCTTTAATTACATGACTTAGCCAACAGTCTTCAAAGGCAGTTTTTGTTATTTTCATATAGACCCTGAGAACATCCATGCCGTTACGAAATTGCTGGATCTCTGCGGGTTTAATATTGCTCATGCTAGGCAGATAATAAGCGCTGTTGCCAAGCATATCCGCATGGGCGGTAAGGTAGTTTTTCACTGAGTTATCGTCTAATTCCCAAGGGTAGACAGTGGATGCATTCCAAAAATCATTGTACTGTTTTGCAGCCCCCTTAACACCAGATTGTTGCATGCGTTTGAGAAGAAAAGCCTGGGCTTCTGAACTGTATGCGAATTTCTTGTCCATGTAAGAGATATAATCTAATAGCTCCTTCTGGTAACCTTTAAGTTCTTTGATCAGTTCTTTGTGACTGACTACCTTGAATGCATGGTTGTTATCGACCGGCTCTGCCTGATTCCAGACAGATTTTTTGGGATCAAATGTTGCAATGGTCATGGGGTCGCCATCGAAAAGATCAGGCGTTTGCACGCTTACGACAAGATGATAGTCATAAGTGCCATCTTTTTGCGGGGCAGGAACAACCAGCTTTCCACTAAAGCTCGATGTGGGCAAAGCCCCTTCGGGTTTGATGGCGATATTGACCTCCTGCACGCTAACCTTGGGCAGGCGGTTAATAGGCGAAGAAAAGGTGAGGGATAATTGCAAGTCATCCTTGAGGTCCTTACTGGTCAAGGGTCTGGATTGGTTTGCTGTCTTTGTCCAATAGCTCTTTGCGCAATTCGCCTGTTGTGTCAGTTCAAGGATATTTTTTCTGAGTTGCGCCCTGGCATTGATGAAGGGTGCATCGCGCTGATAGCTTATATTTAATATTTTTTGTATGAACGCTCCGCCAACAAAAGCTTCGAAACTTGCCCTCTTGGCTGCATCTGCCTCATGGCGAAAATACGCACCCACCATCCCCTTGATCGCCGAAACCGCCAGGCCAAATCCGATGCTTTTGGCAGCCCCCTTGCCAACAGTATCGGAGACAAGGCCCTCCATCACATCTCGTTCTATTCCCACGTTGGAAAGGCCCAAATGAAGGCACTTGGCAATCACTTCCGTGGGGTGGCTGAGTGCCGTTTCAATGACATCGCCTTTAAAATAATCGGTGAAGACTTCAGAACCGCTCTGCGTGTTCACATTGTTTGTCTTTATGAATTTTTGCAAATCTCTTACATAGTCGTATTCCGGCTCGGTATTAAGCTCCCATTTGACAAAAATCTTACCGAGCGCGGCGGACATATCGACAGCGGCAGCAGCTTCGTCGCCCATAAAGACTTCAGCAATCATGCCAGCGCCTTCGATAAATGATGTGGTTCCGATTTCCCAATAGGTATTACTGGTATAGGCATCCGAATTTATGGTATAGGTGTCGCTATAAGTCTTGAGTTTTTCGACAAATGGTTTTCTGGCAGCAATGCGCTCATTAATCTTTGCCTCAACCCGGTTCAACAAGCGCTGTTGCTCGTTGATTTTTTGCCGTAGATCATCCGAAATGTTGTTTTTCCAATCGGCAGCGTAAACTTCGCTATATGATTCCGTGCTCAAGGTTACGCTTTGCAGAATGGGCGGCGGTGTAAACCAAATGGCAAGTTGCAAGGCCTGCGCGGCATCTGAAAACGCCTTTTGTGAGCGGTTCACCTGCTCAATGGCTGCATTATATTGCTGGTATTGCGTTGCCCGTTTTGCATCATAATCGTGCATTTTTTTCAAAAACTGCTGTCTGTGCGTTTCGACCGCATCCTTGTTTGATGGGGTTGCAATCACGAGTTCCGGCCGTGGCCGGGCTTGCTCCAGGGTCTTTATTTCCTTTTCCAGACGCAGCACGGCATTTTTGGCCTTCACAAAATCATTTTTCGCCTTCTTGTAAACGGCTCTGGCTTTTTGGACCTCTGGCCTGACGGCTTGTGCGGGGGCGTGACCGGCAATGGCAGCCATTATTATCGCCATGCCCAGACATCGCATTAAAC
>WFTT01000082.1 GCA_015485335.1 Robiginitomaculum sp.
CGCTTAAAGAACGCTCTGCTGAGTAACTAATGGAGTGTATATAGAAAGCTTCTGTAACAGGTGAGATGCCGCCATATTTTTCTATTATTTTGGTTCTTCTTTCAGTTTCATCTTTGGGCAACATAATTGCTTCCTCTACCCTTTCTTTTCGTCATCCTCCGGCTTGACCGGAGGATCTATAATGGCTTTCGCCCGTCTTCTTCATGGGGTATGGACCCTCCGGTCAAGCCGGAGGGCGACGAGATTAGCAATGAACCCTTACCCCCGTCTTGCCTCATAAAGTGCAATGGCGGCGGCGGTGGAGACATTCAGGCTTTCCATGTCTTTGCTTATGGGGATGCGGGCCAACTGGTCGCAATGCTTGGCGACATTGGGGCGCAAGCCTTTGCCTTCTGATCCCAACACCAGGCACACTTTGTCGGCTCCCTTTAGCGCTTGGCCTATCGTGGTGCGGGTTTCTCCGGCCAGGCCAATGCTGAACCAGCCTGCCTTTGCCAATTCTTCCAGCGTGCGCGACAGATTGACCACGCCAAAGTTGTTTACGGTCTCCAACGCCCCGGTGGCGGCCTTGGCCAAAACACCGCTAAGTGGTGGCATGTGGCGTTCCTGTGCGATGATGCCCAGCGCCCCAAAGGCAGCGGCCGAGCGAAAAATCGCCCCGATATTGCGCGGGTCGGTCACCCCGTCCAGCATTAGCAAGACCCCACGCGGGCGATCCAAAATGTCTTCCAACATGGCCGGGGGCAGCGGTCGGGTCTGCAATGCCAGGCCCTGATGCACCGCGCCTTCGGGCAGAAGAGAGGAGATTTCAGACGCACTGGCAGGAATGGCATCAATGCCTTTGGGCAGGGACGCGGCGGCATTTTTGCTGGCGTATAGTTTTACGCACTGGCGCGCCGGATTTTGCAACGCCGCCATAACCGCATGGGTGCCCCACAGCCAGAAGGCGTTATCTGCGGCCGTTGAGCCACCGGATTTGCGGGTTGATTTGGGGTGTTTTCGGGAGTGTTTCACGGCCCTGCCTTATTTGATGAAATTTGTTGAATTTGGCGTTGCATAGCTCAGCGACAATGTCTATACATCGCGGCTCAGGATTCTGTTTAAGTCTTCGCTGTTTCTGCCCACTGGTTTGGGGCAGGGGGCGGAGGCTGTTTTTTTGATGGGAGAATAACGCACATCTTTGCCCTAAAGTGAAGTTATGTGAAGCGGTCCTCTGTACCGATTTTTTTGGAGGGGTGGTCGAGTGGTTAAAGGCACCAGACTGTAAATCTGGCCGCGTGAGCGTACGCTGGTTCGAATCCAGCCCCCTCCACCACTTCACATTCGCAGATGGCAATGGCGCAAGCGTGGCGGGTATAGCTCAATGGTAGAGTCACAGCCTTCCAAGCTGAAGATGCGGGTTCGATTCCCGCTACCCGCTCCAGCGCCATGTTTTTACGGCAAAGGTCTCTGAAATTTTGTTCATCGTGCATCCATTCATGCGTTAGGGCGCATCTGGTTGGTATGACGAACACAAACCAAGGAGACGTGTTATGACAAGGATGAAAGCTTTTAGTACCATCATTGTGGCGGGTTATGCGCTGGCGGCAGGGGCTTCCCTGGCAGCGGACAGCTATGATTCGCGCGCGCTGGTATTGCGCGATGTGATGGGTACCGTGCATATCCGCACCACAGACGGGTCCAAAATCACTATTGATATTGACGAGGGCACGGGCCTGATCGATGCACCCAAAGTATCTCTGCGCAAGGGCGAGGTTCTGGTCCGTGGCAAGAAGTTCCATTCGATCAATTGTTCATCCCGTAATGGCAAGGTGAAATTGTCTTTTGGCAAATTCTGGCCTGTGAGTAAAAAGCACCCGCTGAAGGATTTTCCAACCATAACGGTTTCTGTGCCCAGGGGCGCGGATCTGGAGATTGCCGGTGGCCGGGTTTTTGGTGAGGCTGGAAATGTTGGCAATGCTGATATTCAGGTCAATGGCTGTGGTAATTTTACTCTTGGCAATGTGGCCGGGGATCTGGATGCGCAAATCAATGGCTCCGGTGATTTTCTGGCGGGTGTTGTGGCCGGCGATCTTGATGCCCAGATCAATGGCTCTGGTGATTTAACCGTAGGCAATGTTGACGGTAAGGCAAATGCCCAGATCAACGGTTCTGGCGATCTGGTTGTTGGCGCTGTTGGCAATGGCATTGATGCGCAAATCAACGGTTCCGGTGATATTGAAATTGCTTCTGTAAACGGGGCTTTGGATGCTGGTATAAATGGCTCGGGTGATATTTTGATCCGGGGCGGAACGGCCACGCCGTTTCACGCCAGAATTGCCGGTTCTGGAGATGTGGCTTTCCAAGGCCACGCAAATGGAGTAAGTGCGCGCGTGGTTGGGTCAGGTGATATCACTCTGGCCTCGTATGAAGGTGAGTTTCACGCCAGCAAGCGCGGTGTGCACGTAAGAAACGAATAAAGGCGCGGCATCCGGGGTAACCCGGGTGCCCACAATTATGGGAAGTCGAAATGGCTAAAGAGAAGTTTGAACGCAACAAGCCGCACGTAAACGTTGGCACGGTTGGTCACGTTGACCACGGCAAGACGACGTTGACGGCGGCGATCACGAAGTATTTTGGTGAGTATAAGGCGTATGATGCGATTGATGCGGCACCTGA
>WFTT01000083.1 GCA_015485335.1 Robiginitomaculum sp.
GGTGTGAACGTAGTGAGCCTCGAAGGATGAGGGGGTGGGTAATGGAAACATCATACCCCAGCCGCGCCGATGTGGCATAAGGTTTTTCTATCCGCATCTCCAAAACCAAACGTGTCATCCCGGACTTGATCCGGGATCCATTGTGCCGGTCCGTTTGCGTATGGATTCAGTATGGATCCCGGCTCGGGGGCCGGGATGACACGGAGGAATTATCCCCCGGATAGCGAGCCTGAGGGTCAATAAGGGGCACCTTTACCCCTTCGCATGTCCGCCCTTACCCCTTAATTACCCCTAAAAGGGTACAAAATAGACACTGAAATGCCCCTCATTTACCCCTTGCTACCCCTGAAATGACGGGGATAAAACCAAAAAACCCCCGCCGGAATGGCGAGGGTTATAATGGTTACATTTGCACACCAGATTAGCCGTTTCCGTTTTCAATCTGGTGCCATCGCCAGGCCATAGGGTCATCCATTAGGGTTCTGATCAGGGCATTATTCAGGGTATGCCCGGCGCAGCTAGAGGTGAAATGACCCAACACCGGCGCCCCGGCCAAGGCCATATCGCCAAGAATATCCAGGATTTTATGGCGGACAAATTCATCGGCAAAGCGTAACGCATCTTCGTTTTGCATAGCCATGCCATCGACCAGGATGCAATTGTCCAGCGAGCCGCCAAGGGCCAGACCTGCTTCTTTCAAGCCTTTGATTTCGTGGGATAATGCAAAGGTACGGGCCGGGGCGATGTCGGCAATAAACCCGGCCGCCGTCACGATAAAATCATGACTTTGATCACCGATCAGCGTATCTGGATAATCAATCCGCGCACTGATTTTGGGAATGGTTGAGGGGGCAAGGCGGACCCAACGTTCACCATCCCGGCAGGTGATGGCTTTGCGCACCTTGATATAACGCCGCGGGGTGTTTTGGCGTACCAGTGCGGCCTCACCAATCAGATCGACAAAGGCCCTGGCGCTGCCATCCATGGCCGGGATTTCCGGGCCACTGACCTCGATAACCGCGTTATCCACGCCGCAGGCCGTTAAGGCGGCCAACAGGTGCTCGGTGGTGGCCAGGCTTTGCCCCTCGGCATTGCTGATGCTAGTCCCGCGCCGGGTTTGGCAAACTGCTCCCGGGTGCAAGGCGATTCTGGCCTCCTTGCCCGAACTGTCTTTATGCACAAATACCAGGCCGGTATCTGCCGCGGCCGGACCAAGACCAAGATGGACCGCCGCCCCGGTGTGCAAACCAACCCCCGTGCAAGACACGGGCTTGCCCAGGGTATGTTGCCATCGGGGTGGGGCCGAAAATGGAAATTGATCATGCACGATTGGTTGGCCTGCCTATGCCGGTTAAGGCAGGCACCCTAGGACGTGGACAGACAAAAGCGCAATAAACATTGCGTTTCAGATTATGACCAAAGGAATGTCTTAATTGGCCTGGCGGCGCAAAAAGGCAGGGATTTCAAGCTCTTCGTCAATATGACCACCAAAAAGATCGGCCGTGGGAGCTTCGTCTTCCTGTACCGGAGCTTCGCGGCGCGGCTCGCTGTGATGGTTCATTTTGGGCAGTTCATCAGCGATAAAGGCAGGCGGCGGACCAGACGGCTTGCGACGCAGTCCCAAAAAGCCAAGGCCAAACCGGCTTTGGCGCGGTTGTTCTTCGGCAATTTCTTCGGCCACTTTTTCAGCGACAAAGGGTTTTTCCTCTTCCTGAGGCTCGCTCTGCATGGAGGCCTCTTCATGTCCATAATCCAGAGGGGACTGTTCCTGTATTTCCTCAGCTGGCGGGGCCATGGTCTGGGTAACCGGAGCGGCCTCTGCCGGGGTTTCGACCGTAGGAAGCACGGGAGGTTCAGGAGCAACCGGTGGAACCGGTGCCTGAGTCATAACAGGATTGGGACGTGGGGCCGCCATGGGGGCGGCCACGGTCTCGCGCGAGGCCTTTTGGGCCCGGCTCATATCAATGCCGGTGGCTACAACGGAAACTCGCATGACCCCGTCCAGACTGTCATCAAACGTGGCGCCAACAATGATATTGGCCCCTTCGTCCACTTCGCCGCGGATCAGTTCGGCGGCCTCGTCCACTTCGTGAAGGGTCAGATCGGCACCGCCGGTAATATTGATCAGTACGCCCTGTGCACCACGAATGGCCACATCGTCCAGCAAGGGATTGGCAATGGCGGCGCGGGCCGCTTCAATAGCACGATCTTCGCCGCCGGCCTCGCCAGTACCCATCAGGGCCTTGCCCATTTCGTTCATCACCGTACGCACATCGGCAAAATCCAGATTGATCAGGCCGGGCTGCACCATAAGGCTGGTCAGGCCGCGCACGCCCGAATGCAGCACTTCGTCTGCCATGGAAAAGGCATCTGTGACGGTGGTTTTGTCGTTGGTTATGCGGAATAAATTCTGGTTGGGAATGATGATCAGGGTATCAACCGCCCCTTGCAAGTCTTCAATGCCCTGTTCGGCAATACGCATACGCCGATCGCCTTCGAACCTAAATGGCTTGGTCACCACACCAACGGTCAGAATACCGCGTTCGCGGGCCATGCGCGCAATCACGGGTGCAGCGCCGGTACCCGTACCGCCCCCCATGCCGGCGGTAATGAACACCATATGGGCGCCTTCGATCTGGGCCCCGATCTCGTCACAGGAATCTTCGGCAGATTGCGCCCCTTTTTCCGGATCCGCCCCGGCCCCCAGACCACCGGTAATGCCTGGCCCCATCTGGATGGTGCATTCAGCCTTGGAAAAGTGCAGCGCCTGGGCATCGGTATTGGCGACCACAAACTCGACCCCCTGCAGGTCGGCCTCGATCATATTATTGACGGCATTGCCACCGGCACCCCCAACCCCAAAGACAACAATGCGCGGTTTAAGTTCCAGTACTTTGGGTGCAGTCAGCGAAATAGCCATGGTGGCAGGCCCCTAAATGTAAAAATCAATGTGCGGCCCTGTTTTTGACTCAATACCCTTTAACGCCCAGTTAAGCTTAAAAAAGGATTGATCGTTTTAAAGTGGATTTACCCGGTAAAAATCAGTCTGGTCCAAAGGGCCATAAACCTGATAGAATGGTAAGGTTAAATCCAGTCATGACGCTGATTCGATGTATGACCTGTGGATCGCGCCAAAGCCCAAGAGCAACCTTGCGAGAACGATCATGTCCAAATCCGTAAAATCATTCGGCGTAAATCTGGCGCTGATTTTGCCATTCATTCTGACCAGCTATGGCAGCACCCTGTCGCCGGCCATGGCACAGAATAATTCCTATTATAATGACGCACCGCGCAAACATGCCTGTGCAAACCATAAAAAGAAAAAGAAAAACAAGATATTGGGCGCTTTGGGTGGCGCTGCCATAGGCGGCATTGTCGGCCGTAAAATTGATGGCGGCAAACACCGTGAAACCGGCACCATTCTGGGCGCGGTTGGCGGCGCGATTGCGGGCCAGGCCATCGCCGGTAAAATGTCGTCCTGTGACCGCTATCTTCAGGACGAAGCGGCGGTGCGGGCCATTGAAAGCGGCCATGCGCAAAACTGGTCCAATGATGATAGCGGCTATGGCGGCACCACCGAACGGGCGCAATCCTTTATCGACAGCCAGGGGCGCCAGTGTAATACCATCACCACCAAAACCGCCGACAAAAACGGCTATTATGATCCCGAAACAATCATCCTGTGCAAAAACGCCAATGGCACCTGGGATCGAATGTAAAGATGATTTCGGCCTGGCCTAGAAATTATCTTTCAACCAGCCCCAAAGCTGTTTGACCGGATTTTCCTGTTGGCCGGGATGGCGCCGGCGCCCACCCTTGGCCAGATCCGGCGCACCAAAAATGGCCTCGCGCGGACCGGAAATGACGTGATGTAAAGTACCAGCGGTGGCGGCAAAACCCGCCCCGTTGACCGCATCACCCAGCCCGGAAAGCCGCAAGGGCCGGCCCAGGCGAACCTGTTTGTTCAAGATGCGTCCGGCCAGTTCGCGCACCCCGTCCAGCTGGCTGGCCCCGCCGACCAGCACCACCCGTTCGCCGGCATCGCGATAGACGCCACCGTTTTGCAATTGCCCCCGGACCATCTCGAAAATCTCTTCCAGACGCGGGCGGATCACACTGGTCAGTACCGCCCGGGGGGCCTGATCGGTGCGCATGCCCGGGTCATCGCACATGCCCGGGCAGTCGATCATTTCAAAATCATCATCGGGGCCGTCCAGCACCGTGCCATACATGGTTTTGATGCGTTCTGCCGCGGCCACGGGCGTGGACAGCCCGCGCGCAATATCATTGGTAACATTCTGACCGCCAAGGGGCACGGCCCCCAAATGCACCAGCGCCCCATCACAAAAGACCGCGAACGAGGTGGACCCCGCCCCCATATCAATCACCGTGGCGCCCAGATGCATTTCATCATCCACCAGCGCCGCCAGCCCCGCGGCATAGGGCGTCGCCACAATAGAGCGCAGATCCAGCCGGCACCGATCCACCACCAAGGCCAGATTGCGCAAGGGGTTGCGATCCACACTGACCACACAGACCTCTACGCCCAAACGAGAAGCAAACATGCCGCGCGGATCGCGCACATCCGCATTGTCATCAACGCTGTAACGCTGGGGGATGGCATGGATGATCACCCGGCCTTCGTCCTGCCAGCTGGCCAGCGCGGTTTTGAGCACTCGTTTGACATCGCGGTTATTGACCTCGCGGCCATTAATAGCGGCCACGCCGCGCACCTTTTGGGCACGCAAAGAGGGCCCGCAATAATTCAGCGTCACCGCATTGATGGAAATCCCGGCCATGCGCTCGGCCTGTTCAATGGCCTGACGCACCGCAGATTCGGTGGCATCCAGATCAATAATACTGCCCGCGCGCAGCCCTTTTGAGGACTGATGCCCCACCCCGGCAATACGGATGGTGGCACCGGGCAATTCACCCGGCCGGGCCACAAAACAGGCAATTTTGGACGTGCCAATATCCAGAACCCCCACGGCCCCCTGGCGCGAAGACAGGCCAGCCTGATTGGTATTGACGGAAGAGGTTGCCCCCACAACAGCATGCTTGCTCACGACAGCCGCTCCGCTTCAAACTCTGCAACTGGCGAGATTAACTCACCTGGGCGCACAAAAATCTGTCCCGGCAAACGCGCATCAATGCGCCTTAGCGGCAGCGACAATAACGAGGCCACTTTGGCATTATGTTCAAAAACATCCAGGACCACCGCCGGGTTGTGTGCCGGCAACATCAGGTCTGCGCCATTATCCAGACGCAGGTTCCAGCGCCGGTCCGACACCCGGATATAGGCCTGCACCCGTGCCGCCAGATGGGGGTAGTTTTGCATCACCTGCAAAAACCCTTGCAAAGCCTCGGCACCGCCTTCGCCCACGACCAGCGGCAGCGTGGGAAAATCCTCTGCTTTGGCCGACAACAAAGTCTTGCCGTTTTTGCTGACCACCTGCCATTTACCTGCTGACTGCCAGAGCGCAAAGGGCGTCCGTTCCACCACAATTACGGTCAAGCGGTTGGGAAGCTGGCGCATAATGCGCGCTTCCTTGATCCATCCCAAATCTTCAATACGGCGGCGGGCCTGGGTAAGGTTTACCGCAAAAACCAGCTCCCCTTCCTCTACTGCCAGGGCGCGCCGCACCGCGACCTTATCGCGGGCATTCAGCGTATCGCCTGATGGCCCGACCACTTCGATATGCTCAACCCGAAACCCGGCGGCCAACAGGCTGTTGGTCATCATCATGCGGGTGGACTGTATGGCGTCCCCAAGACTGCCAGTCAGCCAAAGCCCCAGAACCAGCACGATTGCCAATGAACCCAGAAGCCCCAATACGGTACTGCGTACATTCTGGCCGCGCTTTACATCGCGCGCGCGCGCGTGCAGCCAGTTGGTGGCCTTGCGTGGCACCGGCCGACGTTTGGACACAGTTTTGCGCCGGCGCGTGGGCGCCGTTTTGGCCTTAGCCTTCGGTTTTGCCCGCTGCGCAGCACGGGACATGGGCATTCTCCGCCATCCATTCGACGAGATCGTCAAAACCGATCCCCACATGGTTCGCTTGTTCTGGAGCAAGCGAGGTAGCAGTCATGCCCGGTTGGGTGTTAATTTCGAGTAACCTTAAGAAATTATTTTCATCATCAAATCGAAAATCTGAGCGCGTCAAACCCCGGCAATCGAGAGCCCTGTGCGCCGCCAAAGCCTGTTCCATAGCCATTTTTTCTATGGTTTTGGGAATGGCTGCCGGGATCTGGTGCACAGAGCCGCCATCTGCATATTTTGCTTCATAATCATAAAACGCAGTATGGGGACAAATTTCCGTAACCGCCAGGGCGCGATCCCCCAGAACTGCGACGGTCAATTCCCGGCCCGGGATATATTCCTCGATCAGGATTTCATCGCCATAGGGCCAGTCTTCACCGCCCAAAATGGCGGGGGGATGCGCGGCCCCTTCCCGGACGATCACCACCCCGACGCTGGAACCCTGTGCATTGGGTTTAGCCACATAGGGTGGCGGCAGAATATGGGTTTTGGCGGCCTCAAAACGGCTAATCAACACACTTTTGGGGCAAGCAATCCCTGCTGCCTCCAAAACCGCTTTGGCCCGGTGCTTGTCCATAGCCAACGCCGAAGCCGCTACACCGGAATGGGTATAGGGCTTGCCAAAAGTATCCAATATGCCTTGCACGCGACCATCCTCGCCCCATTCCCCGTGCAGGGCATTAAAAATCACATCGGGGTTAATCCGCTCCAGCCTGGCTGCCAGATCGCGCCCCGCATCAATTTCGCTGACCTGCCAGCCCTGACGGCGCAAGGCATCGGCACAGGCCTTGCCCGAAACCAGCGAGACCTCGCGCTCGGGGCTAAGTCCCCCCAGCAAAACGGCGATATGTCGGCTCATTGCGGCTCTCCCACCCGTTTGATTTCCCAGCGCAGATCAATGCCGGATTGTTTGCGTACATCATCGCGAATTCCCTCGCCCAGGGCTTCAAAATCGGCGGCGCTGGCATGGCCGGTATTGATCATGAAATTACAATGTTGTTCAGACATTTGCGCGCCGCCGACCTGACGACCTCGCCCCCCGGCGGCGTCGATCAATTGCCAGGATTTATGGCCATCAGGATTGGCAAAAGTGGACCCGCCGGTTTTATCCCGGATCGGCTGGCTGGCCTCGCGCCGGGCCGTGATCTCGTCCATACGCGCCTGAATTTTGGTACGATCATCCGGCGTGCCTTCAAAGAGGGCCTCAACGAATATCCAGTCTTCTGGCGCATCTGAATGCCGATAGGAAAAGCCAATTTCATCCACACTTTTCACCACCCGCCGCCCCAACCGGTCTATGGCCACAATTTCGCGCAAACGATCTTTGGTCTCGGCATCATAACAGCCCGCATTCATCCGCAAGGCCCCACCGATGGTACCTGGAATACCCGCATAAAATTCCAACCCCGCCAGCCCGGCTTTGGCCGCTGCCTTGGCCACGGATTTATCCAAGGCCGCCGCACCGGCCCGAATATGATTGCCCTCAATGGTTACTTTACCAAAGGCCGGGCCAAGGCGCACCACTACGCCGCGTATCCCGCCATCGCGCACCAATAAATTGGACGCCGCCCCCATGGGAAAAACAGCGATCTCTTTGGGACAGGCGGCCAGAAACAGGGAAAGGTCGGCCTCGTCGGTGGGCATGAACAGCACCTCGGCCGCGCCGCCCACCCGCAGCCAGGTATAGGGGTTCAGCGGCACATCAAAGAGCAACTTGCCCCGCACGGCGGGCAACCGATCCATAATGGCCGTTGCGCTCAACCCAGCGCCTCCAGTTCGTCTTGCAGATCTTTTGCCCAATTGGTGATATCGCCCGCGCCCAAAAACAAGACAGTGTCGCCCTTGGCGGCATGTTCGCTGATTTGTTTCGCCATGGTTTCGCGTGTCATCAGTTCTACATGGCGATGGCCGTGGGTGCGCAGACCATCGACCAGCCCCTTCGCATTTATCCCCTCGATCGGGGTTTCACCGGCCCGAAATACCGGGGCGACAAACACCATGTCCGCATCGTTAAAACAGGTGCAAAATTCCTCAAACAAGGCGCTAAGGCGGGAATACCGGTGGGGTTGCACCACCGCCAAAACCTTGCCCTTGGTAATGCTGCGCGCGGCCTTTAACACCGCGGCGATTTCTACCGGGTGGTGGCCATAATCATCAATGATGGCAGCCCCATTCCAATTACCAACCCCGGTAAAGCGGCGTTTGACGCCGGTAAAGCCGGTCAAGGCTTTGCGAATGTTTTGCTCGCTGGCCCCCAATTCGCGCGCCACGGTAATGGCGGCCATGGCGTTTTGGACATTATGATCCCCGGCCATGGGCAGTACCATTTGGTCCCAGCGCTCGCCATCACGGCCATCTTTGGCCTCGAACACCGCGTCAAAAATGGCATTGCTGTCTTCGGTGCGGGCATTTTCAATGCGCGCGCCGGCCTGGGGGGTGAAGCCATAGGTCAGCACTTTGCGATCGCGTACCCGCGCCACCAATGCCTGCACTTCGGGATGGTCCAGACACAAAACTGCAAAGCCATAAAAGGGAATGGCCTCGACAAACTGGTCAAAGGCGGCGCGCAAGGCATCAAAGCTGCCGTAATGTTCCATATGTTCGGGATCAATATTGGTCACCACCGCCACGGCGCCGCGCAGTTTGAGGAAAGAACCATCGGATTCGTCCGCCTCGACCACCATCCATTCGCCGCCGCCCAATTTGGCGTTCGAACCATAAGCAGAGATTACCCCGCCATTGATCACCGTGGGGTCCAGCCCGGCCCCATCCAGCAAGGCCGCGACCAGTGAAGTGGTGGTGGTCTTACCATGGGTGCCGGCAATAGCGACGGACCATTTAAGGCGCATCAGTTCGGCCAGCATTTCGGCGCGGCGCACAATGGGAATGCCAAGGGCGCGGGCGGCGTCCACCTCTGGATTACCGCCCTGAATGGCCGTGGAGGTCACCACCGTGCCAACGCCCTGAATATTTTCCGGCCCGTGGCCAATGCGAATATCCGCACCAATTTTGCGCAGGCGCTTTACATTGGCATTATCGGATATGTCTGATCCGCGTACCTTGTAGCCCAGATTGATCATCACCTCGGCAATGCCGCTCATGCCAATGCCGCCAATGCCGACAAAGTGCACAATACCAATATCAAAAGGTAGGTCTTTACGCATTACGATGTCCCCAGTTTTTCAATTTTATCCGCCAAATCTTTGGCAGCTGTCGGGCGGGCCAGCGCCCGCGCCGCCTCGCCGCGTTTTACCAGATCGTCCGGATCCTCAAGACGAACCGTCATCAAGGCGGCCAGTCGTTCCGGTGTCAGTTTTTCTTCGGCAATCACATCGGCGGCCGTCTGATCGGCCAAGGTTTGTGCATTGCGCATCTGGTGATCATCCATGGCGATGGCCAGCGGGATCAGAATGCTCGGCTTGCCCATGGCCGCGATCTCGGCGACGCTGGACGCCCCGGCACGCGCAATAACCAAATCAGCCCGGGCCAGCCGGTCGGCAACATCGTCAAAAAAAGGCGCAAGCTCTGCGTTCATACCGGCCTCGGCATAGAGGGTTCGAAGGGTCTCCAATTGCTCTTCGCGGGTTTGTTGGACCACATCAAGGCGGTTTTGCAGCGATTGTGGGAGAAGTTTAACCGCCGCTGGCACGGCTTCGCCCAAGATACGCGCCCCCAAAGAGCCACCCAGCACCAGCAGGTTTAACCGCTCGCCACGGGCGGTGGGCTGCTTATCCATGCGGGCCAGAATACTGGCGCGCAAAGGATTGCCCGTCACCACATGGCGCGCCTTGGCCGCGGGGGGCAGTTTTTCCAGCACATCAAAACCGCTGGCGATCAGTTTGGCATTTTTGGCGAACACCCGGTTGGTGCGCCCCAGCACACAGTTTTGTTCGTGCAATACAATAGGCGTGAAGCTCAGCCGTGCTGCCGCCAGCGCCGGAAACGAAGGATAACCGCCAAAGCCCGCCACCAGCGTTGGCCGGGTGCGCAGGATCAGCCACAGGCTTTTCAATATCCCAGCCAACAGGCTGAACACCCCTATCACCAGACGGATCGGGTTTTTACCGCCCAGACTGGCCGCCGGAATGACATGGCGCTCTGTATCCGCAAAACCATCGCTAAGCGCCGCGCCGCGCCGATCGGTGATCAACACAATGCGCCAGCCACGTGTCCGCAGCACATCGGCCAGCGCCCGCGCGGGGAACATATGCCCCCCGGTGCCGCCCGCGGCCAATATGATGGTCTTGCTCATTCAAAGGCCCCGGGACGGCGGCGAGTAAAGGCCAGCAACAGCCCCGCCGTTATACTCATGGCCAGCATGGACGAGCCTCCGTAGGAAAGAAACGGCAAGGTCATGCCCTCCGGTGGAGAAATATGCAAATTCACCGCAATATTGATCGCCGCCTGCAGGCCGATCAGAACCGACAATCCAGCCACGGCCAATTGTTCGGTCTGGCCGGTCAGACGCAGGGCGCTGGAAAAGCCGCGAAAAAGAATGATAGAAAAAAGCGTGATTATAAAAAGTGCTGCCAGCGTGCCAAATTCCTCCACCGCCACCGAAAAAATATAATCCGTATGGGCTTCGGGTAATATCCATTTGATCACCCCCTCGCCGGGGCCACGGCCAAATATGCCGCCGCCGGTCAGCGCCTCCAGTGCACGATCGGTCTGTGAGTTTCCATCCCCCGAAGGGGCCAGAAAATGCTGAACCCGCGCCGCGATATAGGGAAAAAATGTGTAGGCGGCATAAAGCCCGGCAATACAAAACGTACCAAGCCCGATAATCCAAACCCATGACATGCCTGACAGAAAAAACACCGCGCCAAAGCTGGCCGTGATCAGCACCGTCTGGCCAAGATCGGGTTGTTTCATCAACAGGGAAATCGTGACGCCCAACACCATAAAGGCCAGAATCATCGTTGGGGAGCCTTTGATTTTGGCCCGTGAGAACAGCCAGGCCACGGTGACCACAAAGCCGGGTTTCAAAAACTCCGAGGGTTGCAGAGAGAACGAGCCGATACGCACCCAGCGCTGGGCCCCCTTGGCCTCATGCCCGGCAAAAATGATATAAATCATCAGCAACAAAGAACCGATCAGCACCAGATTGGCAAAGCGGCGCGCATTGACCGGATCGGCCAAAGACACCAGCACCATGATCACCAGACCGGCGGCGGCAAACACACTGTGGCGAAAAAAGAAATAAAATGGATCGGCAATATGATTGCTGGCCGCCGCGCCGGGACTGGCCGCCAGCGATAATACCAGGCCGACCGCCATCAGGGTGCAAAAGGTAAACACCAGCACCCGATCCACGCTCCACCACCAGTCGCGCAAGGCCCCGGCAAATTGCAATAAAACCCGGTAAAGCATGCCTAAGCAGGCCTCTTTTGTTTTTGCGGGTCTGCAAGTCCATCAACCAGCGTGCGAAAGACATCGCCGCGGGCCGTAAAATCGGCAAACTGGTCAAAAGAGGCACAGGCCGGAGACAGCAATACCACCGCATCAGACAGACCTGCGTTTTTTGCCGCCTCAAACGCCTGAGAAACCGCATTTTCCAGCGTGCCGCATTTTCTGGCTTTGACCTTCCCTTTTAGCTGGCGGGCAAAGGCGTCCTGGGCTTCGCCAATCAGGAAGGCCTCTTCAACCGCTCCGAACTGGTCCTGCAGATCTTCCAGACCACCGGATTTGGCCTGCCCGCCGGCAATCCAGAACACATGGGCAAAGGTGCCCAGCGCCTGGCGCACCGCATCGGCATTGGTGGCCTTGGAATCATTGATAAAACGCACACCCTGCACGCTGCCTACGGTTTCCATCCGATGGGCCAGCCCGGGAAATGTCATCATGGCGGTGGCAATGGCATCCACGCTCAGCCCCGCATGACGGGCCGCCGCATACGCCGCCGCGGCGTTCTGGCCATTGTGCTTTCCCTGCAGAGCCGGCGCATTGCCCAGATCCACACGCATTTTGGTTTCATTGGCCGAAGATTCATAAAGTTTGCCGGCCACACAGGAGATGCCCTGGCTTAATATACCCTGTGCGGAAATGGGCACTACCGTGGCCGGACCCTGCACCATAGCGTTCATGCACAGACTTTGTGAATGGGTATCATCCATGGAAATGATGGCGATATCACCGCGCTCCTGATGAGCAAATATCCGGCGCTTGGCCGCCTCATAGCCGGCAAAGCCACCATGGCGGTCCAGATGGTCCGGCGAAAGATTCAGCAAAATCGCCCCATTGCAATGCAGGCTCTGGGTGAGTTCCAATTGATAGGATGACAGCTCCAGCACATAGGTCATCCCCGGATGCGGTTCTGGCAGGTCAAGGCAGGCAGTGCCGATATTGCCCCCCGCATGGGCATCATGGCCGCCCTCGCGCAGAATATGGGTCAGCAAGACGGTCGTGGTGGATTTACCATTGGTGCCGGTAATGCCGTAAATTACCGGGCGGTCTTTTGGCGCGATGGCATTGATGGCCAAGGCGAAAAGCTCTGTATCGCCAAGGATCGGCACCCCGACCGCCTTGGCCAGTCTGGCCACATGATGGGGTTCCGGATGGGTATGGGCAATGCCCGGTGATAGCACCAGGGCGGCAATGTCCGACCAGTCGCGCTTGGTCAGATCCTGACAACTCAGGCCCGCTTCGATTGCCGCCTTGCGATTGTTCTCGTTATCATCCCAGACAATAACGTTCGCACCGCCCGCCAGCAAAGATTTTGCCGCGCTGAGGCCCGTACGGCCCAGCCCCATGACGGCAACAGTTTTATCTTTGAACCCAACGACGGCAATCACGATCTTTTCCTATCTCAGTTTCAAGGTGGCCAGACCCAAGAGCGCCAGCACCACCGCAATAATCCAGAAACGGATCACAATGGTTGGCTCGGCCCAGCCCAGTTTTTCAAAATGATGGTGTATGGGGGCCATGCGGAACACCCGCTTGCCCGTCAGCTTGAACGAGGCCACCTGAATGATCACCGATACCGCCTCCAGCACAAACAGGCCGCCGATTATGGCCAGCACGATCTCGTGCTTGACCGAAACGGCAATGGCGCCAATGGCCGCCCCCAGAGACAGAGAACCGGTATCGCCCATAAAAATCATCGCCGGCGGCGCATTCCACCACAAAAAACCCAGCCCGCCGCCCAAAAGCGCGGCCACCAGCACCGCCAGTTCGGACGTTCCAGGCACATAGGGCAATTGCAGATAATCAGTATAATCCACCCGCCCGACAATATAGGCGATCAGGCCCAAAGATCCCGCCGCAATCATCACCGGCACAATGGCCAGACCATCCAGGCCATCGGTCAGATTGACCGCATTGGAGGCCCCGACAATGACAAA
>WFTT01000084.1 GCA_015485335.1 Robiginitomaculum sp.
GACCGGCGCGGACACCCCGCCCGGGGCCAAACCCGCCGCCACCGGCCCCGGGGCCTTATTACAAGCCTTGCTGTTTGCCTTTATCGGCGGGGTGATTTTAAACCTGATGCCGTGTGTGTTCCCGGTGCTGTCCATGAAGGCCATGGGCTTTGTGAAGCGCGCCCATGATGAAGCGGCCGAAATTCGCCGCCACGGTGTGTTGTTTCTGATCGGCGTCATGGTGTCCTTCCTTGCCCTTGGCGGGCTGTTGATTGCGCTGAAGGCCTCGGGCCAGCAAATCGGCTGGGGTTTTCAATTACAGTATCCACCCTTTGTGGCCGCGCTGGCGCTTCTTTTCTTTGTGTTGGGCCTGATGCTGTTGGGTTTTATGCATTTTGGTGGCCGCTTTATGGGACTGGGTAGCGAGCTGACCCAGTCTGGCGGCAATTCCGGTGCATTTTTCACCGGCGTGCTGGCCGTTGTGGTGGCTTCGCCCTGCACCGCCCCGGCCATGGGTTTTGCCCTGGGCTTTACCCTGACCCAAGGGGCCGGCGTTACGCTGGCAATCTTTGCGGCCCTTGGCCTTGGTTTTGCCGCGCCGTTCTTTGCGCTCAGCTTTTTTCCATCCCTATTGCGCCTTTTACCCAAGCCCGGGCCGTGGATGACCCGATTTAGCCAGTTAATGGCCTTTCCCATGTTTGCTGCCGCTGTCTGGCTAGTCTGGGTATTGGATGGCCAGGCCGGCTCCATCGGTGTGGCCGCGGTGCTGGCCGCCATGACCCTGATTGCCTTTGCCATCTGGGCCGCCAAAGGCGAACGGGCCGGCAAAATAGCGGCTGCCATCGCCATGCTGGCCACCGTCTGGGTGCTCTGGTCCGGTCTGAACGGCAAGGACGCCAGCGGTCTGGAGCCTCAGGTCTGGAGCCCCACCATCGTGCAAACCTTGCTGGCCGAAGATCATGTGGTGTTTGTGGATTTCACCGCCGACTGGTGCGTCACCTGTCAGGTCAATGAACGGCTGGCACTATCCAGCAAAAAGGTACAACACGCCTTTAAAAAAGCAGATGCCGTATATGTGGTCGGCGACTGGACCAACCGTAATGATGATATCGCCCGCGAGCTGGCCAAACATGGCCGCGCCGGGGTGCCGCTGTATCTGGTTTACCATCCAGGTAAAAAAGAGCCACAAGTGCTGCCACAGCTGTTGAGCGAAGGCATGGTCATCGACGCGATCAAGCGAAAATAACCACACTTTTTGGCGCGTTAATGCGCCGCATGGTCAGTGTAGAGAGGGTGTGAGAGCATGCCAACATGCATGGTCCGACACATCGTCAAATGCTGATGTTACTGCGCTTTGCCCTGGCCGCAGCTCTGGCCGCCGCAGCGCTTATTTTATCTACTATCGGGGCCAGTTAACGCCATTTACGGCAGACTTTTTATGGCCTGATCTGGGGCGGCCTGACACTGGCCACCATCGCCATCATGACGATCGGCAAAGGCGGCCTTGTCCTTGGGGGTGACCTCACTGGCGTCCATAAACAGCGCATCCATATCCGCAAGCACCACCGCCTGTTCACCGGCATTTTTAGCATGATGCAATGCCGTCAGGCGCTTTTTGGCATCTTCGGCCATGCCCCGGTAAATACAGCGCAAATCCTTGGGCCCGTCCATGGCATCAATCCGTGCGCTCAGCGCCGCTGCATGGGTACTGAAAGCATCAATACGGCGGGCAAATTCACCAGAAAGCGCAAAACCCTTGGGCGGTGCAAAGGGATGCGCCCTGGCTTTCTTGGCCGCCTGTTCGGATAAAATCTGCAAGGCCTGCGCCTCAGCATTAAAGGCCTGAAAATCGTTAAAAATATCCCCGGCACGGGCCAACCCGCCCGCGCTCATAAAGATCAGCACCAACACCACGCCCAAATGTCTTTGCCACCCGAAAAACCACCACCACCACCGGGACAGCCCTTGCATTGCGCGGCCCGGCGGGCAAAAAGGGCATATGTCTGAAAAAACCATCATCAATACATTATCCGAACTGGCAGCAACCTCGTCATCTTCGCCCCTGATAAGGCTTTTTGATGACGAACCACAGCGCCTTGAACGCCTGAGCATTCAGGCTCCCGGGCTATACGCTGATTTTTCAAAACAAAAGGTTGACGAAAAAACCCTTAATGCGCTTCTTGCCTATGCAGAGGCGCGAAACCTTGGCGGTTTTTTTGCCGCCATGCGCGCCGGCGAGGCGGTCAATCCGACCGAGCACCGCGCTGCCCAGCACATGGCATTGCGCGCCCCCGAGGATAAAAAGTTTCAGGCCCTTGGCACCAATATTTCCAGCACAATTGCCAATGAGCGCGCCCGCCTGCGCGCCTTTGCCGATGATATTCGCAATGGCACGCGCCTAGGCATAACCGGGCGCGCCATTCGCACGCTGGTGCATATCGGCATTGGCGGATCGGATTTGGGGCCGCGTTTGTTAATGCAGGCGCTCAAGCGTTATCACGCGCCGGGCATTGATTTGCGCTTTGCCGCCAATCTGGATGCGGCTGATATCAATGATGCCCTTGAGGGGTGTGATCCCGAAGCCACACTGGTGATCGTTGTTTCCAAATCTTTCTCAACGGCGGAAACGCTGGCCAATGCCCGGGTGGCGCGGGCCTGGCTGGTACAGCATCTGGGCGCGGACGCCCCGGCATCGCACATGGCGGCGGTCTCCACCAATCTGGCCGCCACCGCAGATTTTGGCATAACCGACGACAACGTCTTTGCCATGCATGACTGGGTGGGCGGGCGTTATTCGCTCTGGTCCTCGGTGGGGCTTAGCGTCATGGCGGCGCTAAAAGAAGATGCCTTTGACGACATGCTGGCCGGGGCGGCGGCCATGGACGCACACGCGTTGAACACGCCGCTGGCACAAAACGCGCCGCTCTTGTCCGGCCTCATTCAGTTCTGGAACCGTAATTTTCTGCACATGCAGTCCCGCGCCATTGTGCCTTATGCGGCGCGGCTGGCCTTGTTGCCATCCTATCTGCAACAGCTGATTATGGAATCCAATGGCAAGGGCGTGCGCACTGATGGCACGGCGGCAGACCTGATCGCTTCGCCGGTGATTTTCGGGGCCGAGGGTACCAATGCCCAGCACGCGTTTTTCCAGCAATTGCACCAGGGACCAGACCCGGTGCCCGTGGACTTTATCGGCTTTACCCAGGATCAGGAACATAATCCCGGCCATCACCGGGGCGTATTGGCCAATATGCTGGCCCAGGCCCGCGCCTTGATGAGTGGCGCGCCCGCCCCCAAAGACGCGCCCCATAAAAACTTTACCGGCAATCGCCCTTCGACCATTTTGCTGATGGACGCTCTTTCGCCCTTATGTCTGGGGGCCTTATTGGCCTTTTATGAGCATGAAACCGTCACCCAGGCGGTGCTGTGCAACATCAACCCATTTGATCAATGGGGGGTGGAATTGGGCAAGCATGTGGCCATGGAGGTGGAAGCGCGCCTTGAAAAAGCCGACACACAGGGTATGGACCCTTCCACAGCGGCACTGATACAGCGGATCACCCACCCTAATGAGTAAAAACGTTAAAAAATTTCGCCCCAAAGCCCGTCGCCCCAAAGGGTTTGAAGATCGCTTTGGTGCCTTGGCCAATGCGGAAAATGCGCTGATTGCGGCAGCCGCCGGGGTGTATCAAGCCCACGGCTTTGATGCGCTATCCACCTCCGCGCTGGAATATGCGGACTGTCTGGGCAAGTTCTTGCCCGATGATGATCGCCCCAATGAAGGGGTGTTTGCCTTTACCGATGATGATGATCAGTGGATGGCCCTGCGCTATGACCTGACGGCGCCCTTGGCGCGCTTTGTGGCGGAAAATTATGACCCGCTGCCCAAGCCCTTGCGCCGCTTTGCCGTGGGGCCGGTCTGGCGCAATGAAAAGCCGGGACCGGGGCGGTTTCGCGAATTTATTCAGGTTGATGCCGATACCGTGGGTGCCCCCGGCGCCGCAGCAGATGCGGAAATGATCATGCTGGCCGCCGATGTGATGGATGCGGCGGGGCTGGCACGCGATGAATATGTGATCCGGGTCAATAATCGCAAATTGCTGGACGCGGTGCTTGGCGGCATTGGCGTGCCGCAAACCGATGAAGGAGCGGTGCAACGTCTGCGGGTGTTGCGCGCTATCGACAAATTGGACCGCCTTGGCCCGGACGCCGTGGGTTATCTGTTGGGCAAGGGTCGCAAGGATGAGTCCGGCGATTTTACCCAAGGGGCTGGCCTGGATGCCAAGGGTATAGAGGCTGTGTTGGCCTTTACCCGGGCCGGGGCCAATTCGCTGGATAAGACGTTAACCGCCCTTGATCCCTTGATGGGGGTATCAGGCATTGGCAAGGATGGTCTGGACGAGCTGCGCGCCATTGCCGATCTTCTGCAAGCCGCCGGTTATGATGATGGGCGGGCCATGATTGACCCCTCTATTGTGCGCGGGCTTGGTTATTATACCGGCCCGGTGTTCGAGGCCGATTTGCGCATTGAAACAGTGAACGACAAGGGCGAACCGGCGCGCTTTGGCTCTGCAGGCGGCGGCGGGCGTTATGACGATTTGGTTGCCCGCTTTCGCGGACAGCCTGTACCAGCCACCGGTTTTTCCTTTGGGGTATCGCGCTTTGCCGCGGCTTTGCACGCCCTTGGCCGCCTTGGCGGCAAGGCCGATGGTCCGGTGGTGGTGCTGGCGCTGGAGGCCGACCAGATGGCCAGTTATTTTGCCATGGCCACTGAATTGCGCGCCGCTGGCATTCGCGCCGAAGTGTATATGGGCAGCAGTGGCATGAAGGCGCAAATGAAATATGCCGACAAGCGCGGCGCGCCCGCCGTGGTGATTGTTGGCGAAGATGAACGCACCAAAGACGAGGTGACGGTGAAAAACCTGGTGCTGGGTCAGCAAATGTCGGGGCAGATCAAAGACAACAAGGAATGGCGCGAAGGTCGCCCGGCGCAAACCAGTGGCCCCCGGGCGTCTTTGGTGCCACTGGTTAAGGCCGCCTTGCAAAACGATCAATAACGGCCAGAGACTTGACTCTGCGCCTCTGACCGCCAAAGATACAATCAGATGGAGCGCTAGGCGCTTCGTTCGGCGTTTTCGGGGAGGAAACGCCCCTCATTGACCGACCTAAAAAGGGCTGGTGCATTGCGCACCAGCCCTCTTTTTTATTCCCATTTCAGATCACCTCTCAATGGATCGTGATGCATGCACGGTTCAGTTTGAATACAAATTGCGGTAGAGTGGTTTATGCGTGCCTTTATGCTCAGTATTGCTCTTTGCCTGTGGCTGACCGGATGTGTCGCCACCCCGGACCCGCTGCCGGCGGCCGCCCCAAAGGGGGCTTACAAACTGGATAAAAATCATGCCAGCCTGATTTTACGCCTTAGCCATGGTGGAGGACTGTCTATGTTTACCGCGCGCTTTGATGATTTTGATGCAATTCTGGATTTTAATCCGGATACTCCTGAGCAAAGCCATCTCAGCGTGATCATTGAAACCGCATCAATCAATACTGGCATGGCAGATTTTGATCGCAAGCTGGCGGATACCAAAAACCTGTTGGATGCCCGCGCCCACCCGCAAATTCGCTTTGCCTCAACCACCATCACCCGCACCGGGCCGCAAAACGGCACGGTAACTGGTATTTTGACCTTGCGCGGGGTGTCGCAACCGATCACACTCGACGTACAGTTTAATGGCGGCGCGCGCGATCCATTACGGGGTACCCACGTAGTTGGTTTTTCTGCTGATGGTCACTTTTCCCGCCAGGCCTTTGGCGCAAACGCCTGGTCGGCCTTTGGAGTTGGCGATGAAATTACTGTGCATATCGAGGCAGAGTTTGTAAAAACATAAATGCCTGAAAAAGGAAGTATGACGTGAAAACCCTGATCACCGCCGCCAGCCTGTTTCTTGCCGGACCTGCCCTTACCCTGGCGGCCAACAATGCCCCGGCCATGTCACCGGTATTCAGTGGCGCCTACAAAATGGACAAAACCCATGCCAGCCTGACCTGGAAAGTGCAGCATATGGGGCTGGCCTATTATACTGCGCGCTTTACCGATTTTGATATTGATCTGAACTTTGATGCAGCTCATCCGGAAAAAAGCACCCTGAGTGCCACGATCAACCCGGCATCGGTGCGCACCGATTACCCCTATCCGGAAAAAGAGGATTTCGACAAGGTATTGGCCAATGATGCCAAATGGTTCAATGCGGGCGCCTTTCCCAAAATCACCTTCACCGCCACCGGCATCACCCTGACCGGGGACCACACCGGGACCGTCACCGGGGATTTGAACTTTCTGGGGGTAACCAGGCCAGTAACCCTGGAGGTTACCCTGGATGGCAGCCATGAAAAACGCCCCTTTGCCGGGGTGCCTACCATGGGGTTTTCGGCAAACACCACCATCAAACGATCTGACTGGGGGTTGACCACCTATGCCCCCAGCATAGTTGGTGATGAAGTTCAGATCATCATCGAAGCCGAGTTCATTAAACCAAAGGACTGAGTACAATGGAGCGCTATAATCGTGTCGCCATCACCCTGCACTGGCTGATCGCCGGATTTATTATTGCCCTGGTGCCGGTGGGCCTGCTCATGGAGGACACCCCCAAGGCCATTCAGGTCACCGTGTATCAAATGCATAAAAGTTTTGGCCTGATGGTGTTGTTTTTGTCGCTGTCCAGTGTTGGCTGGCGGCTGTTGAACCCGCCGCCCCCTTTGCCCGATACGATGAAGCCATGGGAAAAATTCCTGGCAAAGCTCACTCACCTTACTTTCTTTGTCCTCATCCTGGCCATTCCCTTGTCTGGCTGGATGATGGTTTCGGCATCGCCCAAAAACATCCCCACCATGTTTCTGATGCTGTTTAACTGGCCGCATATCTGGTTTCTGGCGCAAATGGCCGTAGAGCAGAAAAAGGCCATTGTCGGCGATCTGCACGAGGTGCACGAAATCCTGGCCTTTGGCACCATGGGCTTACTGGCCCTGCATATCGGCGCCGCTCTAAAGCATCAATATATGGACAAGGATAATGAAATGGCCCGCATGCTGCCCAAATTGGGCGGGGTGAAGCCGCCATCGCGAAAACCCCGCGGCGCAGTGCTGGTTTTTGGCGGTACCCTGGTATTATTTGTGTTGATCGCCCTGTTGGGCAATACGCCCGGCAATGCCGCCCCGGCACCCGCGGCCAGCACCACAACAGAACATAGTGGCAATTGGATTGTTGATCCGGATACCAGCTCGCTTAGCTTTGCCTTTAATCATGCGGGCAACACAGTTGAGGGAAAATTCACACGCTGGAATGCGGATATATCGCTGGACCCGGCAGATCTGCATAATGCCTATATCACCGCCAGCATTGATCTTGATTCCGCCCATACCGGTGATGCCACCTATGACACGGCCCTGCCCGAGCCGGACTGGTTTGATGTTGCCGGTAACCAGGCCGCCATATTTGAAAGCAAAGACGTCCGCGCCATCCAAAATGGCAGTTATGTCATTGATGGACAGCTTAGCCTGCGCGGGCTGAGCCTGCCGGTATCCTTTCCCTTTGAACTACAAATCACCGGGGATCGCGCCCATGCCGAAGGGGCCGCCGTGCTGGACCGGCTGGACTTTGGCATTGGGGCTAATGCGGACCCCAGCGCGGCCTTTGTAGAGCGCGCGGTGCAGGTAAAACTGTCCCTAAACGCCACCCGGCGCAAAGCCTCTTGAGGCAAAGCCCACAAGGCGTTCTAATGCGCCGGTGATGGCGATTTACCAACCCCTTGATCATACCCTGTCCAACACCATCGACGTCTTGCGTGATGGTGAACTGATCATTGTGCCCACCGAAACGGTTTATGGACTGGCCGCCGATGCCAGTAATGCCGCCGCCATAAAACGCCTGTATGCCTTAAAAGAGCGCCCGCAAAGTCAGCCCTTCAGCCTGTTGGTTGCCGATCTTCGCATGGCAAGGCGTTATGGGATTTTTGATGATCGCGCCTGTGCACTGGCCCGGGCATTCTGGCCGGGGCCTTTGACCCTGATTGTGCCGCTCAAGGCCGATGCCCCTCTGTGCCCCCTGGTGCTGGCGGGCGGTAAAACCGTCGGCCTGCGCGTGCCGGATCATGAAAGCACGCGGGCACTGATTTCGCAATTTGGCGGCGCGCTGGCGGCCCCCAGTGCCAATCGCGCCGGTGCCCCCGCCCCCACGAAGGCCAAAGATATTGCACCCGACATTCGTGCCGGCGCGGCCATCTGCCTTGACGACGGCCCGTGCCAGCGCGGCATTGCCTCTACCCTGGTGGATGTCAGCAATGATGACATTAAAATCCTGCGCCAGGGCGGCCTGGCCCGTGATGTCATCATGAAGGCCTGGCCACGCCCATGACCTTGCCTGCCCATCATATTGACCAGATCAAAACCCTGCTTGGCCCCAAGGGCTGGAAAGAGCGTGATGATGATCTGGTGCCCTATTTGCAGGAATGGCGCGATCGCTGGACCGGCACAACACCGTTATTGGCCTTGCCGCAAAGCACCGAACAATGCGCAAAACTGGTGACCTATTGCGCCGCCCACCGGATTGCCATCACGCCCCAGGGCGGCAATACCGGCCTGGTGGGCGCGCAAATTCCCAAGGGCGAAGTACTGATCAGCACACAGCGCCTGAACCGCCTGCGCGATCTGGATACGCAAAATGCCACCCTGACCGTTGAGGCCGGCATGACGCTCAGCACGGCCAAGGCGGCAGCCCGAAAAGAAGGCCTGCTTTTCCCCTTGTCGATTGCCAGTCAGGACAGCGCCACCATTGGCGGCGTGCTCTCGACCAATGCCGGCGGCATGGAGGTGTTGCGCTATGGCACGGCGCGGGATCTGTGTCTGGGGCTGGAGGTGATCACCCCCAGAGGCGAGGTGCTGAGCACGCTAAAAGGCTTGCGCAAGGATAATAGCGGTTATGATCTGAAACAGCTTTTTATCGGGGCGGAAGGCACGCTGGGCATCATCACCGCCGCGGTTTTAAAACTACACCCTGTGCCCCCCATCCGGCGCACCATGTGGTGCGCCCTGGACACCGTTAAAGACGCCATCGCCCTGTTGGCATACTTGCGCGTCCATTATGGCGATGCCCTTGGCAAGTTCGAACTGGTCAGCCAGATCGCCGTGGATTATGCCATCAAAAACATCCCCGGCACCCGGGCACCGCTGGACCATCCTTCTCCCTGGCATGTGCTGGTCGAATTTGGATTTTTTACCGCACCGGCGGGCAAAACCGAACTGGAAACCATCTTGGGCGAGGCCATGCAGAGCGGCCTGATCAGCGATGCCGCCATCGCCCAGTCAGACAGCCAGGCAGAGGATTTTTTGCGCTTACGCGAATCCCTCTCGGCAGCACAAAAGGGCGAAGGGGCGGCCCTCAAGCACGACATATCCGTACCCGTCTCGGCCATGGCCGATTTTATTGATACCGCCTCAAAAGCGGCCGAGCACCTCGCCCCCGATTGCCGCGTCTTTGCCTTTGGCCATGTGGGTGATGGCAATGTGCATTTTAATATATTGCAGCCCCGCACCATGTCCCGCGAGGCCTGTATGGCCATCGCGCCCGCCATCACCGCCATGATTTACGAACAAACCCTGGCCCTTGGTGGCTCCATATCGGCTGAACACGGCATTGGCATTATGAAAAAAGCGCCCTTGCGCACCCAAAAAACCGATGTGGAAATGGCCATGATGCGCGCCATCAAAACCGCGCTGGACCCGGACAATATCATGAACCCGCGGGTGTTGTTTTAGTTATTTCACCGGCCCAAAACGCGCGGCAATTTTTTTATCAAGAAAATTACGGCAATCCCGATAGGCCTGAATACGCAAATCCCGCGGGCCGAACATTTCGTCGGTCGGGTTGGGAGTATCCCAGAATTCCAGCGCCACGGCACTGTTTTTGAGAAATTCGCGGGCGTTTTCCTCGGCATCACGGGTCAGCACAATCACCAGATCAAAGGTGGCCGGGGTCAGGTGTGAAAAACTCTTGGGTTCGTGATCGGCCAGATCGACGCCCCATTCCTCCATCACCTGCACCATAAAGGGGTCCAGATAGCCTTCATACACACCACAGGAATCGACCCCGATGGCAGAGCCAAAGCGCCGCCGCAACAGCGCCGCCGCCATGGGCGAGCGAATGGAGTTCATGGTGCAGGAAAACAGCACGGATTTGGGGGTCGTCGTTTTACTCATCGTTCAGATCTCTAGTTTCTTACGTGCAGGGCGCTGATCAGCGTAAACAGCCTGCGCGCTGTATCAAAATCCATTTCCACTTTGTCTTTTAAGCGCTCTTCCAGCAATTCAGAGCCTTCATTGTGTATTCCCCGCCGGCCCATATCGATGGCCTCGATCTGGGCCGGGGCGGCAGTGCGAATGGCATCATAATAGCTTTCGCAGATCATAAAATAATCGCGCACAATGCGCCGAAACGGCGTTAGCGACAAAATCAGGCGGCGCACCGGCGGGCCATCCAGCACCATAATATCAAAGACCAGCTTGCGATCCACAATGGACAGGTCCACCGCATAGGGGCCATCGGGCGCACCGACGGGACGAAAGGTGTTTTCTTCCAGCAGATCAAAAATGGCCACCCGGCGTTCGTGTTCTGAATCCGCCGACAGGGCAGACAGGGACCGCTCGTCCAAATGCAATTTGGCAATGCGGTCTTTGCGCCCCTCAGTCATCGATCTCGTGGTCCGGCACCCGCCGGGTTCCCCAGGTCTTGCTAACGTCCGCCAGGGTGACGTCTATGCATTCCACGTCCAGTTCAATCAGGCCACCGCCCGCCAGAAAAACCCGCAAAGTGCCCGCCGGGGGATGATCCTCGTCGGGGGTGAATTCCAGCGACAATATATCCACCACCGCATCCGGGTTCCCCCGGTTGAGGTTTTGGGTGCGCACCGCATTCACCCCTTCGATCATCAGGCCGGAACGCACGCGGGCAGGCTGTTTGCCCTCGCTCACCACTTCCCAGCGAAACCGGTTAAGCCCAATGGTAAAGCGCCGTGCCGCCGCTTCGCGCTGTAGATCACGGACCCGGGCAATACCATCTTGTACCAGTGCCGAAACCACCAGAAGATCATCCGCACTGGCTGCCAATAATTGCATATTCTATCTCTCCGGCCACAAACTGATTTGGGCTTACTCTCATAATTAGGTCATAGACCATTGGCGGGCAATGGCCACCGCCCCAAGATTTCAGGATTTACGCCGTACCTTGAAAAATGCCTTCAACAGCGCCGCGCCCTCGTCGGCCAATACGCCCGGCGTAATTTCGGGTCGCCAATGGCAAGTCGGCTGGTCAAAAAACCGGGTGCCGGATATGACCGCCCCGCCTTTTGTGTCGCTGGCCCCAAAGATCAGCCGCGCGATCCTCGCTTGGGCAATCGCCCCGGCGCACATGGCGCAGGGCTCCAGCGTTACATACAGCCACAAGCCGCCAAGGCGATAATTGCCAAGGGTTTTGGCTGCGGCGCGTATGGCAAGGATTTCAGCATGAGCGGTGGGATCATGGCTGGCAATGGGCGCATTGGCCGCCTCGGCAATGATGTTTTCGTGCACCGGATCATAGATCAGCGCCCCCACCGGCACTTCGCCAGCCGTTTTTGCCCCTTGCGCAAGCTGTAAGGTGCGTGACATTAAGCGCAGATCAAGTTTCTCTGTATCCATATCTATTGATCCGATGTCACAGAAGGGCCGTCAAGTGAACGCCAAGCCGCAAAACACTGATAAAATGCGCATTGCCAAATATATTGCCCGCGCTGGTGTGGCCTCGCGCCGCGAAGCCGAACGCCTGATCGAGGCGGGCCGGGTCAGCGTTAATGCCATGGTGCTGACCACACCGGCCTTTCTGGTCGATGGGTCCGAGGACATCCGCGTTGATGGCGAGACGGTGGGCACACCGCCCGCGCCGCGTTTGTGGCGCTATCATAAACCCTTGGGCCTGATTACCAGCCACAAGGACGAACAGGACCGCCCCACGGTGTTTGAGCGCCTGCCTGAAACCATGCCCCGGGTGATCTCGGTCGGGCGGCTGGATCTGAACTCCGAAGGTTTATTATTGCTGACCAATGATGGGGCGCTGGCCCGCACGCTGGAACTGCCCAAAACCGGTTGGACGCGGCGATACCGGGTGCGCGCCTGGGGCCGGGTGACGCAGGATCAGCTGGACCGCCTGAAAAAAGGTGTGATGCTGGACGGGCGACGCAGTGGCCCCATCGAGGCCAAGATCGAGAGCATAAAGGGCGATAATGCGTGGATCGAGGTGCGCCTGAAAGAAGGGCGCAATCGCGAAGTGCGCCGGGCGCTGGAAACCCTGAACCTGAAGGTCAACCGCCTGATCCGCATCTCCTATGGCCCGTTCATTCTGGGCAATCTGGCCCGCGGCGCGGTGGAGGAAGTGCGGCCCAAGCAAATGCGCGAGCAATTGGGCGGCATGTTGCCGAAAATCAAATAATGCGGATTTGCGGCGGTCAATTTCGAGGCCGGGTGCTGGCAACACCACCGGGCAAAAATACCCGTCCTACGGCGGCGCGCACCCGCGAATCCATATTCAATATTCTGGAGCATCATGACTGGTGCACCCTGGCCGATGCCAGAGTGATCGACCTTTTTGCCGGCTCGGGCGCGCTCGGCTTTGAGACCCTTTCCCGGGGGGCCGCCTTTTGTCTGTTTGTGGAAACCAATGCCACCGCGCGGGGGGTATTGCGCGATAATATCGAAAGCCTTGGGCTTTTTGGGGCCACCCGCATTCACCGGCGCGATGCCACGGATCTGGGTAAAAAACCGGCCCCGCTGGGCGCGCCTTTTGATCTGGTATTTCTCGACCCGCCCTATCATCAGGGACTGGGGGAAAAGGCGCTGGCCGAACTGATCGATGGAGGATGGCTTGCCGAAAACACGCTGGCGGTTTTTGAATGCGCCGCCAATGAAGACCCACAAACCCCCGGCTGGGACGTGCTGGACAATCGCACCTATGGCGCTGCCCGGGTTTTGTTTTTGCGCAAAAGCTGATGCTATTCAAAATTTAAAAATCCACTAGAATCACCATGAGAATCACAGGGGGAAAGAGATGAACGCTCAGGATCTATTGAACGCCGAGGCCATTAGCGCCTTATGGCAACGCGCCATTGAGGCAGGTACCAGTGTGGTGCTGGCCGCTTTGATCTTTATCGTTGGCATGATGGTGGCCAGTGCCGTGCGCCGCACCGCGCAAAGGGCAGCGCACAAAAGCAAACGCATTGATACAACGCTGGGTAATTTTTTCTCGTCGCTCGCCTATTATGGCATTATGGCCATGGTGCTGATCGCGGTGCTGGACCGCTTTGGCGTGGAAACCACCTCTTTGGTTGCCGCCCTTGGCGCGGCCACCCTGGCCATTGGTCTGGCGTTACAAGGCACGCTATCCAATCTCGCCGCCGGGGTGATGATCATATTCTTTCGGCCCTATTCTCTGGGCGATTTTGTTGAAATTGCCGGCCAGGCCGGATCGGTCAAAGACATCAATCTTTTTACCACCATTTTGGCCACCGGCGATAACAAACGCATTATTGTGCCAAATGGCAGCGCCTGGGGCAGCGTCATCACCAATTATTCGGTGAACGGCACAAGGCGGGTGGATTTCACCTTTTCCATTGATTATGGCGACGATATTGGCAAGGCCATGAGCATTATTCAGGACACCTTGCGCGCCGATGCCCGCGTGCATAAAGACCCGGAGATTTTTACCGGGGTGACCGCCCATGGTGGCTCGTCGGTGGATATTGTCACCAAGGTCTGGTGCGATGCGGGCGATTATTGGGGCGTGTATCACGACGCCATGAAAAACGTCAAAGAAGCCTTTGATGCGGGTGGCATCTCCATCCCCTACCCCCATCAGGTCAATATCAACCGCAAGGGCTAGGCAGCGCCCCTTACATCCGCTCCGGCGTCTCTAAGCCCAAAAGGCCAAGCGCGGTTTCAAGCTGGCGCAGGGTGAGTTCGGCGAGGCTGAGGCGCGAGGTGCGGATGGCGTCGTCTTTTTCGGGCAGGATCGGGCAGGCCGCATAAAAGCGTGAAAAGGCCTGGGCCAGTTCAAATACGTGTTCGCACAAAATATGCGGCGCGCGTTTGGACCAGGCGCCATGCACTGCACCATCAAAGCCATCCAGCGCCAGGATCAGCGCCTTTTCTTCTGCGCTGTGGGGCAGGATTTTGCCCCCCGACAGACCCTTGTCGGCGGCTTTGCGCAAAATGGATTTGATCCGCACGGCGGCATACAAAAGATATGGCCCGGTCTTGCCCTCAAAAGCGGTAAAGCGGTCCATATCAAACACATAATTCGTCAGACGCTGATTGCGCAGGTCGGCAAATTTGATGGCGGCGAGGCCCACCATACGGGCAACATCGCCGCGGGTCTCCTCGTCCATATCCTGGCCAATGCCGGCCTCGTCCATACGCGTGCGCGCCGCGGTTTTGGCCATGCTCATCAAGTCAGAAAGGCGCATCACGCCGCCTTCGCGGGTCTTGAACGGCTTGCCATCCTTGCCATTGACTGTGCCAAAACCGATATGTTCCAGCCGGTCTTCGGCCATCAGACCCGCTTTGGCGGCGGCACGGAACACCTGTTCAAAATGCTGGCTCTGGCGCTGGTCCACCACATAGAGAATACGGTCCGGGCCGATATTCTGGTTGCGATCCACAATGGTCGCCAGATCGGTGGTGCCATAAAGCGCCGAGCCTTCGGAGGAAACCAGGATCAGCGGCGGCTGTTCCTTTTTGTCGTCCTCACGCGCCACCCGGATGATCAGCGCGCCCTGGCTCTCTTCGGTCACGCCACGTTTTTTAAAATCCTCGATCATGGCGGGGATCAGCGGATTGACGTCCGATTCTCCCTTCCACAGATCAAAATGCACGCCCAGCGCATCAAAATCCTGTTCCAGTGCTTTGCGCGAAACCGCAATAAAATGACGCAGCAAAACGAGATACCCCTCGCGACCGGCCTGCAACTCGGCGGTGGCCCGACGCGAACGCTTCATGCGAGCCTCATCAGCCTTGGCAGCAGCGGCGGCGGCGGGATACATGCGCGACAGATCGTCAATGCTGACGGGCGGCTCGGTGGGCCAGGGGCCGGTATAGCTTTCATCGAAATAGCAAAGTTCCGGCTGTTCCTCTTGCAATTGAGTGATCAAATGGCCCATTTGCAACCCCCAATCGCCCAAATGAATATCGCTGATCACCTCATGGCCGACAAAACGCCCCAGACGTTGCAATGCATCGCCAATCACGGAAGAGCGTAAATGGCCCACATGCATGGGCTTGGCCACATTGGGGCCGCCAAAATCGATCACCAGTTTTTCCGGCGTTTGCACCGCCCCTGCGCCGGTGCGCGCATCATCCATCAGGGCCCTGGCCTGGTCCTCATAGGCCGCCTCAGAGGGGGTGAGGTTCAAAAACCCCGGCCCGGCAATGCTGGTACTGGCAATCAGCGAATCCTCATCCAGATCAGCAGCAATCTGAGCGGCAATATCGCGGGGGTTCTTTTTGGCCAGCTTGGCCGCGGCCAGCGCGCCATTACATTGAAACGGGGCCAGATCGGGCCGGTCAGAACCCTGTACCTGCCCCAGAGATTCAGGCAGGCCGTGGGCGGCAAAGGCCGCCCCCAGACGGGTGCTCAGCTTTTGTGCAAGTGCAGCCATGGATAAGAACTCTTTGCCTTAATTGACCCGGAACCGCTTGCCGGAACGGGCAAAGGCCAGCTCTTGCGGTGTCAGTTCCAGCCCGACAATAATTTCAAAATTGGAGCCCGAAGTGTTTTCCTTGGCTCGCGGAATGACAATTTTGCTGAACTTCTCGGTGCGCCGAACAATCGATTGCCCGGGTTTAAAGTGTACTTTTACCGAAAAAAACTGTTTATCGATCACCGCCAGGTCTTTGCGGACAATGGCAATGAAATACTTGTATTCCTTGGTATCACCAACCGCCGCCGGACCACGGCCAAAGGCCATGTCGATCTTCAGATCCGCGGTCAACGGGCGTTTGCCATAATATTTGCAGAACGACCGGGTGCCCAGCACTTCGGCAGTAAAGCCAATATTATCGTATTTTTCCTTGCCGTGAATTTCGACCTTGCGTGCCGCATCCCACAGGACCAGCGCCGCCGGGCACGGTCCGATATTCTTCTTTTCTTCAAAGGCACCGCTCACGGTTTTGCAACCGGAAAGGACAAGCGGAAGGGTGAGGAGCAGCAGGAGCTTTTGTGATCGTAACATGAACAGTTAATCTTCCCATATGGTTAGGGTTTGGACGTGGCCCTGGGGTCTGGACGTGGCCCCGGCCGTTGACCGGAGCGCAGAGTTTGATAGACCGTCGCGACGCCAACGGCAACGAAAGATATCTGCAATTCATGCCTGATACTGATGCACGCCAGCCCCCTCTACGTCCTTTGACCATTCTTTTGGCGGCGCCACGGGGGTTTTGCGCCGGTGTAGACCGGGCCATCCAGATCGTGGAACGCGCCATCAAAAAATTTGGTGCCCCGGTCTATGTGCGCCATGAAATTGTTCACAATCGCCATGTGGTCAAACACCTGGAACGTCTGGGGGCGATCTTTATTGATGAGCTGGATGAATGCCCGGGGGATCGGCCGGTGGTGTTTTCCGCCCATGGGGTACCCAAATCCGTCCCGCAGGAGGCAACACGTCGCCAGCTGATTTATGTGGATGCCACCTGCCCGCTGGTATCCAAGGTGCATGTAGAGGCCGAACGCCACTACAGTGTAGGCCGGCATGTTCTTCTTATCGGCCACCGGGGTCACCCCGAAGTGATCGGCACCATGGGACAATTGCCCAAGGGGGCGGTGACCCTGATCGAAACCTGTGATGATGTAGCGGCCTTTGAACCGGAAGATGCAGATAAACTGGCCTTTGTTACCCAAACCACCCTCAGTGTGGATGACACCGCCGATATTGTCGCGGCTTTGCAGGCGCGGTTTGATAAAATTGCCGCCCCCCACCGCGAAGACATATGCTATGCCACCACCAATCGGCAAACTGCGGTCAAGGCCATTGCCCCCAAATGCGAACTGGTTCTGGTTATTGGGGCGCCCAATTCCTCCAATTCCATGCGCCTGGTCGAAGTGGCCCGCCGCGCCGGGGCCGCCAGAGCCCGTTTGATCGAAAGTGCCGACGATGTAGTGCTGGACTGGCTGAATGATGTTTCCACCCTGGGAATTTCCGCCGGGGCCTCGGCCCCCGAAACCCTGGTTACGGATCTGCTGGAATCCTTGAAAAATCACTTTGATATTACTGTTAAAAATCAGGTCACGGCCCGTGAAGACGTGGTCTTCAAACTGCCCCCTGTGTTACGCTTCACCCAAGACGAACAGAGTGCACAAGGAGAGTAAAATCGTGAGCATGGACCCCATGGGCGACCCGGTCTGGTTTATCAAGGTCAAGGAGACCGTATATGGGCCATATAACGACGCGCGTATGCGCACCTTTGCCAGCGAAGGCCGCCTGAACCACCGCTCTATGGTCAGCCAGGATAAAGACGGTCCGTTTCATCGTGCCGGCGAGGATGATTTTTTTGCCTCGTTTCTGCCGCGCCCCTCCACAGAAACGCCAGTACAAAACACCCCCTCACAAGCACGCCGCTTTGTTGTTTTTGCCAGAATTAGTGAATTTTCCCGTCCCACCTTTATCGAAACCCTGAGCGGTTTTGGCATTGCCATCGAGGCCATGCCCGATGTCTGGCTGCTAAGCGCCCATGCCAGCGCCGCCACACTGCGCAATGCCATGTCCCAGGTCCTGGGGGCCGAGGATTCCCTTTTTATTGCCGATGCCAGCAAAGGCAGCTCAGCCTGGTTTAATGTGGGCCAGGACACGGACAATCGCATCCGCCAGTTCTGGCAGGAAAGCGAATGAACAAGGCCAGAACCGGCCCCCTTATCACCCATATGCTGGTGGCGGTTCTGGTATCTTATGGCTTGTCGGCCTTCTTCTGGCTGGGGCTGGGCGTTTTTAATCTGATGGGCTTTGTGAGCATTTCCGTACTGGC
>WFTT01000085.1 GCA_015485335.1 Robiginitomaculum sp.
CCCCATAGCTTTGGCATAGTCCAAAACCGCTTCTATCCGCCCCCGTAGTCGCGACGCTGTTTCATACTTAATGGTCCATATTGGTTTAAGAACAGCAAGAACATCCGGTGTCTTAATTTGGGAGACTTTAATTGAGTGCAAAGGCTGACCATAACGCGTCAGGGTCATGTGCCATTGCTGTCTATGTTTATGGTTATTCCAACCATCTTCCTTGGCAGTAATAAATTCTTCAAAGCATTCCAAAAAATTGGGCTCGGCTAATTTTTTCCGCTCGTAAATTGGGTCTTTGCCGTTAGCAACGGCCTCACGATATTCAGCCGCTTTACTTCGCGCTTTCGCCACAGTAATTGCGGGAAAAGCACCCAGCCCCATTTCTTTCCTACCCTCACCATTCGACCACATGAACAGCCAACTCTTTGTGCCTGTTTTGGTTACATTGACATAAAGCCCACCGCCATCGCTATGTCGTCCTGGTTTGCGTAAAGCCTTAACTTGGGTTACTGTTAATTTGTGAATTGTTCTCGCCATATAATGTTTCTCCTTATCTCTAAGGTATTTATGCAAACGCAGATTAGCGTTCTTCCGATCCCTACTTTCATCCCCACTTTCATCCCCACTTTTAAGTGAAACCAGGGGCAACAAATGCGAACCGGAAGAAATCGTAAAACTGAAAGAACCCTTATATTCAAAGGATTATGGGTCTCCACGAAACGCTACGAAACATAAGATAGACTGGCTGTCTCTCCGCCATTTTCTGTTTGGTATCTCAACAAAATAACTATCTTGCGGTGGGCACCACCAGATAGTGAACGGCGCAATCTAAAATGCCGATTTCATGCTCTATAAGGCCTGAAAGGGCCTTTGACCTTTTCTCTGGGCAGCCTGAGGGCTAAGCTGAACAGATAAATCTGGAGGACGTCATGGCTGTATTTTCGCGCCGCAATGTACTGATTGGTGGGGGTGTGTTGGGCGCCGCCGCTCTGGGAGGTGGTTATTTTTTAAAACACCCTAAAAAGGTACCAATTGGCTTTGACCTCAGTGATAGCGAACTGGAGGCGGCCCGCGTGTTTCTGGAGCAAAATCTGGCCTTTGACAGCCATGCCCACCCGGGACGCACCTTTGTGCGCGGGGCCACGGGGCTGGCTCCAAAACTGAAACTCTATAAGGCATTAGGCACATTTGAGAAAAATGCGGTGGCCGATATGAAGGCGGGCGGCATAGCCGCGGCATGCTTTGCGCTGGTATCGGATTTTCAGGTTCTCAACCTTGGGAAACATGGATTGGCGACCGATCGGGATTTCAAACCCAGCGAGGCCTATGCCAGTTATCAGCGGCAGATAAAAAACCTTAAATCCCTGGCCAGCACAGGTCTGGTGCGAGCCCTGCAAACCCCTGATGATCTGGCCCGCGCCCATCAGGCCGGCAAGATCGGGGCCTGGTTCACGGCCGAGGGGGGCGACTTTCTGGAAGGCAAACCCTCGCGCGTGCACAGCGCCTATTCGGATGGCCTGCGCGCCATTACCATTATGCATTACCGCACCAACGAGCTGGGCGATATTATGACCGCCCCGCCGGTGCATGGCGGCCTGACCAGCGCCGGCAAAGACATTGTGCAAGCCATGAATGATATTGGCATGGTGATTGATACGGCCCATGCCTCCGAAAATACGGTGCGCGGCGTATTAAAGGCCTCACGCGCCCCGGTTTTGTGTTCCCACACGCATATTAAGGGCGATCACACGCACGAAATTCCACGGTTTATTTCCGCCGATCTGGCCAAGGAGATCGCGGCCGAAGGCGGCATGTTGGGTTTATGGCCCGCTGGATTTGGTATTTCCACGCTTTCGGGCATGGTGGACCGGGCGTTTGAGCTGGTGGATTTATTGGGCGCAGATCATGTGTGTCTGGGCACCGATATGGACGCCAATTACAAGCCGGTGATGGAAACTTATCTTAAAACGCCGTGGCTGGTGGGTGGCCTTCTCAAACGTGGCATGAGCAAAGAGGACACGGCCAAGCTGATGGGCGGCAATATTTTGCGCTTGTGGCGCGATGCCATTGCCATGGGGCAAAACTCATGAACCGGCGTGCCTTGATCATGGCGGGGCTGGCGGGCAGTGCCTTTACCCTGCCTTCGCTGACGCGATCTGCATCGCGCCCGGATTATGAAAACAAGTTGAAAAAATTGGGCATAACTTTACCAGACGCCCCGGCCCCGGTGGCCAATTATGTGCCGTTTCGCCGTGTCGGCAATCTTATTTATATTGCCGGGCAAGGCCCCGCGCTCAGCGCGGGCGGGAAGGTCATCGGCACGCTGGGCAAGGACCTTAACATCAAAGAGGGTTATGGGGCGGCGCGCAGCGCGGGCCTGAATGTACTGGCCCAGCTAAGACGCGCGCTGGGGTCGTTAAACGCAGTGCACCAGTGCGTAAAACTGGGCGGGTTTGTAAATTCGGCCGATGATTTTCATGACCAGCCCGCGGTCATCAATGGCGCATCGGATTTGTTTGTCGAAGTATTTGATGATGCGGGAAAACACGCCCGCTTTGCCGTGGGGGTAAACACCCTGCCCTTTAATGTGGCGGTGGAAATTGAAAGCGTGTGGGAGATATGGCCATGAAAAACACCATCATACTTAGTCTTGCGCTGGGCGGCTTAACCGCCTGTGCCAATGTAGAGGTTACCCGCCCGGCACCGGCGGCACCGATGGCAACCATTTCCGTGCCCGGGGCGCACACATTGGGGCCATATTCACAGGCGGTGCGCGCCGGGGACTATGTGTTTCTGTCTGGGGTAGTGGCCTTTGATGCCAAGACCGGCAGGTTTGCCAAGGCCGAGATCGAGCCACAAACCCATCAGGTGTTTGCCAATCTGAGAGAAGTGCTGGTCGCGGCCGGCCTGGGCCTTGAGGACGTGGTTAAAACCACGGTGTTTTTGAAAAACCCCAAAGACTTTGCCCCGATGAACACCCTTTATGCGGAGCTTTTCAAAGGTCATAAACCGGCCCGTTCCACCGTGCCGGGGGTCGATTGGGGCAATCCGGGGGTGCTGATCGAGATCGAGGCGGTGGCCTATGCGCCGCGCCCCTGACCCCTGAAAAGGCGAAAGACCGACAATAACGCCAATACGGCCAGCGAGGCCAAAACCAAACCAACAAAAATCCATTTTAGTGAGGTGAACAGGCTTGCCGCCTGGGCCAGTGCGGCCATGCGCTCCGGATAGCGAAAGGCCATCACGTTTATCGACAGATTTTCCGACAGATCAAAAGCCAGAATGACAAATGGCAAGAGCGCCAGCCATTTCCAGACCTTGTGGGTCCACCCCAAAAACCGGGTCAGCAAGGTGATCAGAACCGCGAACAACATGGAATAAACCAGGGGGTAGGCAGTATCCAGAGTGGAAGAAACCAGAATGCGGGTTTTACGCCCGGCCTCGCCCAATTGCGCTAAATTCGCGTAAACCTGTTCGGGGCTGTAACTGAACATCAAATCCAGCGGTTGGTTGTCGCCAGGTGCGCCGCCCATGCCGCGCATGAGAAACGTAAACACAACCCCGTAAAGCACCACTAGCACCGCTAGAAAACGCCAGCTGGCAACACGTTCCAACCAGGATTGAGAGGTTTGATTGTTTGGCATAACCACCCTTTTTATACAAAAAGAAAAGAGGGCAATGCGCCCTCTTTCTTCCTATACTATAGATACACAGCGTGTGGCCAGAATTTTACCCGGGACGTCAGTTATCACAAGCCCATACAGCCCTGACACCCCATAAATACCTTATGAATACGGTATCGGATTAGCCATAAAAACATGGATTTATCATCCTGAAATGCTATAAAAACGGTCATCGGCATTTATGGCGATTTTGTCTATTCAGCCCCAACAAAATTGATAAGAGAATGATATGAAAAACCGCCGCAATCTTCGCCGTATTGCCATTGTTGGTGGCGGTTCCGCCGGGTGGATGACCGCGGCGGCTTTGGCCAATAACCTTCAGGGGAATTGCACCGTTGAATTGATTGAATCTGACCAGATTGGCGTTGTCGGGGTTGGCGAAGCAACCATCCCGCCAATCAAGCATTTCAACCAGGCGCTGGGCATTGATGAGCGTGAGTTTTTGATCAATACCAATGGATCTTTCAAGCTGGGCATTCAGTTTGTTGATTGGGCGCAAAAGGGCAAACGCTATTTTCATCCTTTTGGCCAGTATGGTGCCGATTTTGATTCCATCCCCCTGCAGCATTATTGGCTGCGCGAACACCAACAGGGCAAAGTGCCCCCTCTGGATGAATTTTCCCTGGCCTGGGTGGCCGCCAATAAGGGGCGCTTTGATATCCCCATGACCGACAAGCGCCGCGTCCAGTCCACCTATGATTATGCCTATCATTTTGACGCCATTCTTTACGGGAAATATTTGCGAAAATATGCACAGGAACGAGGTGTTACCCGTACCGAAGGCAAGGTGGTGGATGTTAAACTTGATGCGGACAGCGGCTTTATCGACCACCTTGTGCTGGAAGATGGCCGCCTGATCGAGGCTGACTTTTTTATTGATTGCACCGGGTTTCGGGGCCTGTTGATCGAACAGGCCTTGAAAACCGGTTTTGAGGACTGGTCCCATTGGTTGCCATGCAATCGCGCCATGGCCGTGGCCAGTGAAAACACCGGCCCGTTATTGCCCTATACACGATCCACCGCGAAGAGCGCCGGTTGGCAATGGCGCATTCCATTGCAACACCGCACCGGCAATGGCTATGTCTATTGCAGCGATCACCTAAGCGATGATGAGGCGGCCACTCAATTATTGGCCCAATTGGATGGAAAGCCCATTGGCGATCCCCGGCCCATCCGCTTTACCACGGGGAGGCGCAAAAAGTTCTGGCATAAAAACTGCCTAGCGCTGGGTTTGGCTGCTGGCTTTATGGAACCGTTGGAATCCACCGCGATTCATCTGGTCCAGACCGGCATCACCCGCATGCTGGCGCTGTTTCCGGATCGGGATTTTAACCCGCTCGCCATTGAAGAATATAACCGCATCACCGCCAATGAATATGAGTGGATCCGCGATTTCATTATTCTGCATTACCACGCCAACACCCGCGATGAGCCGTTATGGCGTGCCAGCGCGAATATGAACATCCCCGATGCCTTACGATATAAAGTAGAGCATTTTCGCACCTATGGGCGCCATGTTTCCGAAGGGGCAGAGCTGTTTGCCAACCCCAGCTGGCTGGCGGTTTTCATTGGCCAGAATATCATCCCCGAAAAATATGCGCCCTTGGTGGATGAACGCCCCCATATTGATGCCCCACGTCTGATGGCTGGTCTGCACCGGGTTATTGGCGAAGCGGCCGGTGCCATGCCCAGCCATAGCGATTTTATTGCCCGAAATTGTTCGGCGCCGTACACTGGCGGGCAATGAAACTTTCATGATCGGGCATTTCATCGACAGCACGGGTGATCAGCGTATTCAGATTGCCTAAAAACTCAGCCAGATCTTCTTCACTCAGCCCATCGGCAAGATGATGATAGGCGGTGGGTAAAACCCCCTGGCCTATCAGAACCTGCAACCAGCCGGTTTCGGTAAACAATTCCTCGTGTTCACGAAAAATACGTCCCGATTGGCGAAACAAATCTATCTTGCGGGTCAGGGTGTCGGGAATATCCATATGGCGACAGGCATCCCAGAAGGCTTCGCCCTTTCGCCCATTGGCAGCATAATGCAGAATAATGAAATCGCGGATACGCTCAAACTCGAACACGGTCTGGCGGTTGTATTCATCGATCAGACCAGGGTCAAAGTGCTGGTCCGGGAACATGGCCAACAGGCGACTGACACTGGATTGGAACAGATGGATACTGGTGGACTCCAATGGTTCCATAAACCCACTGGACAGACCGATAGCCACACAGTTTTTATGCCAGAATTTTTCCCGACGCCCGGTGGTGAATTTAACCAGACGTGGATCGTCCAGAGCTTCGCCTTCCAGAGCCTGCATTAAAATCGAGGCCGCTTCGTCATCACTCATATGGTCACTGCAATACACATGACCATTGCCGGTGCGATGTTGCAATGGAATGCGCCATTGCCAACCGGCCGGGCGGGCCATGGATTGGGTGTAGGGGCGCATGGGCGATGTTCGTTGGCAAGGCACTGCCTGGGCCCGATCACACGGCAACCAATGGGACCAGTCAACATAGCCAACCCCCAGTGCACCTTCGATCAGCAGGGCCCGAAAGCCTGAGCAATCAATAAAGAGATCACCGGCGATCTGGGTGCCATCCTCCATCTTTACCGATTGAATGAAACCGTCTTTGCCGCGCAATTGAACATCAACCACCTTACCTTCTATGCGCTCTACCCCTTGGGTCGTGGCCCAGTTCCTCAAATAAATGGCATAAAGATTGGCATCAAAATGAAAGGCATATTTGATACCCCCCAGCCGGGATTGCCCCACATGGTCCAGACGGGCAAAGCGGTTTTGCATCGCAGCCTGTGCATTCAAGGAATAATCCCACAAGGCAGTATCCCCGCCATTGGCCCGGGCACGCAGCCAGTAATGGTGAAAAGGCGTTAGCCCCAGAGGCATGCCCAGATCACCAAAGGCGTGCAGATAACTCTCGCCTTTCTGGTTCCAGCCATCAAACTGTATGCCCAGCTTAAAACTGGCCTGGGTATGGCGGATAAAATCATCCTCATCAAAGCCCAGAAACCTATTGATATTGTGGATCTGTGGGATGGTGGCTTCGCCAACACCGATACGGCCAATGGCCTCGGATTCAATCAGGCAGATACGCAAATTCGGTCCAAAGGCCCGGGCCAAGACAGCGGCGCTCATCCACCCCGCCGTACCCCCACCGACAATGACGACCTGTTTTATTGGTGCGTTTGCCATGTCTGCCTCCGGTATGTGTCTGTAACGGCATTATCACAGACCGTTTCTGACCGCCACAAAGTAAAAACCCCGCCAGTATAATACTGGCGGGGTCCCTCTGTTTGCTCGCGAACGAACAAACCCTAGTAGGTGTAGGACGCGCCAAAGAGGAAGGATCGTCCAAAGGACTGGTGATCGATCACCTGACGTGGGTCCGGGTTCTGGTAGGTTACAAAAGGCTCGTTAGAAATATTGTTGGCCTGCATAACAATGGTCAGCCCTTCCAACGGCCCTTCTTTGAATGCATAACCGATTTGCGCATCAAAGATGGATTCTGATTTCCCTGAACGCAACACGCGGGTGGCACTGATCCCGGAAACCTCGGCCAGGAACTTGGCCCGGTAACGATGACTGATCCGTGCCTGATAACCGCCTTTTTCATAATAAACGGTCGAGTTCACTACCCATTTTGACAGGCCGGGAACCGTAACCGGGGTTGTTGAGTCCCCCAGTTTGACCGAGCTGTCGGTATAGGAACCACTGGTCAGGAAACCAAAGCCGTCCAGCACGGGCGCAACCAGATCCAAAGGCAGTGAAAGTGAAACTTCCACCCCTTTCAGGGTTCCCTTACCTCGGTTGGATGGACCGGAAACGATCCCCAACGGTGTCCCCAACTGGGCTTGTTGTGCGGTGGTCAACGAGCTGTTGATAAACGCAGAGAAGTCCGCCAGCACCGCATCATTGGGATTCACAAAGCGTTCAAAGTCCTTATAGAAACCCGCCACCGAGATATAACCGGCGCCCTCACCAAAGTAATGTTCAAGTGAGGCATCGACAGAATTTGCAATGGTGGGTTTCAACTTGGCGTTACCACCAGAGGCACCAAAGAAGCCCTGGTTAGGATCCGGTGATGTCAGGCGGGTGAAATTGGTGCTCAGCGAACGACTGGCATTCAACTGGTCCATACGGGCGCGGGCCAGTGTGCGGGCCGTACCCAGACGGAACAGTGTATTATCGTCCAGATCAAAGATCAGGTTCAGGCTGGGCAGGAAGTCCGTATAGGTTGCCCCATCACTGAATGGAACCAGTTCCGGGTTAAGCACCCCGGCGGCTGCATTTGGCGGTTGAACACCGGACCCATTAGAACTCTGGTCCGTGTAGACCACCTGCAGGCCAACATTACCACTGACCGGAACATTGCCAACCTGACTGTCGATATTCCCACGGATATAACCGAGGAAAACATTTTCCGTCACGTCAAAGCCCTGAGGCACGGCAAAGGAAGACAGGGAAACATCCACCGGTACATAATAATTGCGGTCCAAAAGAACCAGCGGGTCATAGGTGACCTGTTCGGGAATTCCCAGGAATCCAAGGCCGGTATTGCTGGACAATAGCGCCTCTTGAGGAATCGGAGCTTCTGTAGCGCCGCCCGGCAATGTCAGGAATTGCTGACCAATGGCTCTTTGTTTGGTACGGTGACCATAATCAACACCAACTTCAACGTCGCTGAAAATACCGGCCTTAAAGTCCCGTTGTACGCTGGCCCGCAAATGCGTCAGCTCATCTTTGGTATTGGGCGAGTTGATAAACCCGGCCTGAACCAGCGGATTACCCGTATTGGGATCTGTATTGCCAGCACCCCAACCCTGTGGGTCCGTCAAGACAAACAGATTGGTATCTGCATAGTTGATCGAAGGGTTGAAGAAGGTCCGCCCATCAGGGCCCAGAGCAAAGCCAAGGCTGTCTTTGGGGCCGGACTGTGCATAGCCGGTACCGGAATAAGACTCGATCAACTGATCCTTGCGGTCCGCACGGGAATAACTGATATCCCCCTCGATGGACCAGTCTTCGTTAAACCGGTATTTGCCATTCCAGGCCGCACCAAACAACTCGGCATTACGGATATTGATGTCGTTACGCATGACACCAACCACACCGTCAAATACACCTTCCGTTACCAGGCCATTAGCCGTGGAAAAACCGGGGCGTAGATGCGCCGATGACCATTGCAGCGGAAACTCGATGCCGCGCAAACGCTGATTCTCATCAAAGTTTGAATAATAGAGGTCAACCGAAGAGCTGGCATTGTCATTGGGTTCATATTCCAATGTACCGATCAAGCCATACCGTTCCAGCTTGCTGGTTTCAACAAATGGCTTGGCGCCCCCAACAATCAGATTGCCGGTGCTTTCGGTTGGATAGCCCCAGGCATTAAAACGTTCGATCTGGGTTGGCGTGTTTTGATAAGCTGCCCCCAATGCGATACCAACCGTATCATTGGCAAACTGATCCACATAAGTGGCACTGAAACGACCGCCGGTGCGGCTGTTATCAGGGTTCAATGATTTACGATTATTGTATTCATAACGGGCATTGGCCGAAAGAATGCGATCCTTGTGATCCAGCGGACGAATGGTACGCAGATCCACTGTACCGGCCAGACCCTGACCAATCAGACCCGCATATGGTGTTTTGTAGACCACCGCACTGGCCAAAAGCTCGGCCGGGTACTGATCAAATTCTACGCCGCGGTTATCACTGGTCGAAACCTGTTCACGACCATTCAACAAGGCGGTGGAAAGATCCGGGCCCAGGCCACGGATGGAGAGAACCTGTGCACGACCATCCAGACGCTGGGTGGTCAGGCCTGGCAAACGGGCGAGCGATTCAGCAATGGATACATCCGGGAGCTTGCCAATATCTTCGGCCGTCACCACTTCGACGATCGATTTTTCGTCCCGTTTGGTTTTAATTGATGAAGCCAGCGAATTACGAAAACCGGTAACGATCACTTCGTCTTCGGTTTTAGCCTCTTCCTGCGCCTGCGCGCTGTTAGAAACAGCCAGCAAAAGCGCGACCCCCGTGGCAACACTACCTAATAGCCGCGACTTTTGCAGCCCAAAATTCGATTTCATCCTGTCCTCCCAGACGTGTCTATCTCACCGTTTTTCACGAGAGCTCTTCATGATCATTGCAAAATCGTGCAAACTTTACAAGTTATGTCGTAAATTATTTTTATATGTGTGATATTTTTAGCATGATCCACAACTTTTCCATCCCTATAATATAGATATAAAATGTTGTAATTATTGTATTTATAGCCAAACAGACACGCAGCGCAACCCCACTGGTATTTATTTGCATTATTATGCAAATTTATGCATTTTGCGCAATCATAGCGTTATCAATCTGCCGACACCCCCAGAGCGAGCTATTTCGAATTAACAGCATGCATTCGAATCGCAGCGCCGCCGCCCGGGGCCAACCACAGCCGCAACGGTCGCCCTTTGACCAACGGAATTTCCTCAATAACCATGGCATAGGGATTGGTTTTCCAGTCTGCCTTGGGGCCATCGCGGTAAATCTGCGCCACATAACGGATCTTCGCATCCAGGAAATTCATCGGCAAGACAACCGTACGGGCCTGCTCATCCGTCAGAGCACCAATAAACCAGTCATCCCCATTACGGGCCTTGCGGGCAATAGCCACATAATCACCAACTTCTCCGGCCAGGGCGATACTGTCCTCCCAATCGGTGGGCACATCCTTGATAAACTGAAAGGCTTCGGGGCGTTTTTCATAGTTTTCAGGCAGGTCTGCGGCCATCTGGATCGGGCTGTAGATCACCACATAGAGCGCCAATTGCTTGGCCAGAGTAGTTTGCACCCGCGTTGGTGCATCCAGGCCATGACCAAAATCCATATCAAATATGCCGGGAGTAAAATCCATGGGCCCGGCCAGCATGCGCGTAAAGGGCAATATGGCGGTGTGCTCTGGTGAATTCGGCGGCACCCCCCAGGCATTATATTCCTGCCCACGCGCCCCTTCACGGCTGATCCAATTGGGATAGGTGCGCCGCAGCCCGGTATCCTTTACCGGCTCGTGGGCATTAATGCTGATATGATGACGCGCAGCGGCCTTGACGACCCGCAAATGGTGATTGACCGTAAACTGGCCGTCATGCCACTCATAGCGGCGTATGCCGTTTTCATCCACGCGCTGTATACCACCACCATCGGCGACATATCCGGTTTTGACAATACGCACGCCCCGCTTTTCATAAAGCGCAAAAGCATCCTCCATCTGCGCTTCATAATTGCTCACATCCCCCGAGGTTTCGTGATGACCAATCAGCCGCACCCCATGTGCACGCCCATAATCCGTAACTTCCCGAAGGTCAAAATCCGGATAGGACTGAGTGAAGCTGAACAAGGATCCATTGTTAAACCAATCCCCATCCCAGCCCATATTCCAGCCTTCAATCAGAACTCCTGAAAACCCGTTTTTGGCGGCAAAATCCATATAGTATTTTGCGTTCTTCGTGGTTGCCCCGTGCTTTGGCCCCGACCCCCATGTATAAGTCTTGATGTGCATGCCCCACCAGATGCCGACATACTTGCCCTTCTCTACCCACGATACATCGCCCAATTTGTTTGGCTCGTTCAGGTTCAGGATCAGGTTAGAATTGATCAGCCCCACCGCATCAGGAGCAATCTGGATGGTCCGCCATGGCGAATGAAAAGGCGCCTTTGCCTTGACCAGCACCCCATCTGACCAGGGGGCCAGATCGGCCTTCAACAGGCCCGGGCGCTTTTGATCCAGCGACATCCCGGCATAATCAACCAGCGCCGCCTCATGCAGGCTAAGGTGGATACCATCGGGGGTTTTCAGGGTGATCGGGGTATTGGCGCGCCCCACCTCTGCAAGAGGCGTTGTCTTGTAAAGATATTCATAGCGGTTCCACCCCCGCGCCGGTATCCACCAGGCGGTTGAGGCAGGGTCCATGGCAAATTCGGTCAGCTCGTCGACAATTTCCAGATGAGTTCGGCTATCTTGCGGTGGAATTTCATAACGAAAGCCAACCCCGTCATTAAACACCCGAAAGCGTACGGCAAAGCCGTTCGATACACCGCCCTTGCTCGCCACCTCTATAAAAGGAACCAGCATTTCATTGTAATGCTCGCGCATTTTCAGGCGCTCGCCCCAGGGCTGTTCCCAGCGCCGGTCCAGACTGGCCCGCGTCACCTTGCCGACGCGCATCCCCTCGTCCAGAGGGGCCGCCAGCTTAAACCGCACCCCCAATCGAGATTGCATCACCACTATTTTGCCATCATAGGCAACGGTATAATGCGGCACACCGCGCTCTACCCCCACCTTGAGTACAATTTGTCCGTCAGGCGATTTAACAGCCACCTCTTTGGCCGTAACGGAACCCGCTATAATCAGGAAAAAACCAAGGCAGGACAACAACATAGCCACATGCCAATTCCGAGAAACGACCTGGCGCAGCCATGAAAAGCTGATCTGCTGATGGCTCATAATTTACTCCTGATATTATAGCGGGCCCCTTGCACGGATCTCTATGGTGATAATCTTTTCATTCAAATGCAAGTTTTTTGATATTTTTCTTAAATCTGCAGCGCAGCCCGAATTCCACCTCATGGGAAAATCAATCACAAAATACGAATAACATTATAATATTCATTGATATTTTTTGCTTTTTGAGGCGTCAACCATACCGCCATATCCACATATAAATTTTGCAATATTATGCAATTTTTTATCAATCTGCTTGCAAATTTTGTCAATATAGTGTCACCTGCGTCTAAACAGGCATGTTGGCCAAGACCAACAGCATGATGGTTGGCCCTTCCCGGCTGGCCGTTGGAGGGAAAATGAGATGACTTACCGCACTGCCATTATTGCGCTTGCCCTAGGTACACTTTCCTGTTCGGCGCTGGGCAATGGCACAACTTCCGAGGCCCCTCACGCGGAAGCCATTAAGCCCTATGCCCAGCGTCTACCACAGGATGAAGTGATTTACTTTTTACTGCCTGACCGCTTTGAAAACGGGGATAAAACCAACGACACCGGTGGTGTGGACGGTGATCGGCTGGTCAATGGTTTTGATCCGACCAGTAAAGGCTTTTTTCATGGCGGCGATCTGAAGGGTCTTACCCAGCGCCTGGATTATATTCAGGGCCTGGGCGTAACCGCGATCTGGCTGGCCCCGATCTTCCAGAACAAGGCTGTACAAGGGGCAAAAGGCGCTGAATCCGCCGGCTATCATGGCTATTGGATCACCGATTTCACCAAAGTGGATTCGCATTTTGGTACCAATGACGATATGCGCACCTTTGTGGATGCCGCCCATAAACGGGGCATGAAAGTCTATATGGACATCGTGACCAACCACACCGCCGATGTGATTGCCTATCGTGAATGCAAAGAAACGAGCTTTGATCCGTTAAACCCCACCAAAAATGATTGCGCCTACCGCTCCAAGGCCGACTACCCTTTCACAACAAAGGGTGATGTTCATGGCGAACCGATCAATCAGAACTTTATGGGTGACCGGCCACCTTTTCAGACTAAAGAAAACTTTGAGGCACTGACACGCACAGACTTTGCCTATACGCCTTACATTCCCAAAGGCGAAGAGAATATCAAAACGCCAGCATGGCTGAACGATCTGCGATATTACCATAATCGCGGCGACTCCACCTTCGAAGGGGAATCCTCGCTTTATGGTGATTTTGGTGGATTAGATGATATCAACACCGAAGACCCCCGTGTGGTTGCCGGCTTTATTGATATATTCAAACAATGGATCAGCGATTATCGCATTGATGGCTTTCGCATTGATACCGCCCGTCACGTCAACGCCGAATACTGGCAGGCCTTCATTCCGGCGATACAAAAGCATGCTGCCTCTTTGGGCATCCCAAATTTTTATATTTTTGGCGAAGCCTGGGCCGATTCCCCTGGCGGTTTGGCGCGCTTTACCCGAGTGGACGGCTTCCCGACAGTGCTGGATTTTGCGTTTCAGAATGCCGCCAGAGACGTTTTTGTCGATGGTCGTGGCACAGATCGGTTTGATTCTCTTTATGCCGCTGATGTACTCTATAAGGGCGGCGAAGGAACGGCGCTGATGCTGCCAACCTTTTTGGGCAATCATGACAGAGGGCGACTGGCCGGATTTTTACGGCAAAATCACCCACAAATGAGCGATCAGGAAATATATGCCCGGGTGCGGGCCGCCACGGCCTTCATGTTTTTCAGTCGCGGTGTACCGGTGATCTATTCCGGGGATGAACAGGGTTTTGTCAGCGATGGCATTGATCAAGATGCCCGCGAGGACATGTTCCCCAGTAAAGTGGACATCTATAACGACAATGACCTGATTGCCACCGACGCCACCACCGCGGTTAGTAATTTTGATACCTCGCACCCGCTTTACAAAGACTTTGCCGCCATGGCGCGCCTGTATCACCAGCACCCGGCCCTACACCGTGGAAAGCAGACATTACGCCTGACTGAAAAAGATGGTGGCATTGTCGCCTTTTCCCGCGCCATGCCTGGCGGCGAGGAATATCTGGTCATCATCAATACCCGTGCCGAACCCAGAACGGTTCAGATTACGGTGGATCCACGCTCTGAACGCTTTGAAAGCCTTTATGGCCAGTGCGCACCCACGGTACAGACCCGCAGCAGTTATGGCGTCTCCATCAAAGGTTTTGGGATACAGGTCTGCAAGGCGCTGGCGCAAAAGGACACACCATGAATTTGCCGCTGAATGCCACTGCGGCATCCCCGACAAGCACTGCACCAGACGCTAAAACTACTATCCACCATCCCTGGTGGCGCGGTGCCGTAATCTATCAGATCTATCCGCGCAGTTTTCTGGATACCAATGGCGACGGCATTGGAGATTTGCGTGGCTGTATCGAGGGGCTTGAATATATCGCTTCCCTGGGAGTGGACGGGATATGGATATCACCGTTTTTTACCTCGCCCATGAATGATTTTGGTTATGATGTTGCCGATTATTGCAATGTTGATCCCATTTTCGGCACGCTGGCTGATTTTGATGAATTGGTGAACAAGGCCCATCAGTTAAATCTGAAAGTGATTATCGATCAGATCTATTCCCATACCTCTGACGCTCATGAATGGTTTAACGAAAGCCGCCAGGATGCCACAAACCCCAAGGCAGACTGGTATGTTTGGGCAGATCCCAAACCCGATGGTTCCCCCCCGAACAACTGGCAATCGGTTTTTGGTGGCCCCGCCTGGACCTGGGAGGCCCGGCGCGGTCAATATTATCTGCATAATTTTCTGCACAGCCAGCCGGACCTGAATGTACGGAACAAAGAGGTTCAGGACGCCCTGTTACAAGTGGCCAAATTCTGGCTGGACCGCGGCGTTGATGGCTTTCGCCTGGATGCGATTAATTTTGCCATGCACGATCCGCAATTACGCGACAACCCGCCAGCCCCAACAGAGGGTCGGATCATTTCCCGCCCCTTTGATTTACAACAACATATTTATAACCAGTCTCATCCGGATATTCTGCCATTTCTGGAAAGGGTCCGCGCGGTGGTCAACGCCTATGAAGGTCGCTTTACCGTGGCCGAAGTGGGTGGGCCAGATCCCATAGCGGAAATGAAGGCATTTACCCAGAGCGGGGAACGACTGGATTCTGCCTACAGTTTTGATTTTCTCTATGCCGATACCCTTACCCCGCATAAATTAAAAACTGCCCTGAACACCTGGGGCGAGGATGAAGGCGAAGGCTGGCCGTCCTGGGCATTTTCCAATCATGATGCGCCCCGCGCCATCAGCCGCTGGCATGATGGATCCGATCCTGAACATTTTGCCAAAATGGCCTCGGCACTGTTGCTCAGCATTCGCGGAAATCCCATTTTGTATCAGGGCGAAGAACTGGGCATGCCGCAAACCCCGATCCCGTTTGAAAAACTGCAAGACCCTGAAGCTATCGCCAACTGGCCGCAAACTCTGGGCCGTGATGGGGCACGCACACCTCTGCCCTGGGATGCAGAACAGGTCTTTGCCGGATTTTCAAAATCCGAACCCTGGCTGCCTATCGGGGATGACCAAAGCGCGCTGGCCATTAACCGTCAGGAAAGTCAACCAAAATCCACCCTGAACTTTGTCCGCACCATGTTACAGTTGCGCCGACAGAACCCGGCTTTGCGATATGGCGATCTGCAGATCTTGCCAAGCCCGTATCCGTTGTTTGCCTTTGTGCGCACCGAAGGAGATGAGGCGGTATTATGTGTCTTTAACCTGGGCAATACGGTGGTGGCCTGGACCCCCGAAGGTCTGCCGGACGGAATGCGACTTTCACGGCTATTGCTGGAAAATCAGCCCGGACACGACAAGATGGACTGCGTTTATCCCTTTGGAGCCTATATCGCGGCACTGTCCCCGGCCTGAACAGTCTTTATGACCCACAGGATTCGCGTACAATCAGATCTGTTGGCAAAAACTCGGATTGCAGGACATCATTAGGCGAAGCCTTCAATAATTTGGAGACCATCAGCCGCCCTGCCTTTTTCATATTCTGTGAAATGGTGGTCAGGGATGGCCGGCTATAGGCGGCCAGGTGCACGTCATCATAGCCCACCACCGAGACATCTTCGGGTACACGCCGCCCGGATCGCATCAGTGCCCGTATGGCCCCCAGACCGATCAGGTCGCTGGCGGCAAAAATACCATCAAAGGAAACCCCGCGCGATAACAGGGCATCCACCGAGGCTTCGGCGGATTCAATTTCAAAGTGGGCTGGCAAGACCAGGCCCGGATCAATGGCCAGACCGGCATCGGCATGGGCCTGTTGATAACCCTGATAGCGCTGCATAACTTCGGGAGCTCGGGTATCCCCAAAAAAGGCAATGTGTTTTCGCCCCAGACGGATCAGATGCGAGGTCGCCCGGGCACCACCATGGGCATTGTCACTGCCGACCGAACAATATTTCTGTCCCGGCAGGCTACCGCCCCAGACGACAAAACGTTTTTCATTCTCGGCCAGACGGTTAAAGCGTTCGTGCAAAAAGCTCTGGCCCAAAAAGATTACCCCATCGGCCCGATGCGCCGTCATTAAAGAGGTAAGCTGTTCCAGATTGGTGGGGTCCATATGCGATAATAAAACATCACAGCCACTTTCACGGGCCGCCTCGGCAATCCCACCCAGCAATTCCTGGAAGAATGGATCGGAAATCTTGCCCATGCGCCCCTGGGGTCGCGGTATAACCACCACAATGGTGGCCAGCGCACTGCTCAGCTCTGTCGGCATAGAGGGGCGGAAATTATAATTATGTTCTTGGGCAATACGCCACACCCGGCGTTTGGTTTTCAGATTAACCAGTGGACTGTCGTTTAAGGCACGCGAAACCGTTGCCACCGAGACCCCCGCAATTCTGGCCAGATCTTCCAACCGGGTTACGTGTTCACCGCCCAAATCCATTCTCCTCATTCTTGGTCAAGATGACCAAATCATTACACACTCTTACTGTGCCTAACCGGCCTTGGGAATACGTACCAGCAAGACCGATAGCGCCGAAAGCGCCAGGGATATGCCGCCGCAAACCATAATCAACAGGGCATCCCCACCAAGGAAGGTGCGCGCAAATGGTCCCATAATACCGGCAACGATAAGTTGTGGAAGCACAATGAAAAAATTGAATATCCCCATATAAATGCCCAGTTTTTTAGGCGGAACGGCATCGGCCAGTATGGAAT
>WFTT01000086.1 GCA_015485335.1 Robiginitomaculum sp.
CTGAGGGCACGGAAATGGTAATGCCTGGGGATAATGTGAACGTGAATGTCGAGCTGATCCAGCCGATTGCCATGGAAGAGAAACTTCGTTTTGCCATCCGCGAAGGCGGCCGTACCGTCGGCGCCGGCGTGGTCAGCAAAATTATCGAATAAGACTACTCATCGAGCGCGGCATCCATTGTGGATGTCGCGCTCACTTATTCACCAGCTTGAGATCCGGACAAAATTATGGACCGCCAAAACATACGTATCCGCCTGAAAGCATTCGACCATCGCGTGTTGGATCATTCGGCGATTGAAATCATTAATACGGCGAAGCGCACGGGCGCTTCGGTGCGTGGGCCGATTCCTCTGCCGACCCGTATTGAAAAATTTACGGTGAACCGTTCGCCGCACGTCAATAAAAAGTCGCGTGAACAGTTCGAAATCCGTGTTCATAAGCGGGTTTTGGATATTGTGGATCCTACGCCGCAAACCGTTGATGCCCTGATGAAACTTGATCTGTCGGCTGGTGTCGACGTCGAAATCAAGCTGGGAGCGTAAATCATGCGTACGGGCGTAATTGCAAAGAAACTGGGCATGAGCCGCATCTTCGCTGAAGATGGTTCGCACATTCCCGTTACGGTTCTTGAGCTTGACGGTTGTGCCGTCATTGCACACCGCACCAAGGAAAAAGACGGCTATAGCGCGATCCAGTTGGGCGCAGGCATGGCCAAGGTCTCTCGGACTTCCAAGGCTCTGCGTGGCCATTTTGCCAAGGCCGAAGTTGAACCGCGTCAAAAAGTGGTTGAATTTCGGGTCAGCGACGATTGCCTTTTGGAAATCGGTGCCGAGCTTTCTGCCGAACATTTTGTTCCTGGCCAGAAGGTTGATGTGGCCGCGGTTTCAATCGGTAAGGGTTTTGCCGGGGCGATGAAGCGTCACAACTTTGGTGGCCTGCGGGCTACGCACGGTGTGTCGATTTCTCACCGTAGCCATGGTTCGACCGGCCAGTGTCAGGATCCTGGCAAGGTCTTCAAGGGCAAGAAAATGGCTGGCCATATGGGCGCCAAGCGGGTCAGCACCCAGAATTTGGAAGTCGTTCGCACTGATGCGGAACGGGGGCTGGTTCTGGTACGCGGCGCGGTGCCTGGTTCGAAGGGCACCTGGATTGAAATTCGTGATGCCGTAAAGGGTGTTGGTGCGGATGTGCCGGTTCCGGGCGTCATTAAAACCGCACCCAAAGTGGAAGCTGCTCCGGCTGAAGCGCCTGCAGAGGCACCAGCCAAGGAAGAAGGTGGCGAGTGATGAAAATTAAAGTAACAACCCTGGGCGCGAAAGCCGCCGGCGAGCTGGAGCTTGCGGACGATATTTTCGGCCTGGAACCTCGCAAAGATATTTTGCACCGCATGGTTCGCTACCAATTGGCCAAGCGCCAGGCTGGTACGCATAAAACCAAATTGCGTTCTGAAATCTCCCGTACTGGTAAGCGTTATGGCAACCAGAAGGGCGGTGGTACAGCGCGTCACGGTTCACGCCGGTCAAATATCTTTATTGGTGGTGCCCGCGCCTTTGGTCCGGTTGTGCGTTCTCATGCACACGATTTGCAGAAGAAAGTCCGTCGTCTGGCGATCAAGCACGCACTTTCTGCCAAGGCAAGCGCCAAAGAGCTGATCATTGTGGATGAAGCCAAGATGGCTTCTCCCAAGACCAAGGATCTGCGCGATTCACTGGCGAAGCTGGGCATTGAAAATGCCTTGGTTGTCGGTGGTGCCGAGCTGGACAAAAACTTTTCACTGGCTGCGCGCAACATTCCCAATGTGGATGTGTTGCCCAGCGTTGGCATCAATGTTTACGATGTTCTGCGCCGTCACACTTTGGTTCTGACCAAAGATGCGGTTGCTGATCTGGAGGCACGCTTCAAATGAGCACCGAGCGCCATTACGACACCATTCTCGCCCCGGTAATTACCGAAAAGGCTACCTTGCTCTCTGAGCACAACAAGGTGGTTTTCAGGGTTCCGCTCAGCGCGAATAAGAAAGAAATCGCCGAAGCCGTTGAAGCTCTCTTCAAGGTCAAGGTGGAAAAGGTCAACACCATTCGCACACCCGGTAAGGTCAAGCGTTTTCGCGGCCATCTGGGCAAGCGTGTGGACGTCAAAAAGGCGATCGTGACACTGGTGGATGGACATTCCATCGACATCACGACCGGTCTTTGAGGGTAGGATAGAAAAATGGCTCTCAAGCATTATAAACCAACGTCTCCTGGACGCCGCGCTCTGGTTCTTGTTGACCGCGCTGCGCTTTGGAAAGGACGCCCCGAGAAGACCCTGGTTGAGGGTTTGAACAAAAAGGGCGGCCGCAATAATCATGGCCGTATCACCATGCGTCGTCGTGGTGGTGGTGCCAAACGGCTTTATCGTATGGTCGACTTTAAACGTCGCAAATATGATATGACCGCCGAAGTAGTGCGGATTGAATACGACCCCAACCGCACCGCGTTTATTGCACTGGTCCAGTACGAAGACGGTGAAAAGTCGTATATCATTGCCCCACAACGCCTGAGCGTTGGTGACAAGGTGATCTCGTCGCTTAAAGGCGCCGATGTGAAGCCGGGCAATTGTATGCCATTGCGCACCATGCCAGTGGGTACAATCATCCACAATGTGGAAATGAAACCGGAAAAGGGCGGTCAGATTGCCCGTTCCGCCGGTGCCTATTGCCAATTGGTCGGCCGTGATGGCGGCCATGCGCAATTGCGGCTCAAATCCGGTGAAATGCGCTTGGTTCCTGATCGTTGCCTGGCAACGGTTGGTGCCGTGTCCAATCAGGACCACATGAATGAAAACCTGGGTAAAGCTGGCCGCAAGCGGTGGCTTGGCAAACGTCCAAGCGTTCGTGGCGTTGCCATGAACCCGGTGGATCACCCCCACGGCGGCGGTGAAGGCCGCACCTCGGGGGGGCGCCACCCGGTAACTCCATGGGGTAAGCCCACCAAAGGGGCACGTACCCGCAAGAAAAATAAACCTTCAGACAAGATGATTATTCGTTCTCGTCACCTGAAGAAAAAGCGTTAGGAGACCGACATGCCACGTTCGGTTTGGAAAGGTCCGTTTGTTGATGGTTATCTGCTTAAAAAGGCAGAGGCCAGCCATGCTGATGGACGCAAGAAAGCAATTAAAACCTGGTCGCGTCGCTCGACCATTCTGCCACAATTCGTGGGCCTGACCTTTCAGGTGCACAATGGCAAGAAGTTCATCCCCGTTTTGATTAACGAGGACATGATCGGGCACAAGCTTGGCGAATTTTCGCCAACTCGCACCTATTACGGCCACACGGCTGATAAGAAGGCGAAACGGAAATAGTCATGGGTAAGAATGCAAATCCCCGCCGCGTAGGCGACACAGAGGCTTTTGCCAAGGCGCGTAATCTGCGCACTGGTGCCCAAAAGCTCAATCTGGTGGCGCAATCCATTCGCGGCATGAAGGTCGAGAAAGCCTTGGCAACTCTGGAATTTTCGCGCCGGCGCATTGCGATCCCGGTTAAGAAATGCCTGGAATCAGCCATTGCCAATGCCGAGAACAATCACGGTCTGGATATTGACCAGCTGGTCGTTTCTCAGGCGTTTGTCGGTAAAAATCTGGTGATGAAACGCTGGCGTGCCCGTGCACGTGGTCGTTCTGCCAAGATCATGAAACCATTTTCGGAAATCACCATTGTCGTGCGCGAAGTCGAGGAGCAAGCCTAATGGGTCATAAGGTCAATCCGATCGGGCTGCGGCTCGGCATTAACCGCACCTGGGATTCTCGCTGGTATGCAAATTCCAGAGATTACGGTCGTCTGTTGCATGAAGACCTGCGCTTGCGCAAATTCATCAAGGCGCGCCTCAGCCAGGCCGGGATTTCCCGTATCGTCATCGAACGTCCGCACAAAAAGTGCCGCATCACCATTTATACGGCTCGTCCGGGTGTGGTGATTGGCAAAAAGGGTGCTGACATCGAGGTGCTGCGCAAGGCCTTGAGCAAAATCGTCAATGACGAAGTGTTTGTGAACCTTGTGGAAATCCGCAAAGCCGAAATCGACGCCACCCTGGTGGCCGAAGGCATTGCACAGCAATTGGAACGTCGCATGGCGTTTCGCCGGGCTATGAAGCGTGCGCTGCAAACCACCATCCGCATGGGTGCGCTGGGTTGCAAGATTAAAGTAGGCGGCCGTTTGAATGGCGCAGAAATTGCACGTTCGGAACAATACCATGATGGATCTGTGCCGCTGCACACGCTGCGTGCGGATATCGATTATGGCACCGCAGAAGCCAAAACGGCTATGGGCATTATCGGCATCAAGGTCTGGATCTACAAAGGCGAGATCATGGAACACGATCCGATGGCTCAAGACCGTAAGGCCGAAGCCAGTGGCGAAAACCGGGCGCGTTCGTCGCGCGCGAATGCGTAAATTTTAGGACTAGGGCAGGATCATGCTGCAACCAAAAAAGACCAAGTTTCGCAAGATGCACAAAGGCCGTATCAAAGGTAAGGCCAAGGGTGGATTTGCGCTGAACTTTGGCTCCTATGGCCTCAAGGCCATGGAGCCGGAACGGGTTACCTCGCGTCAGATCGAAGCTACCCGACGGGCCATTACCCGGCATATGAAACGGGCTGGACGTGTATGGATTCGGATTTTTCCTGATGTCCCGGTTTCCAAGAAACCAACCGAAGTTCGGATGGGTAAAGGCAAAGGTTCGGTAGAATTTTGGGCCGCCAAGGTCAAACCTGGCCGGATTATGTTTGAAATTGATGGCGTTACGGATGCCGTCGCCCGTCAAGCGCTGGAACTTGGTGCTGCCAAGTTACCGATCAAGTGCAAAATCGTCACCCGTCAGGGTGAAGGTTGAGCCGGCGCGAGGAGAGTAAGAGATGAATGCCGTAGAAATACGCGCCATGAGCGCCGATCAAATCAAGGACGAGATCGTGACCTTGAAGAAAGAGCAGTTTAACCTGCGCTTCCAACAAGCCACCGGTCAACTTGAAAAAACTGCACGTGTGCGCGTCGTACGACGCGACATTGCGCGCCTGAAAACCGTCTTGCGAGCCAAGGCCAATGAAACGAAGGGAGAGGGCTGATGCCCAAACGTCTTCTGACTGGCGTCGTCGTAAGCGACAAAGGCGCCAAAACCATTGTGGTAAAGGTCGAACGGACCTTTCTGCACCCGCTGTATCGTAAAACGGTGCGTCGGTCGAAACGTTATCACGCTCATGACGAGCAAAACGCGTTTAAAGTCGGTGACAATGTCACCATTCAAGAGTGTGCGCCAAAGTCTAAACTGAAGCGCTGGGAAGTAGTTGCGCAGGCCTAATTTCCTAGGAACCACGCGATTAAGGAGGATCCTGACGTGATCCAGATGCAGAGCAATTTACAGGTCGCCGATAATTCCGGTGCCCGTCGCGTCCAATGCATTAAGGTGCTGGGCGGTGCCAAGCGCCGTTACGCCCGCATTGGCGACATTATTGTTGTCTCGGTTAAGGAAGCAATTCCGCGGGGCAAGGTGAAAAAAGGCGAAGTGCGCAAAGCCGTTGTGGTGCGCACCAGAAAAGATATTCAACGTGCCGATGGTTCGGTGATCCGGTTTGACGGCAATGCCGCCGTGCTGATCAACAATAATAACGAGCCGGTTGGTACGCGTATTTTTGGCCCGGTTCCTCGCGAACTGCGCGCCAAAAAACACATGAAGATCATCTCGCTCGCGCCGGAGGTGCTGTGATGGCCGCTAAAATCAAAAAAGGTGACAAAGTCATCGTGCTGGCTGGCAAAGACAAGGGCCGTACCGGCGAAGTGATGAAAATGATCACGGACACCAACCGGGCCATTGTGTCTGGCATCAATATGGTCAAGCGCCATCAGCGCCCAACCCAGTATGATCCCGGTGGTATCAAGGATATGGAAGCGCCTATGCACGTCTCCAACCTGGCGGTGGCTGACCCCAAAACGGGCAAAGCTACGCGGGTAGGGTTCAAAACCCTGAAAGACGGCAAAAAGGTTCGCTTTGCGAAAAAATCAGGCGAGGTACTCGATGTCTGAGAAAGCTTATGTGCCACGGATGAAGGCGCGTTATAACGCGTCTATCCGGGACAAAATGGTCAAGAAATTTGGCTATAAAAATGAAATGCAGATCCCGCGTCTGGACAAGATCGTGATCAATATGGGCGTTGGCGAAGCTGTCCAGGACAGCAAAAAGATCAACAGCGTCCTTAATGATCTGGCCTTGATTGCCGGCCAAAAGCCGGTAGCGACCATTGCCAAAAAATCCATTGCCGGCTTCAAGCTGCGTGATGGTATGAAAATTGGCGCCAAGGTCACCCTGCGCAAGGATCAAATGTATGAATTTCTGGACCGGCTGGTGAACATTGCCCTGCCACGGGTTCGCGATTTTCGCGGGCTTAGCGGCAAGAGCTTTGATGGCCGTGGCAATTATGCCCTGGGCCTGAAAGAGCATCTGGTGTTCCCAGAGATCGACTACGATAAAATCGATCAGATCTGGGGCATGGACATTGTTGTCTGCACGACAGCAAACACGAATGATGAAGCAAAAGCCCTTTTGGCTGAGTTTGATTTTCCTTTCCGGGACAAATCTAACTAACGCATTTGGGAACGCGGGTATGAACCCGCACTTGGAGGACGACTTAATGGCTAAGAATAGTGCCATTGAACGCAATTTGAAACGGATCCGTATGGTCGAGCGTTATGCAGCCAAACGGGCTCGTTTGAAAGAACTTGCTCGCAATACGGAACTTCCCATCGAAGAACGCATTGCGGCGCAGATCAAGCTTTCGGAAATGCCGCGTAATTCCGCGCAGATTCGGGTTCGCAATCGTTGTGAACTTACGGGTCGGCCACGGGGTTATTATCGTAAATTTAAAATGTCTCGGATTGCATTGCGCGAACTGGCCAACCAAGGCCAGCTTCCCGGTGTGACCAAGTCGAGCTGGTAGGGAGGCATCAATGGCGATTAGTGATCCGCTGGGCGATATGCTCACCCGTATCCGCAATGCTCTGATGCGTCGTCGCGGCAAAACCGTGACCCCCGCGTCCAGACTGCGCAAGCGTGTGCTCGATGTACTGCAAAGCGAAGGGTATATCCGTGGTTATGCAGAAGTAGAGCAAGACGGCTTCTCTACCTTCGAAATCGAGCTTAAATATTATGAAGGTGAACCAGTTATTTCCGAGATCAAACGGGTCTCGAAACCTGGGCGCCGTGTGTATTCATCGGTCAAAGACCTGCCTCGTGTGCAAAACGGGCTTGGCATTGCGATCATCTCTACCCCCAAGGGTGTGATGTCCGATACCACCGCGCGTGAACACAATGTTGGTGGCGAAGTTCTTTGCCAGGTTAGCTAGGGGAACGGATATGTCACGTATTGGCAAAAAACCGGTTGAAATTCCCTCTGGGGTAACGGCCGAGCTGAATAACAAGTCGCTCAAAATCAAAGGCCCTAAGGGCGAGCTGGGCATGACTTTCGTTGCGGAAGTCAATGTCACGCTGGATGGCAATCTGTTGACCGTAACTCCGGTTGATGAGAGCCAGCGCGCCCGCGCCATGTGGGGGCTGCAACGCTCGCTGGCGGCCAATCTGGTCGAAGGCGTTACCAAGGGCTTCCAAAAAGAGCTTGAACTGCGCGGCGTTGGTTATCGTGCCCAAATGAAGGGCAGAGACATCGTTATGCAATTGGGCTTCAGTCACGAGGTCAATTATACACCGCGCGACGGTGTGACCTTGGCAACCCCAAAGCCAACGCAAATCACGGTTACGGGCATGGATAAACAGGCCGTGGGTCAAACCGCTGCTGAAATTCGCCGCTTCCGCAAACCAGAGCCATATAAAGGCAAGGGTGTGCGCTATGTGGGCGAATTTGTCCGGTCCAAGGAAGGCAAGAAGAAATAGCCATGATCGATCCTCGGAAAAAAATGAAACGGCGTGCCATGCGCAATCGCACACGCCTGAAAAAACTGGCTGGCGGCATGCCGCGGCTCTCGGTTTTTCGCTCGAACAAGTATATCTATGCGCAAATCATCGACGATACCAAAGGCATAACGGTTGCTCATGCCTCTTCGATGGAAAAAGCAGCGGGCGTGAAATCAACCGGCAATGCCGAAGCGGCTATGGCCGTTGGCAAACTGGTTGCGGAGCGGGCGAAGAAAGCCGGTATCAAGGAAGTCGTGTTTGATCGCGGCGGTTATATTTACCACGGACGTGTCAAGGCGCTGGCGGAAGCCGCGCGTGACGGCGGCCTGAAGTTCTAAGGGAGCGGAAAATGGCAGGCCGTAACGAAAAACGTGGTCGCAAAGACGACCGGGAAAAAGACGAGTTCACAGATCGTCTGGTCTTTATCAACCGTGTAGCCACGGTGGTGAAGGGGGGGCGTCGCTTCTCTTTTGCTGCACTGGTTGTGGTTGGTGATGAAAAAGGCCGGGTTGGTTTTGGGCATGGCAAGGCGCGCGAAGTGCCTGAGGCCATTCGCAAAGCCACGGACGAAGCCAAGAAAACCCTGATCCGGGTGCCCTTGCGCGAAGGCCGCACGCTGCATCATGATGGCAAAGGTCATCATGGCGCAGGCAAGGTTCTTCTGCGGGCGGCGCCTCCGGGGACCGGTGTTATCGCCGGTGGTCCGATGCGCGCTGTACTGGAAGTGCTGGGTGTTCAGGATGTGGTGGCCAAATCACTTGGCTCCTCCAATCCGTATAACATGGTGCGTGCCACGATGGATGCCCTGCGCAAGCAACGCAGCCCTCGTGCTATCGCCGCCAAGCGTGGCAAAAAGGTCGCTGACCTGGTTGCCGGTCGCCAGGATGGTGCCAGTGCTCCCGAAGCACTTGGTGCTGAAGGCTAAGGATCAAGAAAATGGCAAAAGCAAAAACCATAACGGTACGTCAAACCGGCAGCTCGATCCGCCGTCCAAAAGACCAGCGCGCTACGCTGGTTGGTCTTGGGCTTGGTAAAGTCGGCCGGGTTCGTACCCTGGAAGATACCCCATCCGTGCGTGGCATGATCGCCAAAGTGGCGCACATGGTCAGCATTGTAGAAGAGGGCGCTAAGTAAGCGTTTTCTTTGGAGCAGAAAAATGAGACTGAACGAACTTAGCGATAATCCAGGCGCAACGCCCAAACGCCTTCGCGTTGGCCGTGGCCCAGGCTCCGGCAAAGGCAAAACCGCCGGGCGTGGTGTCAAAGGCCAAAAGTCACGCTCGGGCGTGGCCATCAAAGGCTTTGAAGGCGGCCAAATGCCGCTGCACATGCGTTTGCCAAAGCGTGGTTTTACCCCGCACAATCAGGCCCGCTATGCGGAACTGAACATTGGCAAGCTGCAAGCGGCCATTGATGCAAAGAAAATAGATGCCAAAAAAGCCCTCGACGAGGATGCTTTGGTGGCGGCTGGTGTGGTGCGTCGCAAACGCGATGGCATTCGCCTCCTTGCAAAAGGCACGCTGAAGGCCAAAGTAACACTTACCATGACCGGTGCGACCAAAGCGGCCATTGCCGCGGTGGAAAAAGCCGGTGGCAGTGTCACCATTGCGGCCAAAAAGGCCCCTGAGGCCAAAGCCGAAAAATCAAAAGACTGATTGGATTTCCGATCAGGATCTGAGTGCATAGACAGGAACGGGATCCATGGCTTCAGCCGCTGAACAGCTTGCCGCGAATATGAATTTCGGCGCCTTTGGCAAGGCCAAGGAATTGCAACAGCGTATCTGGTTCACCCTGGGCGCGCTGATTGTCTACCGGCTTGGCACCTATATACCCATTCCCGGCATCAATCTGGATGCCTATGCCGCGATTTTTGAAAATACCCAAAAAGGCATTTTGGGAATGATGAATATGTTCTCAGGCGGCGCGATCAGCCGCCTGGCCATATTCACCCTGAATGTGATGCCCTACATTTCGGCATCCATTATCATGCAATTGATGACCAGCAGCGTTCCCTCGCTGGAAGCCCTGAAAAAAGAGGGTGAAACCGGTCGCAAGCAGATTAACCAGTATACCCGTTATCTGACCGTGGTTTTGGCCACGGTACAGGCCTACGGCATCGCCATTGGGCTGGAAAGCTCGCAAGGGGTGGTCCACGATCCGGGTATCTTCTTCAAAGCCTCCACGGTGATTACCCTGGTGGGCGGCACCATGTTTTTGATGTGGCTAGGTGAACAAGTTACCGCGCGCGGCGTGGGTAATGGTGTGTCCCTGATCATCTTTGCCGGTATTGTTGCCGGTTTACCAACGGCAATTTTCCAGGCACTGGACATGACCCGGGTTGGCCAATTCAGCTTTCTTGGTCTTTTGCTGCTGACGGCGCTGGCCATTGGGGTGGTGTTCTTCATCGTCTTTATCGAACGATCGCAACGACGATTGCTGATACAATATCCCAAGCGCCAGCACGGCAATAAGGCCTTTGGCGGGGATAGCTCGTTTTTGCCACTGAAATTGAATACCGCCGGTGTTATTCCGCCGATTTTTGCCTCCTCCCTGTTATTGCTGCCGGCCACCATTGCCGGGTTCTCTGCCCAGTCCGGGCCGGAATGGCTGCGCACGGTGGTGGCATCTCTTGGCCAGGGGCAACCGCTGTATCTGGTGTCTTACGCCGCCGGCATTATGTTTTTTGCCTTCTTTTATACCTCGATTGTTTTCAACCCACAGGAAACCGCAGATAATTTGCGTAAAAATGGTGGCTTTCTGCCCGGCATTCGCCCAGGCAAACGCACCGCCGAATATCTGGACTATGTCTTGTCTCGCCTGACGGTTATTGGTGCGCTTTATCTGACCGCGGTTTGTATCATGCCGGTGATCCTGGTGAATGCCTACAGCGTTCCGTTTCGTCTTGGGGGCACCTCGATCCTGATCGTGGTCAGTGTGACCATGGATACGGTGGCGCAAATTCAGTCGCATTTGCTGGCGCACCAGTATGAAGGTTTGATTAAGAAAACCAAAATGCGGGGCCGCCGCCGATGAATCTCGTTATTTTTGGCCCACCGGGGGCTGGTAAGGGAACACAGGCCAAGCGGCTGGTTGCCGAGCGTGGCTATATTCAACTCTCCACCGGCGACATGCTGCGCGCTGCGCGCAAGTCCGGTTCTGAACTGGGCAAGAAAGTTGCCGGGATCATGGATCGTGGTGAACTGGTCTCGGACGAGATCGTCATCGCATTGATCGAGGAACAGCTGGACCAGAACAAAGGCGCCCCGGGCTTCATCTTTGATGGCTTTCCGCGCACTTTGGCCCAGGCCGAAGCGCTGGATGCCCTGTTGGCCAGCCGGGGATCTCAGGTCGACCGTGTGATTCGCCTTAATGTGGATGACAAGGCTTTGCTGGACCGGATTACCTTGCGATTTGAAGAGCAGGGACGTGACGACGACAACCCGACGGCATTTGCGGTTCGCCTGGATGCCTATAACAAACAGACGGCACCTTTGCTTCCCTATTACCGGGACAAGGGGCTGTTGAAGGAAGTAAATGGTATGGATGATATCGACGCCGTAGCTGGTGCTGTGTCACGCATACTGGATTTGGATTAATCAAGTGCCTTACCCGGTTGACGGGTGGGGCGCTAGAAGGATAGAAAGCGGCCTCCGCAAAAGGGCAGAGTCACCGGCGATTGCATTTTTAAGCAATCGGCGGCTGTTCGCTTGCGGCGTCTTTTATGGAGAATGAACAGTGGCTCGGATTGCCGGCGTTAACATACCGACGAACAAGCGCGTTGAAATCGCGCTGACGTATATTCACGGGATCGGTCCCGCGAATGCGAAAGAGATATGCGAAAAGGTTGGCATTACGCCAGAGCGGCGCGTAGCAGAACTGACGGATGCAGAAGTGCTGAAAATCCGTGAGACGATTGATAGTGACTATATGGTCGAAGGCGATCTGCGCCGGGACACCGCGGTCAATATCAAGCGGCTGATGGATCTAGGCCTCTATCGTGGCCTGCGCCACCGTCGTGGGCTGCCGGTTCGCGGACAGCGCACACACACCAATGCACGTACCCGCAAGGGTCCGGCAAAAGCAATTGCCGGCAAGAAGAAATAGGGCGGATAGAGAATGGCCAAGGAACCGACACGGGTACGCCGTGCTGATCGTAAAAACATCACTTCTGGTGTTGCGCATGTAAATGCCACGTTCAATAACACCATGATTACCATTACCGACGCACAGGGTAATGCCATTGCATGGTCCACCGCCGGGGTTATGGGCTTTAAGGGCTCACGTAAATCCACGCCTTATGCGGCACAGCTTGCCGCCGAGGATGCTGGCAAAAAAGCCCAGGAACATGGCATGAAAACCCTTGAGGTAAATGTTTGTGGTCCTGGCTCCGGTCGCGAGTCTGCTTTGCGTGCACTGCAGGCTATCGGATTTACCATTACCACCATACGTGACGTAACGCCGATTCCCCATAACGGGTGTCGTCCGCCAAAACGTCGCCGGGTCTAGTACCCCGCTATATATTTTCATCCGGTGTGTGATCAAAGCCGCCGGATTAACAAAGAGGTGCTATTGTGCTGGAAAAAAACTGGCAAGAACTGATCCGTCCCATGAAGCCCGTGATCAAACCCGGGCATGATGAAGCCTGTAAGGCACAGATCATTGCTGAACCGCTGGAACGCGGCTTTGGTACAACGCTTGGCAACAGCCTACGCCGGGTGCTTTTGTCATCCCTGCAGGGTGCGGCGGTTACCGCCGTACAGATTGACGGGATTGTACACGAATTTTCGTCCATACAGGGTGTGCGCGAAGACGTTACTGATATTGTTCTCAATATCAAAAAAATCGCCATGGTTATGCACAGTGAAGGTCCAAAACGGGTTGTGCTGAACGCAACAGGCCCGTGCGAAGTGACTGCTGGCATGATCGAAGAAACCGCCGACGTCGAAGTGCTGAACAAGGACCACGTCCTGTGCATGCTCGATGATGGTGCCTCAATCCGCATGGAATTCACGGTCAATACCGGCAAGGGCTATGTCGCCGCCGATAAAAACCGTCCCGAAGACGCTCCCATCGGCCTGATTGCCGTGGATTCGCTCTTCAGCCCGGTTCGCCGCGTTGCCTTTTCCGTGGAAAATACCCGCGAAGGTCAAGTGCTTGACTATGACAAGCTGACCATGGATATCGAAACCAATGGGGCCATCACCCCCGAAGATGCCGTGGCCTTTGCCGCGCGCATTTTGCAGGATCAATTCCAGATCTTCATCAATTTTGAAGAGCCCGAAGACGACAAGGCTGCCGATGCAGCGCAGGAGCTGGACTTCAACCCAGCGCTTCTGAAGAAGGTTGACGAGCTGGAGCTTTCCGTGCGTTCGGCCAACTGTCTGAAGAACGACAATATTGTCTATATCGGTGATCTGATTCTGAAATCCGAGGCAGAAATGCTCCGTACCCCCAATTTTGGCCGTAAATCCTTGAACGAGATCAAGGAAGTGCTGGCTTCTCTGGGGCTGCACCTGGGCATGGAAGCCCCCAGCTGGCCGCCGGAAAATATTGACGATCTGGCCAAGAAACACGAAGACAACATTTAAGTTTGCATACTGAATGCCTGAGCATTCGCACTTTTAGGAGAAACCGCCATGCGCCACGGTATTGCGCACCGCAAGCTCAACAGAACGCACGAACATCGCAAAGCGATGTTTGCCAATATGGCTGCGTCTCTGATTACGCATGAGCAAATCACCACCACCCTACCCAAGGCCAAAGAGCTGCGTCCCATCGTGGAAAAGCTGATCACTTTGGCGAAAAAGGGCGACCTGGCTTCGCGCCGTCGTGCCGCGGCTCGTCTGCGGGACGAAGCGGCGACCAAAAAGCTCTTTGATGTTATGGGAGAGCGTTACAAGGATCGCCAAGGCGGCTATGCCCGGGTGCTCAAGGCCGGTTATCGTTTTGGGGATAATGCCCCCATCGCCGTGATCGAACTGGTGGATCGTGATCCCGAAGCCAAAGGCAAGGCCGATCGTGAACGGGTTGCCGCCGAAGAGGCCGCGCGCGAAGATTGATTTTGTGCCATAGATAATTACCTAAAAGGCGGTTCTCCGGTTTCGGGGCCGCCTTTTTGCATTTTTATCTGAACTTCCTATCTATTGCCCGAATTGTGCCATGATCACTGTGGAATAATTGAACCATGAAAAAGCATATCCTCCTGCCTCTCTTGTCCCTTTTGTTGACCCTGCCGGGGTTGGCCCATGCCCAGTTGCGCAAACAGGTGCCCCATGACGCGGTCCAGGTCCAGCTGTCCTATGCGCCGCTGGTCAAGGCAGTCGCGCCGGCGGTGGTCAATGTCTATTCGCGCAAAGTGATCAAAACCGCCGCATCACCCTTTGCCGGGGATCCGTTTTTCGGGCGCCTGTTTGGGCGCGGCTTTTTTGGTCCCCAGGAACGTGTGCAACAATCCCTGGGTTCTGGCGTTCTGGTGCGCAAGGATGGCATCATTGTCACCAACAATCATGTGGTGAATGGGGCCGATGAATGGCGAGTGGTGCTGGCGGACCGGCGTGAGTTTGAGGCCAAGCTGTTGCTCTCGGACAAACAGGCCGATCTGGCGGTCCTTAAAATTGATACAGGCGGCGAAGACCTGCCCACCATGCCTCTGCATCTTTCTCACGAAGCCGAAGTCGGCGATCTGGTGCTGGCCATTGGTAACCCGTTTGGGGTGGGCCAGACGGTCACTTCTGGCATTGTCTCGGCTTTGGCGCGCACTGATGTTGGGGCGTCTGACTATTCCTATTTCATCCAGACCGATGCGGCAATCAATCCGGGCAATTCCGGCGGCGCCCTGGTGGGGATGGATGGCTCGCTATTGGGCATTAATACGGTGATTCTGTCGCGCTCTGGCGGCTCAAACGGCATCGGCTTTGCCATTCCGGCGGCCATGGTCGCCCGGGTGGTGGATGCAGCCGTGAACGAGGATGGCCATGTGGTACGTCCATGGTTTGGTGCGCGCCTGCAGGTGGTGGACCGGGATCTGGCCGCTTCGCTGGGTCTGGATCGCCCCCATGGGGCCTTGGTTTCGGAAACCTATCCCGGTGGACCCGCGGCCCGCGCCGGGGTGAAACGCGGCGATGTGGTGACCAGTATTGATGGGCACGAGATCAACAGTGAACAGGGCCTGCGCTTTCGTCTGGCTACTCATAAAATCGGCGATACTGTGCCATTAACGGTGATCCGCGAAGGCGCCGTTAAAAAACTGCGTCTGAAGGCTCATTCCGCCCCGGAAAACCCCCGTCGCAATGAAACTGTATTGGATGGGATCAATCCCTTTGCCGGTGCCAAGATTGCCAATCTCTCGCCGGCTCTAGCCGAAGAGCTGAGCATGGATGAGTTTGCCAAAGGGGTGATTATCCTCTCTGTCGCGCCGCGCAGCCCGGCCAGTTATTATGGTCTGCGTGCCGGTGATATTCTGGGGGCGGTGGCTGATGAGCCGATCAAGACCGTCAAGGATATGCGCCGGGTTCTGGATGAATATGATGCCAGTCGCCGTTGGCCCGTCGCCATTAAACGCGGCAACCGCCGTATTGTAACAACCATCCGGCTGCGTTCCTGATTTGTGCTGTTTGGGGGTTTGTGTGCTATACCAACGCCCATGAGTACATTATTTGAAGCGGCTGGACTGGAAGAGAGCGCCCCGCGCCCGCTGGCGGACCGGTTGCGCCCGCAATCCCTGTCCGAAGTGGCTGGCCAGGATCATTTATTATCCGAAACTGCCCCCATCGGGCGCATGGTCAAGGCCAACCGCCTGTCTTCGATGATCCTCTGGGGGCCGCCTGGGGTGGGCAAGACCACCATTGCGCGCTTGTTGGCCGATCATTGTTCCTTGCATTTTGAACCATTATCGGCGGTATTTTCCGGCGTGGCGGATTTGCGCAAAATCTTTGCCGCGGCCAAGGATCGCCGTACGGCGGGGCAGGGCACCTTGCTCTTTGTGGATGAAATCCACCGCTTTAACCGCGCCCAACAGGATGGCTTTTTACCCTTTGTCGAAGAGGGCGTGGTCACCCTGATTGGGGCCACCACGGAAAACCCGTCGTTTGAGCTGAACGGCGCGCTTCTCTCCCGCTGTCAGGTGATGGTGCTGAAACGTCTGGATGATGCGGCGCTGGAGGATTTGCTGGTTCGGGCCGAAGCCCTGATGAAGAAGGCTTTGCCGCTGGAACCTACCGCGCGTGAGGCCTTGCGCGCCATGGCTGATGGGGATGGGCGTTATGTGCTTAATTTGGCTGAGGAGGTGTTTGCGCTAAACGCCACTGCCCCCTTATCCCCCGCTGATCTGGCCAATGCTCTGCAAAAGCGCAGCCCGGCCTATGATAAAAACCGTGAAGAGCATTACAATTTGATCTCTGCCCTGCACAAGGCAGTGCGTGGCTCGGACCCCGATGCGGCGCTATACTGGTTTGCACGCATGCTGGTGGGGGGCGAGGATCCGCTGTTTCTGGCACGTCGACTGGTGCGCATGGCCAGCGAGGATATCGGTCATGCCGATCCCTCCGTTTTGCAAACCGCCATTGCCGCGGTGGAAACCTATCGCTTTTTAGGCAGTCCCGAGGGTGAACTGGCATTGGCCCAAACCGTAGTACATCTGGCCTGCGCCCCCAAATCAAACGCGGTCTATAAGGCCTTTAAAGGAGCCATGAAGGCGGCAGGGGATACCGGCTCACTCATGCCGCCCAAACACATTCTGAACGCCCCCACGCGCCTGATGAAAGACGAAGGCTATGGCAAGGGCTATGCCTATGATCATGATGCGCCGGATGCCTTTTCCGGGCAAAACTATTTCCCCGACAAAATGGACCGGGCCGAGTTCTATGTGCCTTCCGGGCGCGGCTATGAAAAGGTGGTGGCCGAACGCCTGCGCAAATGGCGTGCGCTTCGGGATGGAGGATAAGTGGAGGCAAAGAGGGAGAATTAAGTGTGGACACTAGCCCCTCATTCCAACCTTCTCCCCAAGGGAGAAGGAGACGCATAAAGAACGACCCTTCACCCACCCGGCGCCCGGACCATAAAATCAACCTGGTCAATGGTTTTGCCATTCTGATCTACCAGCAATAACTGATGCGGGCCGGGCAGGGGAAACCATAGGCGGTCTTTGGGCAGGGCTTTGCCATCCATGCGCAGCGACATGGCGTTTGTGGCCCCTTGTACCGCAATGGCCAGACGTTGGCGTTCGGGCGGAATATCCGGGTCCAGCGCGATAATGGCCCCGGCGGCCGGGCGGATAATGCGGGCCGGGCGGGCGTTTTGGGTTACCGCCTGGATGGTGCGAATTTCGGTGCCGCGTAAAAATACCTCCCGGCGTGGTGGTTCCGGTGTGCCGGCAAAGTGAATATCTACCTCGGTAACGCCCTCGGGCCGCGTGGGTGGGGCGGAGGGGCGATCCCGATGCAATCTGGACATAACGGCGTGCCACAGCGGCGCAGCCCCGGAGACGCCGGTTACGCCGTGCATGGGATCGCCTTCAAAATTGCCTACCCAGACACCAACGGTATAATCCGCGCTATAGCCAATGCACCAATTATCGCGCATGGCCTTGGAGGTGCCGGTTTTAACCGCGCTCCAAAAAGGCGTGTTGAGATTGTTGGAAAGACCAAAGGTAAGAAGACGCGCCGAGCGATCACTCAACATGGAGGATACGATATAGGCCGCCTCTTTTGGGAATATCTGGCGCGACTTGCCCGTAGGATCATCGGCCAGCACACGCAAGGGGCTTTCCCGGCCGCCATTGGCCAGCGTGCGATAGGCATTGACCTGTTCCATGAGGCTGACCTCGGCCGAACCCAGGGCCAGCGAAAAGCCATAATAATCGCCATCGCGGGTAATGCCGGTATAGCCCAGATCGTAAAGGCGCTCCCGAAATGGTTCGACCCCGGTGAGTAACAGCGTGCGCACCGCCGGAATATTCAGGGAATTACCAAGGGCGATGCGCGCACTGACCAGCCCTTTATAGCCGTGGTCATAGTTTTGCGGCACATAAAGCCCGCCGGCGGTTTCCAGATGGATCGGCGCGTCGTTCAGCAATGATGCCGCCGTCAGATAGCGCCGCTGTAGCGCCAATGCATACAGATGCGGCTTGAGCGTAGAGCCGGCCTGGCGATGGGCGCGCACACCATCCACATGGGGTGCGCGGGAGGTGGCCGGGTTGGAGCCAACCCAGGCCAGCACATTACCCGTGGCATTTTCCACCACCAACACCGCCCCATCGCGGACATTGCGGTGCGCCAATGCCGCCAATTGGCGTTCCAGTGCCTCTTTGGCAAAGCGCTGGATATGGGCATCCAGCGTGGTGCTCACATCCTTATTTTTGGCTCTGAGTAAACGTGCCGCCAGATGCGGGGCCAGTTCGGGGGTGGTTGGCGGGGTTTCGGCACGGGCCAGCATGCGGTTCAGTGCCGCCATGGGACCGGAACAGGGGCGGGGGCTGACCAACGCGCACAGGCGGCGCGTAAGGCGTTTGGGGCTGGCATTGGGGGCCGGTAACAGGGCGGCCAGCGCCAGGCTCTCATCTTCAGTCAGGCCGTTTGGTTCTTTGCCCAACAACACATTGGCGGCGGCGGTTATGCCTTCGACCTCGCCGCGAAAGCCCAGCAGGTTCAGATAACTTTCCAGAATTTGCGCCTTGTCCCAGCGCCGTTCCAGTTTTTGCGCATAGCGGGCTTGTTGCAATTTGGCGCGCAAGGAGCGTCGGGGCAGGGCCGTATGATCACGGGCGCGAAGCAGGGTCGCCAATTGCATGGTTATGGTGCTGGCTCCGCGCAAAGGCTTGCCTTTGGTATTATTCCACGCGGCCCCCAATACGCCGCGCCAGTCAATGCCGTTATGGCGATAAAAACGCTGGTCTTCGGCGGCAATAATGGCGCTGGTCAGAGCCGGTGAAATGGCCTGCAAATCGGCCCATTGGCCCCGGCGCATGGAAAAGTCGGTGCGGCGCACCTGCAAAACCTCACCATGGCGATCAAGAAGGGCCGAGCGCGAGGGCTGCCAGCCCGCACGCACGCGATCATAACCGGGTATGTCGCCGGGCGCGCTCCAGATCGCCAAGGCCATCAAAGGCGCGCTGATAGCGGCAATCAGGAATGCCCAGCGCCATGGCGTCATGGGCTGGCCGCGCCAATTTTCATCGGCGCAATGGGGGTCTCGCCAAACATTTCGGGGGCATACATGGCCTCAACCCGCGTGGGCGGCAGGTTGAAATCCCCCTTGGTGTTCAGGCGAACCGTGTATTCGAACGAGAATTTCCCCTTGGGAACATAGCGATAAAAGGCCTGATAGGCATCAAAACGGCGCTCCTCATAAACGGGCCATGCAAAACCGGTGCTGCGTTCATCATTGCTAAGAAGCGCGCTGTCGCCGCCCAGACCGCCGCCAAGAATTTGCGCCCCGGCGGGAATGGGATCATTGATCACCACCCAGGTCATATCGGACTGGGCATCAATTTCCAGCTTGATACGCGCCACATCGCCAACATTCCACGAACCCGACTGGGCCTGACTGACCGGGCTTATGGTGCGCGTAATGGCATAGCCCGACGAGAGTGGCTCGCGAAGGGGGATCGCCGCCTTGGCGGTGACAAACGCCCAGGGCGCGCCCTTGCCATCATGGGCAATGGTCAGGTTTTTGGCCGTCTCTTCCCATGGCAGAGAAAATTCCAGTGTCTTGCTCTGGCCCCAGGCCTTGGTCTGGCGTTTGCTGCCCAGTGCCGCGCTGCTCTGGCCGCTGACTTTGGTTTTTTCAAACCGGGCCGAGAATCGCCGCATGGCCAATGTGCCCCAGGCATTGCCGGTGGTGGTGCGCCAGTGGCCATTCATCTGTCTGCCCAACAGGCCACGGGCCATGCGGGGCATGTCTTCGCGCCATAAAGGAATATCGGCAAGGCGGATCAGGGCGCGGGCCGCATTGGTATCGGCCGAGATCATCAGCCACCACAAATCATCGCTGCGTTCGGTTGAAAAACCCATATGGGTGCCCTGAAAATTCAGGCGCGCACGCAATATCTGTTGGGTATAGGCAATGCCTTTATTCCGATTGGGCAGGGTTTCCATGCGCTGAAATATGTTCAGAACATCCAGCACCGCCGAGGTTGGCAACATTTTGGGGTCCACATTCATACTGGTCAGCATTTGTGGTTTGGCCCGACCATAGCGCGCCAGCGCCGAAATGGCGGCCAGTTTACGTACCGTCAGATCCGCCGTGTTCAGAGGCGAGCCGCGGCGGATTTTGCCATTCACAAAGGCGGTCAGCCCGTTCAGCATTTGATCACGCTGGTTTTGCGGAATTTTCCAGCCCGCTTCGCTGGTGATGGCCAATACATAGGCGGTCAACGTATCGCTGCCGCGAAGGAAATCGGACGGGAAGTATTTTAACAGGCCGTCCTTATCCAGATAAGCCGACATGGCCCGGGCGGTTTTGGTCCAACGTGCCTCATCATCCAAAGAAATGGCAATGGAGGTGCGTTGCTCAAAACAGCGATAGGGATAGCGCTGCATATAGGCCTGAACCCCGGCCAGATCACCGCCAAGGGTGGATTGCAGACGCACATCCACGCCGCCGCGGCCCGGTATGGCATCTTGGGGGCGAGCCACGGTCAGTGACCATGGCGTGGTTAGCTGTCGCAGGCTGGCCTGAAAGGTGCGCACCGGCACGGCGGGCTTGACGCGCTGGCTGACCTTGATGGCATCCTTGGCCTTGCCGTCCTTTTGGGTAACCCACAAGGACCAGTCCAGACTGGACACATCAAACGGTACCAGCACATCCCAGTTTATATTACGCGCCTGACCGGCGGGAATGGTGATCTCGCGCTGGGTCAGGGGGCCTAGCCCAGCAATCTCGCCGCCAATTTGCGCCGTCATGTCGGCATTTGAGGCGTTGCGCACCGTAAAGACGGCGTCAAAGCGGTCATTCTCGCGCACCAGCTTGGGCAGGCCCGAGAGAATTTGTAAATCCTGCGTCGTAGTAATTTTGCTGGAACCGGTGCCAAAAAGATCAAGCCCGCCTTCGGCAATGGCGACCACGCGAAAGGTGCTGAGGCTGTCATTAAGGGGGAACGTAACCGTGGCCATGCCGTTCTTATCAACGCTGACCCGGCCTTTCCATAATAGCAGAGTATCAAACAACTCGCGGGCATTTTGCTTGCCGCCGCCGCCGCCATGGGCCACGGCTTTGCGGCCATAATGGCGCTTGCCAACAATTTGCATTTGCGCGGTCGAGGTCAGAACCTCTAGCCCGCGTTCATCCATCATGGATTTTAAAAGATCCCATGAGGTGTTGGGGGATAGCTGCAACAGGGCCTCGTCCACCACGGCGATGGCCAGTTCAGACCCCGCCGGCAAAGCCCCGCCATCGGGACGGGCAATTTTGATATTGGCCGTTGCGTTTTCGCGAATGCGATAGACCGGTTTATCAAGGTTGATTTTCACATCCAGGCGGTGCGCCTTCCAGCCGACGCGCATATTGGCAAGGCCCAGCCGATAGGCTGGTTTGGCCAGATCAATCAGGGCCGTGGCCTCGCCGCCATCGCGGGAAACCATCGGCAGATCATGTTTTCTGGCAAAGTCGGCCAGCTTGCTTTGCCAGGTGGAAACCCGGCCACGCACGGCCAAAACCGAGACATACACATTGGGCGCATAACCCGGTTTAACCGGCACTTTGATAACCGGGGTTTTACCGGAAATTTTGGTCACAAAGCTGTCGATCACGCCTTCGCGTTCAATGGTGACCAGCGCCGTGGCAGAGCGAAACGGGCTGCGCACCTGTACCTTGGCAACATCGCCGCCATTATATTCGGTATTTTCGATCAGCAAATCCATGCGATCCCCATCGGTGCCGGAAAACCACCAGTCATCCTTGCCGGCCACCCAGATGCTGGTGGTGGCATTGGCGTGCTGGCCATCTTCGTCTTTGACGATAGCTTGCAGAATAATTTCGCCGGATTGGCCGGGGGCCAGTTTACAGCTGAACTTGCCGGCTTTGCCGGTGGTACCGGTACAGCCCAGATCCAGCGGCTCTATTTTGGTGAAGTTTTCATAGGAATAGAACCCGCCGATCAGGCGCTTGCGATAGGAAAAGCGCTTGCGAGTATAGGCTTTGACCTCGATGGCACTATTGGCCGCGGGGGTGCCATCTACATTCAGGGCAATCACATGCAGTTTCAGATCATCCACGCTGGCGGCCCAGCCTTCGGTTTTGATGCCAACCACTTTGGCGGCTGGCCACAGATCAAACCGGGCGGCCCGGGTCAGGATCTGGCCGCTGGCATCGCGGTATTCCAGCTCGGTCGTCAGGGTGTTGTGGGTCTCTATGGGGGGAAGGTCTTTAATTTCCAGCCGTAATGCCCCTTCACCATCCAGGCGCGCCGGGATCAGGTCGGTTTTGGGACGATTGCCCTCGTCCTCGCCCTGTCCGGTAGAGCTGGTATCGGTATCCAGAGATTGTGCATCAAAGGTATAATCGGCATAGTCAGAAAACCGGGCCGGGGTGGGGCGCACCAAGGTACGCACTTTGATCGGCAGGCCCGAGGCCCCGCCGCCCGACAGATAACGCACCATCACGTCCAGCGTCATGGATCTGGCATTGATCAGGGGCGAAGATGGGCCTTGCAAAATGGCTTCCATGGTGGGCAGGCGGAATTCCTCAACCCGAAATTCACCGGCACTTTTCCACTCATCGCCCAGTTTGATATAGACCGAATATTGGCCAAGGCTGGCATCTTTGGGGATTTCATACTGGCTGACGGCGCTGCCATTGGTACTAAAGGTAATGGGCAACTCGACACTCTGGCCGCTGCCATCATGGGTGATCTGGACGGTGCTTTTGCGTGTGAAGTTTGGCGGCAGGGCAAAGCCCGTGGCGGTATGACGCCGCAAATAATGCTTCATGGATACGGTTTCACCGGCACGTAATAAGGTGCGGTCAAACACTGTATGGGCGATATTGGCCTGCCATTCGCCGCCCTGGGAGATGTCAAAATCATAGGGTGCAATGCCGTCATTCCATTCAGACAAAGTAAAGCTGAAATCATCGCCATTGGCGGCGCTAATCACCAGAGGGTGATTACGTTCGCTGTAACAACTGCCCCAGTTGGAAGGTTCATGCAGGGTGGCATCCACCCGTGCCGTACCATTCTTGCCGGTCTCGCCATTCCATAAAATATCTTTGGTACAGGTATCGCCAATGGAGACTTTGGCTCCGGCAACCGGCTTGCCGGTATCCAGCGCGGTAACCCAGATCAATGATCCTTCGCGGCCCCACATGAAATGCACCGCCATATTGGTGACCAGGGCGGTGGTGGCGACATAGCGCGGGGCATCGCGACCCAATAGCGCCTGACCCAGGGCCTTGCTTTGCAATTCCACCGCGTAAAATCCCGGTTTTTTAAGGGGGATGCCGATAACCTCAAAGGCTTTGCCATCAGCGGGGCGGGGGATGTCAAAGGATTTGCTGGGGGTCTCTTTTTCAAAAATGGACTTGGCGCCCGTGTCGTTTTGAAAAACCTCTTTACCGTTTTTGTCCTTGACCCAGTTGCCGCGCCAGCGCCCGGCCTCTTTGGCCCGTTTCATCCAGTCCAGCATGGAAAATATGTCTTTGGCGCGGTGTATCCGGGCAGGGATCGCATTTTGTGGCAGAGTTTTCAGCTTGGCCATCAAAACCGGTTCTACATTGCGCACGGTCACCGGCAAAACCGCCCCGGCGCGGCTTTCGATAATGCCAAAATTGCTGGCAAATTTGATCAATGGCGGGAACGCATCGGTATGCACGCTAAGGGGAAAGCGTTCTGCGTTTTGCAGGGGGCGACTGGAATCATCCCTCAGTCCATCGGGCAATTCTACGCTGTAGCTGGCATTGGGGGCAAAAGGGGCCTTGAACACGATTCTACTGACCGTGGGGGTGTCTTTGTTATCCCCAAGATCTGGGCTTTGGCGGGTGCCATCGGCACTGACCAGGGCGATTTTACTGGCCATGGCGGTGGGAATGGGTGCGCTGAAGCCAACTTGCATATCCATCATCGGCAGGCACGGCGCATCGGCATTGGTGCGTTGGCAACTAAAACGGGCATTAAAGGCCGGGCGGGTGCGAAATTTCAGGATTTGCTCATGATCGGTAACCAGACCCGAGGGGGCGGCAATGCCTTTGCCCCAGACCAGAGACAGCCGGGTTGCCGGGGGCAAGGTGCGTTGGCAACGCACCGCGCTGATCACATCTTCGCGCTCTTTGGCTGGCTCATCGCCCGCGCGCAGCAGGCTGCGGTAGCGATAGCCAAGGGAGCGCAGGGCCGCCATCGCCTTTTCACGCTCGTCACCACTAAGGACGTGCACCGGGATTTGCTCGCCAATGCCTTCTACGGCGCAATACGCGTGCTCTTGGATAGATTGCGGCGTGGCCGGAGCATCCAGTCCCAGAAAGAAAATCTGGTTTTCATCAATGCGGCGATTGCCTTCATAGGGCTGTGTATCCGCAATATTTGGGCCGCCAGTGTTGAACACATAGGCCTTTTTGCCCGCTACACGTATGCCGTTCAGGGTTTTGACATCGGCTTTCAGGGTGAAGGTACAACGCACACCGCCTGGCAGATCATGGTCAAAATCATAAATCCAGTTACGGTCATCGGCCCAGCGGCCACTGCCTTTGGCCGGACAGTCAATCGCAAAGGGGCTTTCCTGGCGGGGGTCACCAAGGCTGGTCATGGGGGCGGAAAAACGCACAGCCACCTGGCGGATGTTTTTGATGGTGCCTTGGGGTGAAAACACCTGTACCCGGGCCGAGGCCGCCGCCAGAGCCGCATTGGCAAAAAACAATGCCCCCAACAGCAAAGTGGCTGAGATTATGAAGCGTGGCATGGAAAACTTTTGAGTGGTGCGGTGCATAAAAATCCCCTGATGCGTCCCCCCGGACGGTTGTATCTGCGCACGGTGCCAAAAATAAGGTGGCAGTGCGGCCATATTCGTTCAGTTTAGCATCTTTATTATGGGTTGGCACAGGGCTATCTTGACGCTGCAAATTCAGCCTTCGCACGTAATGACGAAGGATCTCCACGCCGCCCCGGCGTATAGGAAATGGCCAACACATTATGAAACAAGAGTTTTACAATCATTTGCGTGCCGAACTGGGCGCCATCGACAGTGCCGGTCTGACCAAGGCCGAACGCACCATTGTTTCGCCCCAGGGCGCAAAAATAGAGGTGCAGGGCAAAGAGGGACGCGATTCTGTTCTGAATTTCTGCGCCAATAATTATCTGGGCCTTGCCGATTCGCCTGCGTTGATCGAAGCGGCCAAGGACGCGCTGGACGCCGATGGCTATGGCATGGCCTCGGTACGCTTCATCTGTGGCACCCAAGGCATTCACCACGAACTGGAAAGCGCGCTCAGCGCCTTTTTTGGCAAGGAAGACAGCCTGTTATATGTGGCCTGTTTTGATGCCAATGGCGGCTTGTTCGAGCCGTTATTTGGGCCGGAAGACGCCATTATATCGGATGCGCTGAACCATGCGTCCATCATTGATGGCATCCGGCTGTGCAAGGCCAAGCGCTATCGCTATGCCAATAATGATATGGCGGATCTGGAGGCCCAACTGGAAGCGGCCAAAGCGGACGGCGCACGCCACACCATCATTGCCACCGACGGGGTGTTCTCCATGGATGGCATTATCGCCAATTTGCGCGGCATATGCGATCTGGCGGATCGTTATGGGGCGCTGGTCATGGTTGATGACAGCCACGCCACCGGCTTTATGGGCAAAGGCGGGCGCGGCACACCGGAACATTGCGGCGTGATGGACCGGGTTGACATTCTCACCGGCACGCTGGGCAAGGCGCTTGGCGGTGCGGCGGGGGGCTATGTCTCTGGTCGCAAAGAGGTTTTGGACATGTTGCGCCAACGCTCGCGGCCTTATCTATTCTCCAACGCCCTGCCGCCCATGCTCTGCGCGGCGGGCCTAAAAGCGCTGGAATTGGTGCAAAATGGTGCCGATTTGCGCGCGCAGCTTTTTGACAACGCCAAGCGCTTTCGCGCCGGTATGGCGGCGGCAGGTTTTACCCTTACCCCCGGCGAGCACCCGATTATCCCGGTCATGCTGGGCGATGCCAAACTGGCCCAGGATATGGCGACGATGATGCTGAGTGAGGGGGTCTATGTGACCGGGTTTTCCTTCCCCGTGGTGCCCAAGGGGCAGGCACGCATCCGCACCCAAATGTCGGCGGCACATACGCCGGAACAGATTGATTTTGCCATTGCCGCCTTTACCCGGGTTGGCCGCAAACTGGGCGTGATCACATGAAGGCGCTGGTCAAAGCCAAGCCGGAACGCGGCATCTGGATGATGGATCAGCCTTTGCCCGTAATGGGGGTTGATGATGTGCTGATCAAAATCAAAAAAACCGCCATTTGCGGCACCGATATTCATATCTATAACTGGGATGAATGGGCGCAAGAAAATGTGCCCGTACCGCTGATCACCGGCCATGAATTCATGGGCGAAATTGTCGATCTGGGCAGTAATGTTTCCCGCCATAAGGTGGGAATGCGGGTGTCCGGCGAGGGGCATATTGTCGGTGATCGCTCCCGCGCCGCCCGCGAAGGTAAATGGCATCTTTCCCCCGATACCAAGGGCGTGGGGGTGAACCGCCCGGCGCATTTGCGCAATTTCTGGCCATTCCGGCCTTTAATGTGGTGCCGCTGCCAGATCATGTCAGTGATGATGTGGCGGCTATTCTTGATCCCCTTGGCAATGCCACCCATGCGGCACTGACCTTTGATCTGGTGGGTGAAGATGTCCTGATCACCGGGGCCGGGCCTATTGGCGCGATGGCCGGTGCGGTGGCCCGCCATGCCGGGGCGCGCCATGTGGTGATCACCGATATCAATGCGCACCGGCTGGAACTGGCCGGCAATCTGGCCGATGTGCGTACCGTTAATGTGGCCAAAGAAGA
>WFTT01000087.1 GCA_015485335.1 Robiginitomaculum sp.
CAGCCAGTAAACATGCCGCCAGAGGGAACGCAATTTGCCTGCCCCATCGCCGAAATGAGACCACCTTCAACGCGGTAAAAAAGCTGCGGTGTAGCGCATGAAAAAGCTGAACCGGCAGAGGAAAGGATTGGGTTTGAGCGGTGCGAACCAGTGCCATCGTATCGACCTTTATATTATAAAGTGCGGGGCCTAGTTTACGCTGGCACCGGCCACGCCATAAATGCTACACATGTAGCATTGATCCAAGGATCATAAAAAACAGATAGTTAGGTGTAAATTTACTTGGTTTGCTGTATATTACGTGCGTAATCAGGTGCGATTTGCAAAACGATTTTGAACTAATACCTGGGGCCGAGCCATGATGTCTCACCGGATTATTGTAGCCGATGACCACCCCGTTTTTCGCGAGGGATTAAGCCGTCTGCTGGTGCGTTCTATTGCCGATGCTGAAATTGTTGAAACCGATCATTTTGAGTCGGTTTTAACACTGGCACAAAAGAAAGCGCCTGATCTGTTTATGCTGGATTTGAATTTTCCGGGGTTTTTGCCGACGCATTCAATTGATCAATTACGGCTGGCCTATCCAACGGCTGCCATCGTTATCATTTCCATGCAAGACGATACGCGAACCATCAACGATATGTTGATGCTCAACATTGATGGGTTCATCAGCAAGGCCATTGAACCAGTAAAAATCGGCGAGGCCGTGGCCAGAGTGCTGGCGGGCGAAATTGTGATTATGGGGCCACAGGATGCAACCAAATTAACCGGCGAAGGCACCCATTCGGCCATTGCCAAACTGTCTTCTCGTCAGCGCGATGTGCTGAAACTGGTGGTGGCCGGCAAAACCAATAAAGAGATTGCCCGTGATCTGGATATATCCCCCTTCACCGTGCGCACGCATGTTTCGGCCTTGCTCAAATCCCTGCATTTGCTGACACGTTCCGCCGCCGCCGCCGTTGGCCGTGAGGCCGGCCTGTAAGGTATTATTCTGAGGCCGTAAGAAGCGATTTTTCCTTGGTTAACAGGGATAAAATCAGGGAACGCATTTGTTGCGCCGAGGCCGGTTTTTCAATCATGCCAAACGGTGCCTCAATGTCCAACTGGCTCTGATTCAGATTCTGCACGCCGGTAATTACCAAGGCTGGGATCTGTTGGCCTTCGATTTCGCGCATGCGCCTGATACAGTTTATGCCCGTGGTCTGGTCATCCAGATCAAAATCGGTGATTAACAAGTCTATGCCCAACCGGGTTTGGGGAATGCCTTCCGAAGAGGTGGCTATGCACCCCCATGAATCCAACAGTTTTACGGTAGCGTTCTGAATGTCGATATTGTCGTCGACCACATGCACCTTCAAGCCAGCCAGTCGCAAATGGCTGGAGGTAGGCTTCGAACCGCTTTCGGTTTGTTCGAGTATTCGTTTTATGCCGCCGATTTCTACTGTAGTACCGCGACCGGATTCTGAATGCATGGTGCAGGACAGGCCCAGAATTTGCGAATAGCTCTTGACCAAGGCAAGGCCCAGGCCCAGACCTTCGGTTTTTTGTGTTCCGGGTTCCTGCTCCCGGTAAAATTCTTTGAAAACGTCATCAATCTTGCTGGATGCGATCCCTTTGCCCTGATCCGTCACATAAATCGTAATGGTTTCTCCCTGGGGGGTGGCGCCAATGGTTATGGGCTTGCCAGGGGCGTATTTGATGGCATTGGAAACCAGATTTTGGACAATATTGGTCAGCAGGGTGTGGTCCGTTTCAACCCAGACAGAGGGGGTTTGCACCAGTATTTCACAGTTTGCCTGTTGGGCGGTTTCCAGATTTCTATTCGCCACCCCCCTGAGCAGGTCTTCAAGGTTATAGCGCCCGATTTGTGACTGCACATGGCCCAGGTCCAGGGCTGAATAATCCAGAAGGGATCGGAAAAGCTCGGACATATTGGCTACAGACTGATCGATTTTACGAACCGTTTCTCTGGCAAAATCGCTTATCTCTTCATGCTGCAAATTGCTGTTCAACAGGCCGATGGCGTGCAGGGGCTGGCGAAGGTCGTGGCTGGCATGAGCCAGAAAACGGGATTTGGCCTCATTAGAACTGGCGGCAAACTGTCTGGCAATTTCCAGCTGTTTTGTGGATTCCTCCAGTGTGCGAACCTGGTGGGCCAGATCTTCGGCCAATTTATGATTGTCCAGCAAGAAGCCGTGCATCCTACCGGCCATCAGAGATAATAAAACTGCATACGAGAGGATCATCATCGCCGTGATGTGCCCGACCGGGTCGGGAGAATAGCTCCAATACGCATAGGCCAGCATCGGGACCGAGGTCCAGATACTGCTATAGCAGGACCGCAAAAACGCGCTTTGCGAAGAAACTGCCCCCAAAGCCGTTCCCCCCAAGGCCAGAGCAAAGAATTGAGTGTTCTGAAGAGATAAATGAGAGGCAGCAATGGCCCCTGCGCCCCACAGAACCCCCACAATAATGGTCAGGAGGGTGTGTGCCGCACCCAGTCTCAGTAACAGGCGTGACTGGCTTTGCTGATCCAGGCCCGCCCCTAATCGGCTGATACCGGTCATCAAACTGGAGGCGGCGATCATGGCGATCAACCAGAAGGCAAAAAAGTCTCCTTTGGCCCTGATGGCAAAGAACACCAGAATGACCACCACAATATGGACCAGCCAGCTATAGCTCCCGATTTTAAACAGGTATTTCAGTTGCCATGGCTGGGGGCGTAAGGCGGCAGAGATTTTCGACAGGCGATTCAACAAAGCTAGCGTTCCTGGCCAAATGATGACTCTGTTTTAGCGAACTTGCCGATCACATGCCATCTCTTTGGTTCAATCGCAATGCGGCGTACAGAATAGGGCTAGCGCACGTAAGAGGCGCCATTGACGTCAAAAGTGGCCCCCGTTGCCGACGGACAGGCGCCTGAGAGAAGAAAAACCGCCAGGGCGGCAATTTCATCAGGAGTGGCCATTTTCCCCAGAGGAATTTCACGTAAGGCCAGGTCCAGCTTTGGTCCGCCTTTGGGGGCCATATCCGTATCAATCCACCCCGGCGCGATGGCGTAACAGAGTATGTTCTCATGGGCCAGGGCCCGTGCCAGGGTACGGGTATGGGCCAGGATGGCCCCTTTGGCGGCGGCATAGGCATCGTGATCGATATCATCGCCGCGTTCCCCGGCGCGCGAGGCAATATTGACAATCGTACCGCCACCAAGACTGCGAAAGTCCCCAACGGCACAGCGGCTGAGTTCGGCCGGGGCCATCAGGTTCACCGCCAGATTATCGGCCCAGGATTGCCGCCATGGCGCAATGTCACCGCTAAGCGGGCTGGGTGGATCAATGCCGGCATTATTGACCAGCGCATGGATGGGGCCAGCCATTTCAGTGGCGTTCTCCCACAGACGCATGCCGGCGCCCGGCTGGCGTAAATCTTCTTGCAAGCAGCCAAGAACCGCCGCCCCCAGTTTGTGTTGCAAGGCCTGTGCGGCCTTAGCATTGGCGCCATAATGCAGGATAATTTTTGCCCCGGCGGCAACGCATTGGGTGGCAATGGCCGCCCCCAGGCCGCGCGAGGCGCCGGTGATCAGGATGGTTTGATTTTGCAAGCTCATGAGATCAGCATAATAGGCATAGATCCCTTTGATAAGAGGGATGCAATTATAGATAGTGCAGATTTTTCTTTGCCAAGCGGGAAATAGCAGGGATAAGAGAGTCTCGTATCATAAAGCGCGCCAGCGCCAGGGAGTATCTATGAGTGTTTCAGGCGTGGCCGCCAAACGGCCTGGATTATATCGCAACATTGTTCTTGGGTCGTTGTTCGTCATCTATACCTTCAATTTTATCGACCGCCTGATCTTCAGCGTGCTGCAGGAGCCGATTCGTCACGAGCTGGGCTTTAGCGATTTACAGATCGGCCTGCTGAGCGGATTGGCCTTTGCCGTGTTCTATACGGCGGTGGGCTTGCCCATTGCCTGGGCGGCGGACCGGTTTAACCGGGTCAGCATCATCAGCATTTCCCTGGCGATCTGGAGCCTGTTTACCGCGGCTTCTGGACTGGCCATGAATTTCTGGCAAATGTTCTTTGCCCGTCTTGGGGTAGGTTTTGGCGAGGCCGGGTGCACCCCGCCGGCGCATTCGCTGATGTCAGATTATTTTGATTCCAAACAACGCACCCGCGCCATTGCCATCTACTCTCTGGGGATCCCGGTCGGCAGCCTGTTGGGGCTGATTGCCGGGGGCTGGGTGGTTCAGAATATAGGCTGGCGCGAGGCCTTTTTCATTGTTGGTCTGCCGGGACTGGTAGTTGCGGTGCTGGCCAAGCTGATTATCAAAGAGCCCCCGCGGGGAAATTTTGATAGTAAAGCGGTCGCGCCGGTTCCGTTTTCGGCGGTGCTCAAAACGCTTCGCTCCAAACCGACCTTCTGGATTTTCAGCATGGGCGCCTCGCTTACCTCGTTGGGTGGCTATGCAGTTTCGGCGTGGATGGTACCCCATTTCATTCGTACATTTCATATGGGCTATGCCGAAGTCGGCTTTAAATTCGGCCTGGTGGGCATCGTGCCTATGGCCATTGGTACCTATCTGGGCGGCTGGTTAAGCGACAAGATGGGCCAGCGGGATCTGAAATGGTATGCGCTGGTGCCCATGTTCTCCAGTGCCTTTATGGCGCCAATGTTTTTTGTGGCGCTGCAAATGCAAAACCCCTGGATCCTGATGGCTATCTGGGTCATTCCGGCCATGTGCAGTGGCATCTGGCTGGCCCCGGTGTTTGGCTCTATCCAGAATTTGGTGCCGCCAAACATGCGCGCCTTTTCATCCTCGATCAATTTGTTCATTATCAATATTGTCGGGCTTGGCATTGGGCCGACCCTGACCGGTGCCCTGTCTACGCATTTCACCTTGCCAGATGGCAGTAATGCCGGACCGGCCCTGCAATCGGCTCTGTCCTTGGTGGTCTGGGTTTATGTGCTGGCCGCGGTGATGTACTTTTTTGCCTCACGCTCGATCAAAAAAGACTGGTATGGGGACGGTCACGGCTAGGATAAAACCACCATATGAACAAGCAAGCCCGATATCGCCGTGATAACCATGAGCTGATCCGATTTTTTGCCGGACATCTAGTTGTTGGTCTGATCGCCGGGGAGGGGATGCTGGCCGGTTTGTTGTTGCTCGATGTGGGTGGGTTGCGCACGATGATCTGGTCTTCCTCCGATAGAATCATTGCCCTTGGCCTGCTGATTATCTTTTTTGCACTTACCTTTGGCTCTCTGGCCATGGGCACCGGTGTGATGGGGCTGCGTAATCGCAATGAGGAGGACAAGAAAAAGCACAAACTGCGCTCTGACCAGATCGATTAGGCTCAATGGACCGGCCATGCACAAAATTGCGTAAAAGCACACAATAGGTCTTCACAACAGGCTAAAAAGCGCTACAACCACCGCTCGCTCTGACCATATAGTCAGACAGCGCAGAATACGGTTTAACGCGGGGTGGAGCAGCCCGGTAGCTCGTCAGGCTCATAACCTGAAGGTCGCAGGTTCAAATCCTGCCCCCGCAACCAGTTTTCATCAGTAAAATCAGGAAACTGGATTCCCCTCAAGGCGAGCTTTGAGGGGGTCGGCGTTGCGGATAATGAATTGCCGAAAGGCGCGCATACGGGCGGCGGCGCGTAAGTCTCGATGGGATAACAGCCATACAGACAAAGAGGGGGTGGGGGCGTTCAGGCGCACCAGGTCTTTGGCGCTGTCGCCCAGATAACAGGGAAAATAACCAATGCCGACCGAGCGGCGGGCGGCATCTAGCTGTAACAGGATATTGTTGAAATGCCCCACAACGCCCAGATGGGGGAAGGGAGAGCGGTCGATCCAGGATGGTCGGTCTTCTGGCAGGCCCCAGCCAATCCATCTCGCCGTCGAATTTTCCGCTTCGGGTGGATGCGCGTCCAGATAATGACGTGTGGCATAGGCAGCCTGTTTCATATTGCCCAGACAGCGCCCGATCAGGTGTTCAGGTGGTGCGTTGGTGAGCCGCAAGGCCACATCGGCTTCACGCCGGGATAAATCAAACACTTGCATGGAATCATTGATTTTCAGCTGTATACCCGGATACTCCTCCATGAAATTGATAAAAAGCGGCATAAAGAGATTGACCGCCAGAGAGTCCGGAATGGTAACGCAAACCTGTCCTTCCAGGGCACTGTCCCGTCCGGCAACGCTGCGGCCATAGGCGTGCAGGTTTTCTTCGGTATTTCGGGCAATTGGCAAGAGTTCTAGGCCTGACGGGGTGAGCTGATAGCCATTGGTGAGGCGGTTGAACAGCTTGGTGTTCAGGCTGGCTTCCAGCACATCAATACGCCGGGAAATGGTGGTGTGGCTGATTCTCAGCTTGCGCGCGGCGGCCCGCATGGAGGGGGCGTCGGCAACAGCCAGAAACAGCTTCAGATCATCCCAGTCCATCAAATTGCCTCGCCAGTGGTTCAAATATGCACCACCTTGTAAGCCTCTGGCTATCTAGTCAAGCCAGGGCGGGGGGCTTATCTGCCATGCATAAATGTTTGCCGGCATCTGGCAAACCAGCCCGTGGTGAGTGTGTGCTAGGCCGATGACATTTGGGAAGACCATATTGCCTCTGCACAGCGGCGAAAGCCCCATGCCCTGTGCACCAGTTGTGCATTTGCGCCATGGGGTGGTGTGCATTCCCCAACATTTTTTACGCTATCGGCATACGTTGAAAACCGTGGAAAAAGTGGTGCTGGATACGACCTATGATGCGCGTTATCTGGTCTTTGCCAGTGAGGATGTCGGTGGGGTCTATATCCAGATTGGCATAATTGGTTACGACAATTACCGTGCCCTAGCCAAACAGCCCCGTCAGAAAATTGTTTATGGGCGCAAATGGCGGGTAGAGCCGCAATTGCCTACATCGGAAATTATCCAGACGATCTTTCTGGCCCTGCAAAAGGCGCGGGAACATGAAGTGCGCGAACGCTTGCGTTTTCACCATGACGGCGCCTATACGACTCCGTTCAACAATCATCAGGATCTGCCACTGATGGCGCAAAATGCAGCGGCGTTGCGGTCCAGCCAGGCGGCCATGGCGGCCCCGCTGGGCCGGCAGACCCTGGGGCGGACGCTGCGAAGGCTTACCTATGATGAAGCCGAATTACGGGTCCGGACCCTGCAAACGCTAAGCGATGGAGCCATGCTGGTACAATTGGGTATCCAGGCAAGCCCCAAAAGCCAATTGCCCGAAGTTACCGGCAATAAAAAGGGCGATACTGGGGTATCTTTTATCTTGCCCGAGCCAAGCCTGAATACGTTTTATCACGGGCTGATGGAGGCGTTGGTACAGATGAGCCACCGCCATGTGGAAGAGCATTTTTACTATCGCGGTTTCGCCCGTTTCAGCCGCAAAAACAAGGTCATGGCCATCGCCACACTTAACGCCATGGTGCGCCAACGCCCCCAGGATAAAGGGTTTGCCAGAACCTTTGCCGATACGAATTACGAGACAGACAGCACCAGAGTGCCGCACCTGAAGGATGGCGAACTGGCCACCCAGATCCGCGCCCGTCTCAGGCAATATGGTGCCCTGGAAGGTATTTTGCCCTCTGGATCATGATACTCGCCAGGGCGGATTCAGGCGGTTTTCACCGGCATGATAAAGACAAACTTTATTGCCCGCCGGGTCACACAGCCAGGCCTCGCGCCAGCGCCATCTTTGGTCCGTGGGCATAGTATCAAACACAATGTCTACGGTTTTCAGGGCATTGACCTTCTGATCCAGAGCCGCCGCACTGTGGCATTCCAGATAGATCTTGGGACAGGGGCCCCGGGGCAGGGCTTCCACCAATTGCAGGGACAAGGTGGTGCCGCCCTGGGGCGCCTGCAGGCGTGCATATTGGTCGCCATCCACAATCAGGGTAAAGCCCAGCGTGATATAAAAATCGCGGGCTGTCTCCACATCCAGGGCGGGCAGGGTGACCTGGTTTAACCGCATGGTCCTAGCCCTCCTCGGCGGGATCGGCATTGCGCTCGACCGGGTCATCGCTGAGATATTCAATAAATTCAAATTCCAGTCCGGCTGGGTCAATATAATAGACATTGCGCCGATACCCTTGGGTGTCCAGCGCCACGCTGGGGGTATAGCCCTTGCGTTCCAAGCGCTCGATCAGACGTTCAATATTAGTCACGGTAAAGCCCAGATGGGCCAGGCCCGGGGCATGGCCGGTCAGGTCGCGGGGCGCCCCGTCGCCATTATCATTCAGGGTAATGAAGGTGAAATCGTCACCAAAATGCAGCCATTTTCGGGGCTTGCCATACCAGGTGGAGGGGCCAGAGGCGCGCACCTGCCAATGAGGGAAGGCGGCCTGTAAAAAGCTAAGGGTGGGTTCAATGTCGTTGACGACCAGATTGGCATGTTCAAGGTGGATCATAGGACTCTCCAATAACTAAAGAATATGCTTTATATATCAAGCTTGATTAACAAAGCAAGTGCTTTATAAAAGGGTGATGAAATCAGATAAACAATCCCAGACACCCGCCCTGCGCGATCCGCGTCGCGCCATTATGGATGTACTAAAACGACAGGGGGCACAGCCTGCCGCCGCACTTGCCAAGCGCTTTGGGGTGACGGCCATGGCGGTGCGCCAGCATTTATACGCCTTGCAGGAAGAGGGCATGGTGGCGGCACAATCTCAGCCCTCGGGCCGGGGGCGGCCAACCAAGTTATGGACGCTGACGGCCAAGGCCGAAGGGCTTTTCCCCGACGCGCATCAAGAACTGGCGGTGGACCTTTTGGGCCATATGCGGGCACAATTTGGCGAGGCGGGGCTGGAAGGTATTATTGACCGGCACAGCGCCGCCCAAAGGCATGGCTATGAAGCCGCGCTGGATGGTTGCAAAACCCTGGAGGCGCGGGTGAAGGCCCTGGCCCGCCTGCGCAACGACGAAGGCTATATGGCCGCGGTAAAGCGCGATGGCAAAGACTGGCTGTTGGTTGAAAACCATTGCCCCATCTGTGCCGCGGCGCGAAGCTGTACGCGGTTATGCGCCAATGAGCTGGACGTTTTCACACGCGTGCTTGGCCCCACGGCCAAGGTGGTGCGCGAAGAGCATATCCTGGCCGGGGCGCGCCGCTGTGCCTATCGGATTACGCCCCAGGCTTAATCAGGTTTTTTAAACCGCAGGGTCATCCGGTCCGATTCGCCAATCTGGATATAATGCTCTTGCATGGCTGCATCCTTGCCGCGCAATGAGGGGGGCAGGGTCCACACCCCATTTTCATAATCGGCGGTGTCCTTGGGGTTGGCGTTGATCTCGCTCTGCCCGTCCAGTGCAAAGCCGCCTTTTTCAAACATGGCGATGATATAAGACTGTTTCATATAACCCTTATTGCCCGTGGTATCATAATCCATGTCACCATAATCTTCCCTGGCCCGGTGTTGTACCACGCCAACTATGCCGCCAGGTTTAAGCAGGTCAAAGCTGTCGGCAATGGCTTCTTCCAGATATTTTGGATCAATACGGTTCAGATGATGCAAAGCCCGGATAAAGAGTACCGCATCCATCTGGCCCATGTCATCTGGTGGAACTTCGCCAAACAGAAAGGCCCCTTTGACGGCGCTGTTCGGAGGGCCGTTTTGTGCCGCCATGGCGGGATAGGTTCGCGGCCATTGTCCATATTCAACCAATGCTTCGTCGCTGATTTCCCGGCCCGAGGCGGTAAAAATACCCTTGCGTAAATCCCGGCTGTAATTAATGCCATACCAGCCGCCATCCGGGGAAACATAGGGCAGCAAAACGCGGGTGTACCAGCCGCCGCCAGGCAAAACCTCGACCACATTAGCATCTGGCGCAATATCAAAAAATGCCATGGTCTTGGCCGTGTGGCGATAAATGTCACGAGCGCGATCCGTATCGCGACGCGGATCGGCCAGCACGGCGTCCAACTTGGTCGTATCAAGGTGGCTGGGGGTATCTTCTGGTGTCTTGCCGACCTGGCTTAGCGGGGCGCTGCACCCCGTTATCATCAACGCTGCCAGAGCGATCATCGATAGTGTATTGCGCATGCATCTCTCCCAATCCGCCAAGAATACCTTACGAAAAGATGACAAAGCGGTATAGCCCCGGCTTTACACGACTTCGTTATGTGCGCTGGGAATTTACTCCCACTCAATGGTGCCGGGGGGTTTGGAGGTCACATCATAGACCACCCGGTTAATGCCGCGCACTTCATTGATGATGCGCGTCGACATGCGGCCCAACACTTCGTGATCAAACGGGTAATAATCGGCGGTCATGCCATCGGTAGAGGTTACGGCACGCAAGGCCAAGACATAGTCATAGGTGCGCTCGTCCCCCATTACACCCACGGTGCGCACGGGTAGCAGCACCGCAAAGG
>WFTT01000088.1 GCA_015485335.1 Robiginitomaculum sp.
CAGCCGATGGCACAATTGTTCCAGACTGACGCCCAAACGCCGGCGAAGACTTTCCAGATCATAACGCAAATCCTGCGCCGCCTTCAGGGTCTTGTCATAAGGCATGATCAGCGCCCCGGCGAAATAATTGGCCAGCGCCAGCCGGTATAACCGGCGCGCCACCTTGGACGTCAGCCCGGTTTCCATCTCCATCTGGTCCAGCAAATCACGCTGTTCCAGCAAGGCGATTTGCACGGCCAGTTGAAACAACCGCGCCGGCCCCTCCAGCAATTCATTGAGCATCAGTCGTTTTGAATGACGGTCATAGCGGCGCAAGGCCCCGCGCATCACATCCAACGGCAATACACGGGTACGTACCCCATGCACCTGTAACAGGTAAGCCCGCATGCCTGCGCCCGGATCCGCCCGGTCCAGATGCGCCTCCTCGGCAAAAATTTCGGCGGCTTCTTCCAGTTCGGCAAAATAATTACTGTGTTCCTGCAATACGTCTCGCACCTGTTGCAAGGGCTGTTCACCAGTATCGCCCCCGCCCTGACGATCATCAAAACGATCCGCCAAGGATGCCAAATCGCTGGCCGTACCGCGATGGCTCTGATGTAATTGGATCAGCGCCTGTGCCGCGCGCGGGTGGGCATCAGCCAGTTCTTTGAGATCCTGTACATCCAGACCGATATTCTCGACCGCCGGGTCCGCCGCCGCCTCGCGCAGCGACAACAGCATGTTCTGATCCGCCGAAGCGGCAAAGGTCTTGAGATCAAATTCAAAGGTTTCGGCCAGCCGGATCAACACCCGGGCGCTTAGCGGGCGCTGATTGCGCTCCATCAGGTTAAGATAACTGGCCGACACCCCCAGATCCGCCGCCATTTTAACCTGGGTTAGCCCCAGATCCTTGCGCAGTCGTTTTAGCCGCGCCCCGGCAAAGAGTTTCTTTTCCGCCATAATAATTTACATCTATTACATTTTTACAAATTATTATCACACATAAATGACACGTAAACCCTTATATTCTGTCATTTTTATCAAAAATAGCTCATATTTGTCATAGAAGTAAATTTTTACAGCCAAATTCATGCATGGCTATGGAGACAATCATGAGCACCAACGGTTTTGAAACCCTCGTCCCAACTGCGCCTTCGGGCCGTTATGACGGCATTGAACGCAATTACACCCCCGAAGAAGTCAAAAAACTGCGCGGTTCCGTGCAGATTGCCTATACCCTGGCCGAACGTGGTGCCAACCGCCTTTGGGACTTGCTGCACGAAGAGCCCTATATCAATGCCCTTGGCGCCATGAGTGGCAATCAGGCCATGCAAATGGTGCGCGCAGGCCTGAAAGCGATTTATCTTTCCGGCTGGCAGGTGGCCGCCGATGCCAATGTGGCCGGCGCCATGTATCCGGACCAATCGCTCTACCCCGCCAATTCCGGGCCAGAACTGGCCAAGAAGATCAACCGCACTTTGCAGCGTGCCGACCAGATTGAATGCACCGAAGGCGGGGCGACACGGGACTGGTTCGCCCCCATCGTTGCCGATGCCGAAGCCGGCTTTGGCGGCCCGCTAAACTGTTTTGAGATCATGAAGGCCTATATCGAGGCCGGGGCCGCAGGCGTACATTTCGAGGACCAATTGGCCTCGGAAAAGAAATGCGGGCATTTGGGCGGCAAGGTGTTGATCCCTACCAAGGCGCATGAGCGTAATTTACAGGCCGCGCGCCTGGCCGCCGATGTGTGCGGCGTGCCGACTTTGGTGGTGGCCCGCACCGATGCGGAAAGCGCCAAATTGCTGACCTCGGATATTGATGAGCGCGATCACGAGTTTATCGATTATGACGCCGGGCGCACCCCCGAAGGCTTTTATCGCTTAAAAGGCAATGGGGTGGATCATTGCATCAAGCGCGGCCTGTCTTACGCCAAGGTGGCGGATTTACTGTGGTGGGAAACCTCCAAGCCGAACCTGGATGATGCGCGCCGCTTTGCCGAGGCCATTCACAAGGAGTTTCCCGGTAAATTGCTGGCCTATAACTGTTCGCCCAGCTTTAACTGGGAGGCCAATCTGGACAAGGACACCATCGCCAAATACCAGCGTGAGCTGGGTGCCATGGGCTATAAGTATCAGTTTGTCACCCTGGCCGGTTTCCACAATCTGAACCACGGCATGTTCGAACTGGCCCGTGGGTATAAGGATCGTGGCATGGCGGCCTATTCCGAACTGCAACAGGCCGAATTTGCCTCAGAAAAAGACGGCTATACCGCCACGCGCCACCAGCGCGAAGTGGGCACGGGCTATTTTGATGCGGTGGCCAATGCGGTTTCAGGTGGTCAGTCCTCGACCACGGCGCTTGGCGAATCTACCGAAAGCGCGCAATTTAACGCTGCGGCGGAATAAACAACCACGCTATAATGCCTGGCGGGTGGGGCCCTGTTTGCAACAGGATTGACATGCCGCGCCCGCCAAGGCAAACGCGCAGGTTCAATGTTTTTTTGAGGGAAATTTCATGACGGCGCCTTCTTTTTCATGCCCTGATGGCGTGACCATTACCGGTGCATATGCACCGGGCTTTGCCGATATTCTCAGCCCGGACGCGCTGGCGTTTCTGGCGGATCTGCATCGGCGTTTCAATCCCGCCCGCGAAGCACTTTTGCAGGCCCGCCAAATTCGCCAGAAAGAACTGGATAACGGACAGGATCCTGGTTTTCGGGCTGAAACTGCAGACATTCGTGCCGGCGACTGGAAAGTACGCCCCGCCCCCGCCGACCTTCAGGATCGCCGGGTAGAGATCACCGGCCCGGTGGATCGCAAAATGATCATTAATGCGCTCAATTGCGGCGCCAAATGCTTTATGGCGGACTTTGAAGATGCCTCCTCGCCATATTGGGAAAACATGGTGCAGGGGCAGATCAATTTGCGGGATGCCAACACCCGCACCATTGATTTTGAAGATACTGCGCGGGGCAAAACCTATGCTCTGAACGCTGACCCGGCAGTCTTGCTGGTCCGTCCCCGGGGCTGGCACATGGTCGAGGCCCATATGCTGGTCGATGGGGAACCAATCAGCGCTTCTTTGTTTGATTTCGGCCTTTATCTTTTTCATAACCACGCCGCCAGAAAAGCCATGAACAGTGGCCCGTATTATTATCTGCCCAAGTTGGAAAATGCGGACGAAGCGCGGCTGTGGAACATGGTGATCCTGCATGCACAGGCGGCGCTGGGCCTGCCGGTGGGCACGGTACGCGCCACGGTGCTGATCGAAACCATTATGGCCAGCTTTGAGATTGATGAAATTCTCTATGCCCTACGCGATCATATTGTGGGTTTAAACTGCGGGCGCTGGGATTATATCTTCAGTTATATCAAACGCTTTGCCAAACGCGCCAACCGCCTGTTGCCGGACCGCGCCGAAGTGACCATGGCCTCGCCTTTTATGCACGCCTATTCGCGCCTGGTGATTGAAACCTGTCATCGGCGCGGCGCCCATGCCATTGGCGGTATGGCGGCGCAAATCCCGGTCAAGGGCGACAATGCCGCCAATGATGCGGCCTTTGCCAAAGTGCGCGCCGACAAGGAACGCGAGGTCAAGGATGGCCATGATGGCACTTGGGTGGCCCACCCTGGCATGGTGGCGCTGGCCATGGAGGTATTTGATAAATATATGCCCGCGGCCAATCAGATCGAACGGTTAAATGGTTACAGCGCCAGTGCCGACCACCTTCTTACCCCCAGCACCGGGGCGATCACCCTTGGCGGGGTGCGCACCAATATCGAGGTGGGTATTTTGTATCTGGCCTCATGGCTGCGCGGACAGGGCGCCGCGCCCATCCATAATCTTATGGAAGATGCCGCCACCGCAGAAATATCGCGGGCGCAATTATGGCAATGGCGCGTTCACGGCGCCAAAATGGATAATGGCACGGTCATTGACCGGGCGTTGTTACAGGCCGAATTTGCTCATGTGCTGGACGCGCTGAAGGCTCAGACCGGCGATGAAAGCTGGAATGACAGCCGCATTGAAGATGCCGCCAAGCTGATGCAAAGCCTGGTCTTTGATGATGAATTTGCCGAGTTCCTGACCCTGCCGGCCTATGAACTGATTAAATAAAAAAGGCGCTGTGCATTGTGCACAGCGCCTTTTCCTGACCGGTAGCCAGTTTATTGAATATCAAACTTCAGTTCGACACCAATGATCCGGCCCTTGTTCAATGGTGAGAAAGAACCACCGCCAAGGGTTGCCGGCAATTGCGTATCGCCGCCCTGGGTCACTTCATTAAGAAGGTTTTTGCCATAAAGCGAAACCGTGATGTCGTTGTCGGTGGTAAAGCTCAGATTGAGATCCAGAATATCCGCACCATTGAGCTCACCAAGGTTGTTATCCGTATAGAAGGAATGATCCCGGTGTGAATAATTGGTGCGCAATGACCATTCCCCAAGACCTGGAATTTCGCTGTTCAGGATGAAACCAACGCTGTAGGTCCAGGGCGCCAGCCGCGGAATTTTCAGGTTTTTGTCTGCGACGTTCAACGCTCCATCGCCGTTCAGGTCAAACAACACCTTGTCATAACTGCCATTGGTGTAACCGATGGAGCCAAGAAGGGTGATCATATCCATGATGTTGACCTGGGCTTCGGACTCAAAGCCCCAAATGGTGGCATCGGCGGTGTTGCGGATAAACTGCACTACACCGGCCAGCGGGTCGGCAATGTTGATTTCACGCTGCATATTCGAAATGTCATTATAGAAAACAGCCGAATTAATGCGGGTGATGGCATTGGGTTTGCCTTTGAAGCCCACTTCGAAAGAGCTGACTTTCTCTTCATTAAAGGGCTTGGGCAGGAAAACCGCCGAAGTATTGCGGAAGTTATACCCGCCGGAACGGAAACCCTGGGTCCAATGGCCATACACATTCCAGTCATCATTGGGTTCCCATGTCAGGCCAACTTTTGGTGAAAAGTTGGTCCAGGAATCACGGTCATTGAAATCAAACGGGCAAGTGCCGGTCACCACATCACACGGGGTACGATTGAAAATCAGTGTTGCAATGCTGGCGCGTTTGGTTTCATGGGTATAGCGACCACCCAGAATAAACGAGACCTGATCAGTCAGATCATAATCCCCCTGGATAAAGGCCCCATAGGTTTTCTGCCGCTGTTTGCCACCACCAAAGAAATTCAGGCGGCCAAAGGCGATATTACGGGTTTCCTGATAGGCGATGTCCTGTGTAAAGAAATACAGGCCCGTGGTGATATCCAGCTTGTCAGCAAAACGACCGGCATAGCGCAGCTCGTTGCTCCACTGTTGCTGATCGGTGGCAAAACTAGCGTGGAAGAGCGGCAGCGGAGTCGCATCAATATCACTGCGTCCTTCATTAACAAAATCACGAAAGCCAGCAATATTGGTGATAACGCCATCGCCAAAGGGGACGTTCCAATTGGTTTCAAAAATCACCTGATCCCAATTGTTGTTATAGAACCCAACCTCGTCGATGGAGAAACCATCAGAATTGCGATCAAAGCTGACAAAGGCATTGGGGAAGGTTCCATTACGCCCCGGGTGATTTTGCGCCGCCGGACCGTCGCCATTGCTGTCGCCATGTTCATAGCGGAGCGTGAATTCCAGATCGTCATTGGGTGTATATACCAAGGATGGGCGCACCAATACGGTTTCGGCCTGTCCAAAGACACTAAACGCATCGGGCTTGCCAAAACGCGGCCCACCCAGATAATTTTTGAAATAGCCATTGTCCTTGTTGTAATAGGCGGCGACCTTGGCTTTCAGCTTGTCTTGAACGATCGGGCCGGAAACTGACCCCATCAGATAATAATTGCCACCGGTATTTTTAAACCCGGATTCAGCGGCAGATTTGAAACTGGCCTTGAAGTCATCGGTTGGCTTCTTGGTGTTGATCAAGACTGCACCGCCGGTCACGTTGCGCCCAAACAGAATGCCTTGCGGACCACGCAGAACTTCGACGCTGTCCAGATCAAAAATATCCAGAACCACACCGCCATTTACGCCCAGATACATGCCATCAACGAAAACACCAACCGTGGGGTCGATGGATGGGATAGAACTGTTAATCCCGAGGCCACGGATAGAGAAGTTTGCTACACCGCGCGAGGTGCCAATATCTTCCAGCGACACGTTGGGGATGGAATAACTCAGCGTGTGCAAATCCGTGACATGCAGAACCTCAAGTTGTTTTTCCCCAAAGGCGGTAATGGCTACCGGCGCTTCTTGAATATTGACCCCTCCAGCTTTCTTGGTGGCGGTAACGATAATTTCGTCTTCCAGTATGCTGCCCGCACTTTGTGCGCTGGCCGTTCCGGCACTGCAAAGAGCGACAGACGAGGCCGCACACAGCATGGCGATTTTAATTGAATGTTTCATGTTCTTGGTTTCCTCATTATTCCTAGCGGATATGGCGTTTGATTTTTATTGCCCCCCCACAGGGTGTCTTTTCATACCTAAGTTTGTGAAATCTTGCTAATAAAACGGGGATTTGAACGCACAAGGCTCTACAGAATTCTGCTTATGTGACAGTTATGCAACATTTTGGCGGATATAGGGGAATATGTGCCGCCATTTTACGCTATGTGACCCCTTAACCGCCCCCGGGCAATAACCATCATTGAAGCGCGCCCCGGCACGCCGTAAGTATTGCTTATCTTCCCTGTCCTCAAGGATTCTCCATGACCACAGCCTCCCCCCATCCTGTACGCAAGCTGGGCTTGATCGAACTGATTGCCATGGGCGTAGGTGGCATGATTGGTGGCGGGATTTTTTCTGTGCTGGGCCTGGCCGTTGGCATTGCCGGCCATGCGGCCCCTCTTGCCTTCCTGATCGGGGCGATGATCGCCCTGGCCGGTGGGTATTCCTATGTGAAACTGGCCCTGACCTTTCGGGATGACGGGGCCAGCTACACATATCTGGCACGTGCCTTTCCCCGGTTTCAGCTGATTGCCACGCTGGGCGGCTGGACGGTCATTGTCGGCTATGTGGGTACTCTGGCGCTGTATGCCTTTACCTTTGGCGCCTACGGGGCAGACTTGCTGGGCCATGGCACCGATCAACTGTTTCGCATGGGATTGTCGGCTCTGGTATTGCTGTTTTTCCTGGTGATTAATCTGCGTGGTACTGGCGATGCCGGCTTTGCCGAAGACCTGATCGTTTATACCAAAATTGCACTCCTTGGATTCTTTGCCATTGCCGGGGCGATTACGGTTAAGCCGGGCGACCTTTTCCCGGTACTGGATCGGGGCATTGCCTCGGTCTTTATGGCCGGGGCGCTGGTATTTGTGGCTTTCGAAGGGTTTCAGCTGATCACCAATGTGGTGACTGAAATGCGCAATCCAGACAAGAATCTGGCGCGCGGCATCTATGCTTCCATCGCCATCACCTCGATCATTTATATCGTTCTGGCGATCGTAGGCGTTGGGAATCTGGGCGAAGCCCAGTTAATCGAAGCCAAGGAATATGCCCTGGCCGCCGCAGCACGCCCTGTACTGGGCGAAGCCGGGGTTGTGCTGGTCGGGGTCGCGGCCCTGTTGGCTACCTCCAGTGCCATTAACGCCACCACCTTTGGGGCGTCGCGGATGATGGCGCAAATGGCCACTGAAAAACGTATGCCCGTGGCCTTTACCCATCGAAATGCGCGCAACGCCCCCAATATGGCGGTGTATGCCCTGATCGGATTTGCAAGCCTTTTTACCCTTGCCGGCGGACTGGAAGTAATCGCATCCTTTTCATCAATGACATTTTTACTGGTCTCCATTGGCGTATCTGCCGCCAATTTGAAACTCTACCGCAAAAGCCATTCCAGACTGGCTTTAATCGTTTTGGGGCTGGCCCTCATGGGAACAACGGTGGCGCTCTTGCTGGCGTATTTATGGGCCCACGACCGCCCCACCCTGTACATAATTTTTGCCCTTTATGCGACGGTCGGCAGCGCCGCCGCCCTCTATGAATTCACACGGAGATCTACATGAGTACTGATGAGTGGGATTATCCCGAACCGTTTATTCACCGGGTAACCGCCAAGCCAGAGCACATTGATGCCTTTGGCCATGTCAATAATGCGGTTTACAATACCTGGCTGGATGAAGCCGCCTGGGCCCATTGGAACAGTTTTGGTTTTGACAAGCAAAGCTGTGTTTCGGCACGGCGCGGCATGGCCGTCATTCATGCGGAAAGTGATTATCTGGCCGCCAGCTATGTTGGGGATGAACTGGATGTGGCGGTCTGGATTACCGCTACTGATAAGCGCCTGCGGGCCGAACGGCGCTATCAGATCCGCCACGCCGATTCCGGACAAACCATCTTTCGCTCTCACTGGAAACTGGTATGCATCAATCTGGATACTGGCCGCCCGACCCGTATGAGCGCCGAACTGGTTGCACATTACGTCGTAAAAGACCAAGTTAGGGCCTGCATTGAGAAAGCCAAGACAACATCATGATGACCTTTACCGAAGCCGATGAAGCCCCCGCCGGGCGCACCAATATGATCAAGCTGCATACTGAGGAAGATTTTGAGGGTATGCGCAAGGCGGGCCGCCTGGCCGCAGAATGTCTGGATATGTTGTGCGAATATATGCAGCCGGGCGTAGTTACGGACAAGCTGGACCGGCTGGCGCGTGAGTTTATGCTGGATAATGGCTCGCAACCGGCCTGCCTGTATTATCGCGGCTATCCCAAAACCCTGTGCATTTCAGCCAATCACGTAGTGTGCCACGGCATTCCCGGCGAGAAAGTTCTCAAAGACGGCGATATCGTCAATATTGATGTGACGCTGATCCTGGATGGCTGGCATGGGGATACCAGCCGCATGTTTGCATTGGGCAATGTAAAGCGCCGCGCTCGACGCCTGATCGATATTACCTATGAAGCCCTGCAACGGGGCATTGCCGAGGTGAAACCCGGCGCAACCCTGGGCGATATTGGTCACGCCATCCAGTCCTATGCCGAGGCGGAACGCTGTGCAGTGGTGCGTGATTTTTGTGGACATGGGCTTGGCCGGGTATTTCACGATGCGCCCAATGTGCTGCATTATGGCCAGCCCGGCACCGGAACGCAGCTGAAAGAGGGTATGTTTTTCACTATCGAGCCAATGCTTAATCTGGGCAAACCCGCAGTGAAAATTCTTTCCGATGGCTGGACCGCGGTCACTCGGGATCGTTCACTATCGGCACAGTTTGAACACTCCATTGGCGTGACAGCCAAAGGGGCAGAGGTCTTTACTACCTCGCCAGCAGGTCTGCATAACCCGGCACAATCTCACGACGCATGAGCGAAACAAAAAAAACCAAACCACATTATCACGGCCACCGCATGCGCCTGCGCGAACGCTTTGCCCAATCTGGTCCCGAAGCACTGGCCGATTACGAACTGCTAGAGCTGTTATTGTTTAGAGCCATTCCACGCCGGGACGTCAAAGAACTGGCCAAATCCCTGATTGAAACCTTTGGCGGCTTTGCCGAAGTGCTGGGGGCCGCTCCGGAGCGGCTGGCCGAATTGCCGGGCATGACCGATGGCATTGCGCGTGAGCTGAAAATCATCCATGCAGCCGCTTTGCGTCTTCACCAGGCTGGGGTGATGAACCGCCCCGTGGTTTCCAGCTGGAGCGCACTGTTGGATTATTGCCGCGCCGCGCTGGCCCAGGAAACCCGCGAACAGTTTCGGGTGTTCTATCTGGACCGGAAAAATCGCCTGATCGCCGACGAAGTGCAAAACCACGGCACCGTTGACCACACCCCGGTTTATCCCCGGGAAGTTTTACGTCGGGCGCTGGAACTGGGCGCCTCGGCGGTCATTCTGGTCCACAACCATCCCAGTGGCGACCCGACCCCTTCCAAAAGTGATATTGAAATGACCCGACAGGTGATCACCGCGGCCCGGGCCTTGAAAATCTCGGTGCATGATCACATCATTGTCGGCCGTCAAGACGTGATCAGCTTCAAGGCATTGGGATTGATATAAGCTGGTTTCTGCCCACAGGGACAATCAGATCTATTGCTCGTTCAACGAGTACTTTTCGGCCAGATTGGCCAACATGCACATCACGCCGGCGGCCTGTCTCAGCACCACAGCCAGATCCCCAAGCTTCTCATCATTGACCCGCTTGCTAATCAGGGCACATTCATTCAGATGCGCCTTCAACTGTGCACGCAAATCTTCATCAGGCATGGCTCTGGTCTCGATCTGGTCAAGTTTGAATTGGCCCAGCTCAATGATCATAGCAGTATGCTTGTCTAGTTTCTGCCCCATGAATAGCCCCAGCGAATCACAACAGTTTAGTGATTAAGTAGTGACGCCAGAATCGCTGTTTTGAAACCTGTAACTCCTAACAGGATGAAGGCAACGCATTGAATTAATTGTTGTTATTTTTTATCATAAAAGTGACAAATGCCTAGAGAATAATCTCGACATTGCGAATTGCCGTCAAAACCGCCTGCAAACGTGTGCTGGCGCCCAGTTTTGTTTTGGCATTTTTTATGTGAAAAACCACGGTGCGTTCGGAAATATCCAGCGACTCTGCTATCTCCCGGTCCGTCTTCCCCATGGCCACCCAGGTCAGGCATTCCCGTTCCCGCCCGGTAAGAGCATAGGTCTTGGGTGCAACAATAAGGTGCTCGACCCCGCCGTCCAGCGCACAAGCCCTGGAATAATACCCCGCCGCCAAACAGGATAGCAGCCAAATCTGGTATTCATCCAGAACATTGGGATCACCGGTCAAACTGACACCGGCAATACGATTGTAGCGGCCCTTAACGGGAAAAGAAATTCCAACAATTATACCAACGTCTCTGGCCTTTTCCCAGGCTTCACGCTCTCTGTCAGTAATGTTGGGATTGTTGATCAGATCGGCGGTGAGAAATGGAATGCCGCTGAGCTTGGTCTGGTGAATGATCGAAGAATCATAAGTGCGCCGATCACTCCAGAACTTTGCAATATACTCCTCAGGAAACGTACCAAGCACCAAATGTTGCTGCCAATGCGTGGCCTGGGGTAAAATTTCGAACAGGCAATGGCGATCCATGCCAAAGGATTTCACCACGTGGTCAAAGCTCTTCACCAGCTCTTCAATACTGGTGGCTTTAAAAAGCTCTTTAAAATGCGGCAGATATGGCATTTCATCCGCCGTCATCACACCTGCGCCCACATAAACCCACACCATTCATTTTAAATAAACACAATAAATAATGCAGAAAAAATCATAAAAATGCAACACCTATAATAAAATAGAACCGACAACAAACTAAAATTTACATATTTCACAAACTTACTAAACTATAATTCCACTACATGTAATACATATGAGGTTTAAACATGAATAATTATTTCCTGACCAAGTATTTTCACAATATTGCAATGTATGATCGCAACCTTCGCCTTTACACCCGGCGCTTATGAGCATTGCCACCTTTTGGGTGTGCTTTGTCATAAATCTGTAATAGCGATTGTGCATCCACATCAGCATAGATTTGCGTTGATGATAAGCTTTCATGGCCCAATAATTCTTGCAACGCCCGCAAGTCCCCGCCGCCAGCCAACAAATGTGTGGCAAAGGAATGGCGCAGCGCGTGTGGCGTGGCGGTGTCTGGCAAGCCCAGCTGGGCCCGCAGCCCCTGCATCAGCTTCTGGGCGGCGCGAGGCCCCATGGCGCCCCCGCGGACACCTCGAAACAGGGGATGCTTTTGCTCTGTGGGCCAGGGGCAAAGCCGCACATACAGGCGCATTGCCTCTATGGTGGCCGGCAATAAGGGGACAAGACGGGTTTTATTGCCTTTGCCCACTATACGCAGCGTATCCCCAAAGGGGTAATCCGCACCGGTCAGGGACAGGGCCTCGGCAAGGCGCAAACCGGCACCATAGAGTAGGGTCAGCAAAGCTGCATCCCGGGCGGCAATCCACGGCTCGCCCTTTGTTTTTGTCCGCGCGCTGGCCTGCAGGACTTCATCGGCGGCCTTGACCGACAAGGGCCGGGGAGTAGTGCGCGCCAGTTTAGGCCCCTCAATCAGAGACAACTGATCATTCTTGAGGCCCCAGCGCCGCTCTATAAACCGGTAAAAACTGCGAATGGAAGACAGAGCCCGGGCCAGCGAGCGTGATGACAATGGCGTTGCGCCCCGTCGTCGTGCCGCCAGATAACTACGAAAGTCCTGGGCGTTGAGGTGACCCAACACCCCCAGATCAACCCCTTTTCCACCATGGTCGCGGACATGGGCGAAAAAGGCATCCAGATCGCGCTCATAGGCTGCCAGTGTGTTGGGGCTGAGGCGTCGTTCCGCGCGCAAATGATTGATAAAAGCCCCCAGGGCTTCGTATGCGGGTATGTCTAAATCGGTGCCCATGCGGCCACCAGCCGTTCAATGACCCGGGCCAGAAAAGCGGCCAGGTCTGTACCCTGATCCGGGCGATAGGTCAGCCGGTCCCGACTGCCAAGGGCAAACAAACCCTCCCGGCCCCGCACCTGGATACGCAACAGCATTTCCGAACTCAGGCCCTCCGCCTCTTGTCCAAAAATATCGGCCGTATAGGGCTGGCACGGACCAAGACGTTCGCTATGGCCATCCAGCACGCGCAATACCAGGCCTTTGGGGGCCCCCATAATGGCCCGTGTATTGTCGGGCGATTGCAAACCCTCCACCAGCACTCGCAACACATCTGCCCCCAGAGAATGGCGCACATGCCCGGCCAGACGCTGATCCAGCATACCCAGATCGCGGGCATCAACCAGCGCCAGAACAGCCCCGTGAATTTGTGCCGTGCTGGCATGATTGGTACGCATGGTCTGCACCAGGGCATCGCGTTCCATGGTCAGACGACGCACCTTGCCTTCCAGCCGCAGCTTGGCGGCGCTATCAAAATCTATGATGGATGCGCCCGGATCCTCACTCATGGCAGAATGCTTTGCCCCGTGCTTTCCCAATCTGCCATAAAGGCCGCCAGCCCCTTATCCGTCAGCGGGTGCTTAACCAGCGCCTGCAACACATTGGCCGGAATAGTGGCCACATCCGCACCCAGCAAAGCCGATTGTTTGACATGCAGTACATTGCGAATTGAGGCTGCCAGAATTTGCGTATCCAGATCCGGGTAATTGTCATAAATGGTGCGAATTTCGCCGATCAGTTCCATACCGTCCGCGCCTGTATCATCAATACGGCCGATAAAGGGGGAAATATACGTGGCCCCGGCCTTGGCCGCGAGCAGGGCCTGATTGGCACTGAAACACAGGGTGACATTCACCGGGTGACCATTACCGCTAAGCACATGGGTGGCCTTTAGCCCTTCCCAGGTCAGCGGCACCTTGACGCAAACATTGTCGGCAATGTCGCGCAAAAACTCTCCTTCCTTGACCATACCCTCGGCATCGGTCGCGGTAACCTCGGCGCTGACCGGCCCCGTGGTCAGGGTACATATTTCCTTGATGGTCTGCACCAGATCGCGCCCGGACTTGGCAATCAATGACGGATTGGTGGTTACTCCGTCGACCAGCCCGGTGGCGGTCATGGCCCTGATCTCGTCCACATTGGCGGTGTCGAGAAAAAACTGCATGATAATTGCCCTCTATAATGGTTCCTGTGAAAACTGATTCGCTCACTCTACCCTGTGCTCTACAGCCCTGCCAGACGAAGGTTAAATAAGCATGTCTGCACCGCTTCTGGCTTCGGTATTGTTTCCGATGCCGGTCCCTGAACCTTTTGATTATGAAATCCCGGACACCCTGTCTGTGGATCAAGGCTCCATTGTCTATGCGCCTTTGGGTGCGCGTATGGTTTGCGGCGTCGTGTGGAAGGTTTTTCGCGCTCAAGAAAAAGATCAGGAACGCACCCTCAAACCCATTGCCAATGTGGTCGACACCCCGCCCTTGCCGGTTTCCTGTCTTGAATTTGTAGATTTTGTCGCGCGCTATTGCTGTCATCGCCAGGGGGTAGTGTTGCGCATGGTGCTCAGCAGTCCAGAAGCCCTGAAACCTTCACCGGTGCAAACGCTTTATGCCCCCGCGACCACCTTGCCTGAAAAAATGACCCCGGCGCGCGAAAAGGTTTTACAGGTCGTCCAAAATGGTTTTTTCAGCATTACCGAACTGGCCCGGCGCGCCCAGGTCAGCCCCGGAGTGATTACTGCCCTGGCCAAGGCTGGCGGGCTGATCGCCAAGACACAGCCCGTGGACCGGCCCTTTGCCCCGCCCAACCCCGAACGTACCGGCCTGAACCTAACCGCCTCGCAGCGCACCGCGGCCAGCGACCTGATCAGCCTGACCCGGCAAGACAGTTTTGCCCCGGCATTGCTGGATGGCGTCACCGGATCGGGTAAAACGGAAGTTTATTTTGATGCCATTGCCGATGTGCTGTTGCGGGATCCATCGGCTCAGGTGCTGGTACTCTTGCCCGAAATTGCGCTGACCCAGGATGTCTTGGCGCGCTTTGAACGCCGTTTTGGTGCACCCCCGGCCGAATGGCATTCAGAACGCACAAACATGCAGCGCCGCCGGGTCTGGCGCGAAGTGACCAATGGGCGGGCGCGCATTGTGGTGGGGGCGCGCTCAGCCCTCTTTCTGCCTTTTGCCAATCTGCGCCTGATCGTTGTCGATGAAGAACATGACAGTTCCTACAAGCAGGAAGACGGAGTGTTGTATCATGCGCGCGACATGGCGGTGGCCCGCGCCAAATTTGCCGAGGCGGCTATTATTCTGGCCTCGGCAACCCCCTCCCTTGAAAGCATGCTAAACGCCCGTTCGGGCCGTTATGCCCATGTCCGGCTGCAGGCGCGCCCCGGTGCCGCCGTATTGCCCCCCATCTCAACCATCGACATGCGCGAACACCCGCCCGCCACAGGTAACTGGCTGTCCCCCCCGCTGATCGAGGCCATCGAAGAGACCTTGCAACAAAAAGAGCAATGCCTGTTGTTTTTGAACCGGCGCGGTTATGCGCCCCTGACCATTTGCCGTCATTGCGGCGAACGCATGAAAGCGCCTGACAGCTCCACCTATCTGGTGGAACACCGTTATAACGGGCGGCTGGTCTGTCATTTAACCGGCTATTCCATGCCCAAACCAAAGGCATGTCCGGCCTGTGGCACCCCCGACAGCCTGCACCCGGTGGGGCCAGGGGTTGAGCGCTTGCAGGAAGAGGTTGCAACGCGGTTTCCCGATGCATCGATTGAGATATTTTCCTCGGACAGCACCAAAAATGCCGAGGAGGTCCGCGCCCTGATTGCCCGCATGGAACAGGGCAAAATCGATATCCTGATCGGCACACAAATGGCCGCCAAGGGGCATAATTTTCCGGGCCTGACGCTGGTCGGGGTGGTGGATGCCGATATGGGTCTGCATGGAGCGGACATGCGGGCAGGGGAACGCACCTATCAGACGCTAATGCAAGTGGCCGGGCGCGCCGGGCGGGCAAGCCGGCCGGGCCGGGCCCTGCTGCAAACCCACCAACCGGATCACGAGGCGATATTGGCCTTGTGCTCGGGCGATCGGGAAACCTTTATCAGCGCCGAGCTGTCTTTGCGCGAAGACATGGGCTTTCCCCCCTTTGGTCGTCTGGCGGCCCTGGTGTTTTCGGCCCCCACCGAACCAGAGGCACAACGGGCAGCGCGTGATTTTGTGGCCATGGCGCCTCTGGTACAAGGGGTGGATATATGGGGGCCGACCGAGCCACCCCTTAGTCGGGTACGGGGACGTTGGCGGCAAAGATTATTATTGCGCGCAGAACGTCAGATTGACCTTTCGGCCATGATCAACGCCTGGCGCAGCCGGGTAAACCTGCCGCGCAACATACGCCTCAAAGTAGATATAGATCCGTATTCGTTTTTATGAAAAGCGTGGATCAGCCGTTCGCTGCACAATACGGGGTCGGTTCATTGGCAGCCTGACTATGGCTGTTCAGCGCCCCCTTCATGGCCGCATAGAGACGTTGTGGCTCGATAGGTTTGGCCACATGGTCATCCATGCCGGCGGCCAGATATTCCTGGCGCTGGTGCGGCATGGCATTGGCCGTCACCGCCACAATCGGCGTTTTGGGCTTTTGCTCGCTGGCTTCGATCTGACGGATTGCCTGGGTGGCCTCGACCCCGTTCATATGGGGCATCTGGATATCCATCAGTACCAGATCAAAGGGTTGTGCCTGCCAGGTTTTCACGGCTTCTTGGCCGTCCTCAACAAAGGTAACCTCTGCCTTGGCATGGCTGAGAATCGCCTTGATCACCATGCGGTTGGTGGGATTGTCTTCGGCAACCAGAATGCGCAAAGCCCGCTTTGCCTTTTTCTCTGCACCGGCTTTATCGGTACTGCTATCTTCAGAAACCTGCATATTTTCGGCTTTTTTTACAGAAACAAAAAAGCAGAACTTGGACCCCTTGCCCGGCTCGCTCTTGAGATTGATTTCACCATCCATGCGTTCGACCAATTCCTTGCAGATGGCCAGCCCCAGTCCCGTTCCCTGGTGTTCACGGCTCAGCGAGCTGTCAACCTGGGTAAAGCGATCAAAAATACTTTTTTGCGCCAACAGGGGAATCCCCGCGCCGGTGTCCATTACCGAAACGCTTAGATAGGTTGTTTGCTCATTGTCCGTCTCTTCGGACAGGAATACCTTGATACCGCCTTTTTGCGTAAACTTTACTGCATTCGACAAAAGGTTGTTCAACACCTGCCGGATCCGGGCCGCATCACCAATAAAGCGCATATTTTCATCAATATTGGTTTGCACATCAAAGGTCAGCCCCTTGGAACGGGCCGCATGGCCGAACATTTCCAGCGAGGAATGAGAGATTTCACGGATCGTAAATTCAGTATCATGCAGCTTGAACTCACCAGCCTCGATTTTCGACATATCCAGCACATCGTTTAAAATCGTCAACAAGGCGGCTCCCGATTGCTCGACCACTTCCAGCATATCGCTTTGCTCTTCAGAAACTTCACTTTGGCCGAGGGCCTTGGTCATGCCCAAAATACCGTTTAGGGGCGTACGAATTTCATGGCTCATCACCGCCAGAAATTCGGATTTGGCTTTGCTGGCACTTTCCGCCGTATCGCGGGCTTTTTTAAGGGCCTGGGTACGTTCACGTACCCGTTGTTCCAACTTGTCGCGATAGGCCAAAAGCTCTGCCTGTGCAACGGCCAGCGCCTTGCCGCGTTTTTGCGCATCGCGCAAAATGGCATACCAGATCATGCTGAGCACAATCAGCACCACTACCGCCCCGATCAACGCCATGCGCGTTGTTTTCTGGGCCGCCACGCGTTGTTGCTCTACATGTGTCCATGTGGCACTCAGCAAATCATCCACGGCTTTGTTATAGGCATCGGCATTGGCAATATAACGGGGGTCATTGATAATATGGCTTGCCTTGACCGCATTGCCTTTGCGAATTTCGGCAAAAGCCTGGGATTCTGATTGTGCCACCCGTTGACGCAGTGCACTGGCCCGTGCAGCAGCGGCCTTGACCACCGGGCTGACCGCCAGCTCGCTGGCATCATGAAGGCGCTTTTCCAGTTGTGCACCCAAAGAACGATAACGGCTTTCCCAACGCCGGTCGCCGCTTTCCTTGGCAGCCCGGATCACAAAACCGCGCTCGCGGTTGATGGAAACCAGATCCCCATGCACCTGTGCCAGTTGGGCACTGGTATGGGAGGCATCAGCGATATTGATGGCCGCTTTACGTACAGTCAGCCCCAACCCAGCAACCATGGCTATGGTCAAGGTAACCGCAAGTACAACCAACGCAGTGCGTGATCGAAATACCGCCAGCTCTGTAATCCGTATGGGAGACATTATTCCTGCCCTTTCCCCGCCAAGGGAGGAAAGCTGACACAAAGATATTAACATTGGGTGGAGCCTGACGATTTATTCTATCTATGCAGTTTCACAGGCCGTTAGTGCAATGCACAGGCAATCATGCTGCCCTGACTATCTTGCCCCCCCCTAAAGGGCGTGCTATGCCCCCGCCGGGCTGTGGGAATAAGCAAGAATTCTAGATTTTGCTACCCCCACAAACCAGAGTGAAATCAATGTGTTAACCTTCTGCGATACGACAGCAGGCGAATTTGACGACAGGTGGAAAAGAGTGTCAGGCCAGGATGTAAAAACTTCCGGTGCGGCGGACCGCTACGCCAGAGCGCTGTTTGAATTGGCACAGGATGCCAAAAATACCGATGTTCTTGAAAAAGAATTATCTGTACTCAAAAGCACGCTGGATGAAAATACAGAGCTGATGCAGGTTCTGGCTTCCCCCATTGTGGGCAGCACAGAAAAAGCGTCCGTTATTACGGCCATCGCCCAAAAAGCGGGCTTTTCCAAACTTGCCATTAATTTTGTAGGTGCGGTTGCCATGGCTGGTCGGGCAGGCGAACTGTCACAAATGACAGATCATTTTGCCTTCCTGTGTGCGCAGGCACGCGGTGCGGTTCAGGCCGAGGCCACCACTGCACAGCCCATGAGCGCAAAACAGGAAAAAGATCTGGTCAGTACCCTGAAAAAAGTACTGGGTCAGGATGTTAAGGTTGAAACGCGGGTTGATCCCGCAATGCTGGGCGGGCTGATTGTAAAAATCGGATCCCGTATGTTTGATAGCTCCCTCAAATCCAAACTCGAGGGACTAACGATGGTAATGAAAGAGAGCTAGGCGTCATGGATATCCGTGCGGCGGAAGTTTCTGCAATCCTCAAAAAACAAATTAAAGGCTATGGCACCAAGGCGAAAGTCTCGGACGTTGGCCAGGTGCTGTCCGTAGGGGATGGCATTGCCCGGGTTTATGGCCTGGACGAAGTACAAGCCGGGGAAATGGTTGAATTTCCCGGTGGCATTAAAGGCATGGCGCTGAACCTGGAAAGCGACAATGTTGGCGTCGTGATCTTTGGCGAAGACCGTAGCATTCGCGAAGGCGATACGGTTAAGCGCCTTGGTGAGATTGTGGACGTGCCGGTGGGCAAGGAATTGCTGGGCCGCGTCGTAAACGCACTGGGCGAGCCGATTGACGGCAAAGGCCCGATCAAAACCAAAAAACGCGCCCGTGTGGACGTCAAGGCCCCGGGCATTATCCCCCGGAAATCTGTGCACGAGCCAATGGCAACCGGCATCAAGGCCATTGATGCCCTGATCCCCATTGGCCGTGGTCAGCGCGAGCTGATCATTGGTGACCGCCAGACCGGTAAAACCGCCATCGCCATTGACGCTATTTTGAACCAAAAAGAAGTCAATCAGAGCGATGATGAGAGCAAGAAGCTCTATTGTATCTATGTAGCCATCGGCCAGAAACGCTCTACCGTGGCGCAGATTGTAAAAACTCTCGAAGAAAATGGCGCCATGGAATATTCCATCGTTGTGGCCGCCACCGCCTCCGAGCCGGCACCACTGCAATATCTGGCACCATTTACCGGTTGCGCCATGGGCGAGTTTTTCCGCGACAATGGTATGCACGCTTTGATCGTTTATGATGATCTGTCCAAACAGGCCGTGGCCTATCGCCAGATGTCATTGTTGCTGCGTCGTCCGCCAGGCCGTGAAGCCTATCCCGGTGATGTGTTCTATCTGCATTCCCGTCTTCTGGAACGCGCCGCCAAGCTCAGCGACGAGCACGGTGGTGGTTCGCTGACCGCATTGCCAATTATTGAAACCCAGGCCAATGACGTATCCGCCTATATCCCGACCAATGTGATTTCGATCACCGACGGTCAGATCTTTCTGGAAACCGACCTGTTCTATCAGGGCATTCGCCCGGCGGTGAATGTCGGCCTGTCGGTTAGTCGGGTGGGTTCATCCGCACAGACCAAGATCATGAAAAAAGTGGCCGGCCCAGTTAAGGGTGAATTGGCGCAATATCGTGAAATGGCCGCCTTTGCCAAATTTGGTTCTGATCTTGATGCTTCGACCCAGGCCATGCTGGCCCGGGGTGAGCGCCTCACCGAACTGCTGAAGCAGCCGCAATTCTCGCCGCTCTCCATGGCCGAAGAATCCTGCATGATCTATGCGGGTACACGGGGTTATCTGGATGGCATCGAAGTGGCGGACGTTCAGCGCTATGAGGAAGAACTGCTTTTGAACCTGCATGCCGACCACAAGGATCTGTTGGATGAAATCACCAAGGAACTGGCCCTGACCGACAGCATTGAGAGTAAACTCAAAGCCGCCCTTGAGGCCTTCACCAAGCGCTTTGCATAATCTCAGGGTATAAAGGAAGAGTCCCATGGCGAGTTTGAAGGAATTCCGCGATCGTATTGATAGCGTGAAATCCATTCAGAAAATTACCAAGGCCATGCAGATGGTGGCCGCGGCCAAATTGCGCCGGGCGCAAGAGGCCGTAGAGGCTGCCCGGCCCTATGCCGCGCGGATGAGCGCGGTTGTGGGTAATCTGTCATCGGCCATGGACGGACGCCCAGGCGCGCCTGAACTGTTGGTGGGAACCGGCAAGAGCGATGTGCACCTGCTGGTGGTGGCCAGTGCAGATCGTGGTTTGTGCGGCGGCTTTAACAGCCAGATTGCCCGCCATGCCCGCACCGAAGTTTCCCGCTTGGTCCAGGAAGGCAAGACGGTCAAAATTCTCTGTGTCGGTGTAAAAGCCGCTGATCAACTGAAACGGATTTATGAAGACAAGATCATTGATGTGATTTCGCTGCGCGAACACAAGGACATAGACAGCACGGTTGCCGCCGATATATCGGCACGCATTCTGCGCATGTTCGAAGCCGGTGAATTTGATGTCTGTACCCTAGTCTTCTCGCGCTTCAAATCTGTGATTTCACAAATCCCGACCGCGCAAACCCTGATCCCGGCTATGCAATCGCTGGACGAAGATGCCACCGCCCCCGATCTTGGCGGCGCGGCCTATGATTATGAGCCGGACGAAGAAGATATCTTAAAAGTTCTGCTGCCCCGGAACCTGACCACACAAATTTTTCAGGCTTTACTGGAAAATGTGGCCGGTGAAATGGGCGCAAAAATGTCGGCCATGGATAACTCCACCCGCAATGCTGGTGAAATGATCGACAAATTATCGCTGCAATACAACCGCAAACGCCAGAGCATGATCACCACTGAACTGATCGAAATTATTGCCGGCGCCGAAGCCGTATAGGGCCTGTCTGAAGCCGGGTCCGAACAAGAGGAAAAAAAGATGACTGCTAAGAAAACTTCCAGCGCCAAGGCGAAGGCCCCGACAAAGGCAATGGGCAAAGTCGCCCAGGTCATTGCCGCCGTAGTCGACGTGGAATTCGAAGGCGAACTGCCGGCCATTCTGAACGCACTGGAACTGGAAAATCAGGGCAAACGCCTGATATTGGAAGTCTCCCAGCACCTTGGGGAAAACACCGTGCGCTGTATCGCCATGGATGCCACCGAAGGGCTGGTACGGGGCACCCCCGTAACCGATCTGGGCGAACCGATCATGGTTCCCGTTGGACCGGAAACCCTGGGCCGCATCATGAATGTGATCGGCGAGCCGGTAGACGAAGTTGGCCCCATCAAAACCAAATTGCGCGGCCCTATTCACCGCGAAGCCCCTGCCTTTGTGGATCAGTCCACCGAAGCGGAAATTCTGGCCACCGGCATCAAGGTCATCGACCTTCTTTGCCCCTATGCCAAAGGCGGCAAGATTGGCCTGTTTGGTGGTGCCGGCGTTGGTAAAACCGTTTTGATCATGGAGTTGATCAACAATATCGCCAAAGCCTATGGCGGCTATTCAGTGTTTGCCGGGGTTGGCGAGCGGACCCGCGAAGGTAATGACCTGTATTGGGAAATGATCGAATCCAAGGTGAACGTAGAAGGCGGCGGCGGCGACAGCCGCGCCACGCTGGTTTACGGTCAAATGAACGAGCCTCCCGGGGCCCGTGCCCGTGTGGCCTTGTCTGGTCTGGCCCAGGCAGAATATTTCCGCGATGAAGAAGGCAAAGATGTTTTGTTCTTTGTCGATAACATCTTCCGCTTTACACAAGCCGGTTCCGAAGTGTCCGCCCTGTTGGGCCGTATTCCTTCTGCGGTGGGCTATCAGCCAACGCTCGCTACCGAAATGGGCGGCCTGCAAGAACGAATTACCTCGACCGATAAAGGTTCGATCACCTCGGTGCAGGCCATTTATGTGCCGGCCGATGACTTGACCGACCCGGCGCCAGCGGCCTCCTTTGCTCACCTGGATGCCACAACCGTTCTTAACCGTGCCATTTCTGAAAAAGGTATTTACCCGGCGGTGGATCCGCTGGACAGTACGTCCCGTATTTTGGAGCCACGCGTGGTTGGTGAAGACCATTACGAAGTGGCCCGCTCGGTTCAAGAAATCTTGCAAAAATATAAATCCTTGCAAGACATTATTGCCATTTTGGGCATGGATGAGCTGTCCGAAGAAGATAAATTAGTGGTGAGCCGCGCCCGTAAGGTGGAACGCTTCTTGTCACAGCCTTTCCACGTGGCCGAAGTGTTTACCGGTATGCCAGGCGTTCTGGTGGACCTGAAAGACACTATTGCCGGCTTTAAGGGCCTGATTGCCGGTGATTATGATCACCTGCCTGAACAAGCCTTCTACATGGTCGGTTCCATGGATGAGGCCATTAAGAAGGCAGAAAAAATGGCCGCCGAAGCGGCATAAATGGCGGTTGCTGATCAAAAGCTGGACCTGGCGGACTGCATCAATGATGTCTGTCCCTGGTCCGGCGATCCGGTCAGCAAAGATGCCTTGAGTACTTATCGCGGCCACGTGGTTGGCTTTTGCAACCCCGGATGCCGCGACAAATTTGAAAAGGCCACGCGCCTTTTTGAGACCAAGTTAAAGCGTGCGAAAGCACAAGGGTAAGCGCAATGGCGGCTAAATTAAAATTCTCACTGGTTTCCCCGGAAAAAGAGCTGTTTTCCGGTGAAGTGGATGGCGTGGATGTACCCGGCGAAGAGGGCGATTTTGGCGTTCTGCCCAATCATGCCCCGGTTATGACCACCATTCGTATGGGCACCATTGCCATCAAAGATGGTAGTGACACCCGGCGCATGTTTTTGCGCGGCGGTTTTGCCGATGTCACCCCCGATGGGCTGATTATTCTGGCTGAAGAGGCCGTGGATATTGCCGATCTGGATGCAGAAAAGCTGTCCATCGATCTGCGAAATGCCGAAGAAGACTTAGCCGATGCCAAAACCGATGAAAAGCGTGCCGCCGCCAGTGATCGGCTGGAATATATACGCGGTCTTACCGAAGCGCTGGCCAGCTAAAACTGGGCCTGACTATCATTTTATGGTCATCTGTTTTGCCCAATCAGGCCCCTTGGAAGATTTCAATCTCTGTGGGGTGCGCCATCGCGGCTCCAAAATAGTCCGTCTGTAAACCGCCCTGCCCGTCCAGGCGGTGCAGCTTGATCAATTGCTCTTGTCCCTGGGCATAATCCGGCAAGTCTTCATCCGTGCGCGGCATTTCAAATTCCACCCATAAACAATCTTTGTCTGCCCATGGGCCGTTAAAGACCGCCCCGATGGCATGGCGCAAAGCGGCATAATGGTCATCGTCCAGATAACAGCTGGCCACCGTGTTGAACAAAACCACCATGGGCGTGTCGGCAAAGCTTCGCGCGGATAAATGCTTTACGCAGGCCACCATATCACCGCGCTCAAAGCATAAATCATACTGGTCTTGCGTTTTGATTGCGGCGCGCAGACGGGCAAGACGCGGCGCATTATCTGGCCAGATCAGAGCCTCCAGAATACGTTTCTGGTTTTCCTGCCTGCAATCAAGCGGATTAAGATCACAGCCAATACGCGCCCTTATGGCGGCACTTAACGCTGGCATATCGGCCAGCAATGCCAAGGCATGGTCTGCGCCGGGCCCGCACAGCGCAACCTCAAATTTCGGATCCCCCTCCTGCGCCCAGATCTGTTCTGACGGGCCGTGCACCCGATAACCATAACCATCGGCCACCAGCCCCAGCCCCGCGCTGCACCCCAGCTCGATCAGCGTCACCGCCGGGCGTGCCTTTTGCCAATGGGTGAGCAGCGGCAACAGCCATGCCAGACCACGGGAGGTCTCGTTGGTCTGGATTGTCTCTTGCGATAAAAACGGCACCATTGCCCGGTGTCGTTCCCTCAGCACCTGACGAACCGCCTGGCCATAGGCATTGCTTTGGGAGGGAGAAAAAAAACCACCGCAGCTGGCATAAAAAGGGCTTAGCGCCGGCGCATGCCCCCAAAGTGCCTGTTCGTGCAAGGCCCCGGCCAGCAAAAGCGGACGCTCGAACCAGGCGGTAAAGCGGCGCCCACCCCAGCATTGATCCACCGTTTCAAAAAAACCCTGCAGGTCCGGATCTGCCCGCCCATCGGCACGGTCCTGATAAAGAGCGGCCAAATATGTATAGAGAGCCGCGTAAAGCGGGGACGTTTTCTGACAATAATCAGCCTGTAAACGCAGGTCGTCGATCATGATCATTCTCCATCATGCTCACTCCCTACGTTATTTAAATTCGGCGATTTCTTCGAGCGCCTTGCGGGTAATGTCCGGTACCATAGCATGATCATCCGGATAGCCGGCAACGATAATCATGACGGCGCGTTCGTTTTTTGGCCGACTCAACAGGTCACGCAGAAAGTTCATCGGGCTGGGGGTATGGGTCAGGGTGGCCAGACCCGCATGGTGCAGACTGGCAATCAGCAGGCCACAGGCCAGACCGACGCTTTCATGAATATAATAGTTTTTGCTGCGTTTGCCGGTATCGGGATTGATGGCGTAATTTTGCTGGAATACCACAATCAGCCACGGCGCCGTTTCTAAAAACGGCTTGTGTTCGTCGGTGCCAAGGTGTGCCAGATCGCGCAGCCATTCCTCGCCAGCCTTGCCCGCATAAAAGGCTTTTTCCTCTTTTTCAGCGGCAATACGAATTTTTTCTTTGGTCTTCGAATCATTGATCGCCACAAAAAACCAGGGCTGTTTATTGGCACCTGAAGGGGCACTACCGGCGGTGCGAATGGCATATTCGATAATCTTTTGTGGTATGGCCGTGTCGGAAAATTCTCGTACCGTTCGCCGTGATCGCATCTCTTCATAGAAGGCCCGCGCCCGTTCCTCCATGGTTTGAACATCTCTGTGCGGTGGTTTTTCCAGCGGGACAAAGTGTGCATGAGGTATTGATTGCAAAGAGATTTCTCCGTTAATTGTATGAAGATCGGTTAACCATATTTACGTGATCTTAACGCTATCAGCGCATTTGTTAACCAAGATTGACGAGGGGTTACCAGGGTATGTCCGATGGTATTGCCCGTATATTGTGTGTCTTACCGCATATTTACACCTTATCTAGGTGTGACTAACTTAAGACTTATGGAATAGGGGAGTGATTCGGATGGCCACCGGCCCGTGGAGCGTTAAAGGCATTGATCCGCGCGCGCGCGAAGCTGCCAAAGCCGCTGCCCAGCGCGAGGGCCTGACCTTGGGCGAATGGATGAACCAGCGCCTGCTAACCGAAAACCCAACAGATGATCACAGCCAGTATGAGCCCGCCCACCCTAATGGTCAGTCCTATGACCGTTCCCGCTTTGGCGCCCCCAATGCCTTGTCCATTTTTAACGGCACCAGCGAACACCGTGATCTGCATGGCATTGTAGAAGAACTGACCGCCCGACTGGAAGCGGCCGAACGGCGCAGCACCCTGGCCATTACCGGCATTGATCAATCTGTACTGGGCATGTTGACCCGTCTGGAAAGCGTGGAAAAAGTAAATGGTGAACTATCCAGCAAACTAGACAGCTCGCTGGAAACACTGGAAGCCGTGGTAACAAAATCACGCAACGAAATTGACCGCGTAGTGAACAAGGTTGATCGCGCCACCGAGGATACTGCCCGGCGCATTGATACGGTTGCCGAACACACAGAATTACAATTGGGCCGCGCCCGCCACGAGCTTTCCAAGGAACTGGAACTGGTCAATACGCGCTCTGACGAGCTGAGCCAGCGCCTTGGGGCCGCCGAACGTATGACCGATAATGCGGTTCGCACGCTGGAGGCCAGTTTTGCCTCGGTGGATGAACGGCTACGCAGCACTGAAAAGAAACTCGAAGAGAACAGCGCCGCCGGATTGTCGGAAACTTTTAACCGGCGGTTCAAGAGCCTCAGCGAAGAGCTGATCCAGGTGGTGGCTCAGACCCGCGGTCAATTGGCCGCCCAGATCGAGGCCCAGGCCGCAGCCCCGCGTATGGAACAATTCGAAGCCTCCTTGCGTGAAGTTCGCGGTCATATCGCCACTTCTGAACGTCGCCATGCCGACACACTGGAACGCATTGCCAGAGAAGTCGGCAAGCTGGGCGGTGCCATTGATCACCGTTTTTCAGAAGCCGAACGCAATACCGCGATCAGTCTGGATAAAATGCTGGATGCCCGCTTTAGAGACTTTCAGAATGATCACGCCACGGCTATCGACAAAATTGGTGATGGCATGACCGGCGCCATCACCCGTCTGGAAGAAAAGTTCAACACGCTGGAAACACAACGCAGCACAGAAGACAGCCTGGAGGCACGCATTCTTGCCTCCGAAGAACGCACTGCCAAAATGGTCGAAGATGCCCTGCAGCGTCTGCAAGACCGTTTGGACAGCAATGCGAAACAGGAACAGGAAGAAGATTCCCCAGTGCAGAAAGCCATGCTGGCACTGGCCACGCGTCTGGAGGCCCTGGAAAGTGCCAATCAGGCTCCCCCACCGTTTGACCCCACGGGAAATACCGAGGCCGCGGCCAGCGACGAGACGGCCAGCCCTGATATAAACCCTGCACTGGAAGAAGTGTTACGCCCACCCCACCATTTTGCCGAAGATGCTCCACCCTCTTTGCCACCACTTTCAACAGAAGCGCCCCAACAGATTGATGGCGGCCTTGGTGAAATGCTGGACCAGGACTTTTCTTCAATGCCCGACGGTATTGATGAGTCTGTAATTTCTCCGATCTATGGCCCTGATGACAGTGGCCAGTATGCCCCAGCCGGTGCCACGGCAGATGCCCATTTTGTGGCGGCAGCCAGACGATCTGTACGCATGCCCGGGGCGGAAACTGCGCCAGCTCATGAAAACCGCCCCCCTACTCCCGGCAGTTCTCGCAAATTGCTGATGGCGGCCAGTTTTATAGCCATTATCGCCATCATCAGTGTGGCAGGCGGCATTACATTTTTGGAATTTGGGAAAAATACCAATGGCGATGCCTCCAGCGGAGCCGCATCTGCCAATCTGGGTTGGGATGCCCTGATTGATGGAACAGAAGCCCCCGTACAAAACGCTCGGAATGATGTACCGGCTCCGGCAGATGAGACATCAGGCGCAGGCAATGATGCCGCCGATACCCTTGATGGACCGGCATATGCCTCTCAGCCTGTGAATATGGCCAAGGCCGATACCAGCGCCAAGCGTCCCAAGGCCCAGGTCAAACCCACTGTACAACATAAACCAGTACGCCCCACAGTGCGAAGCCCCGCCCCGACACGTCAGGCCGCTAATCAACCCCGCAGTACCCGCCCCAAACCACAGCCCACCACACCGGTTAGCGTGGCCCCGCTGGAACAACAGACCAAAACCGCTGCTGCTTCCAGATCCGCATCTGCACGCCCGCAAATAACCAATATCAGCGCAACTGGGCGCCTTAGCATTCAACAGGCCGCCGCCAATGGTGATCCCATTGCCCAATTTCAACTGGCCTCAGCCAAGCTGGACGCCGGCGAGACAAAAGATGGCGTTGCCCTGATGCGTCAGGCCGCCAATCGGGGTCTGCCCATTGCGCAATATCGTCTGGGCAAGCTGTATGAAGAAGGCACCGGCGTGCCAAAAGATATGAACGAAAGCCGCCGCTGGACAGAACGGGCCGCCAATGGTGGCAACCGCCGAGCCATGCATAATCTGGCCATGATGTATGCCGAAGGCAACAGCGTGCCGCAAAGTTATGAAACCGCCGCCAAATGGTTTCAGGAAGCAGCACGTATGGGCCTGACCAATTCACAGTACAATCTGGCGTTTTTGTATGAACAAGGCCTTGGCGTTCCCGAATCCCTGGCCCAGGCTTATGCTTGGTATTCCATCGCCGCCAAGGCCGGGGATAAAGGTGCCAAGGAACGGGCCGACGAGATTGGGGCCACCCTGTCCAGCAGCGCAAAAAATGAGGCCAGCACTATTATTGCCAGTTTCCGACCCCGGCCACTGGATCTGGCGGCCAATGGTGTCTTTCGCAATGTAAGCTGGGCCCGCCCCCAACTTAACACCGCCCCCAATATTGCGCGCGCACAGGTTCTGCTGGCCCGTCTAGGCTATAAGCCCGGCCCCGCTGACGGCAATCCGGGCAAGGCCACCCGCAATGCTATTATTGCTTATGAGCGTGATCAGGGACTGGCACAGACCGGCCGGATTGATTCTGCCCTGTTGGCCAAGCTGGAAAACTCCGCCATCAATTAGTGTTGTCTGAAACCGCGTTTTTAGGCCTGTGTACAGACTGCGCATAGTCCAGCGCTCTTTGCCCCCATTGGCAAGCTTCATCAGGATCATCCAACGCGCTTTGGGGCATGGACCAATAGCCGTTCATCGGGCGTGGTCCCTGATCATCCTTGCCAAAATCCACCATAAAAGGACCACAGTCCAACTTTGCCAAGTCGATTTTTAGCGCCTCATCAATCTTTATATAAAGCGTATCATCCGCAATCAGGGCAAACATTACCCCGTCACAATAAAGCCCAGCCCCGCCAAACATGGACCGGGCGTTAATCAGGCCAAGGCCGGAAAACAAGTCACATATGAATGTCTTGAATTGTGATGATACCGCCATGAACCGCCTCTTTTCCCACCAAGATTTAACACCACGCCAAGATAGAGTTACCCATATCATCAGAAAAAATAGAAAATATATTGACTAATTCGTTCGTACGAATTATTTATAGAAACAGGAAGAATAATGATGTCACTGGTAAAATCAAAAAAGGCACAGGAAACCAAACTCCATATCCTTGAAGCGGCCAGACAAGCGCTACTTGAAAAGGGATATGCCGGCCTAACCACCCGCAGTGTGGCCACCATGGCACAGGTTCCAATGAGCCAGATTCAGTATCATTTTGGCTCCAAGGAAGGCATGGTTCTGGCGCTGTTTTCCCATATGAATGTCCAGTTATTGCAACGCCAGTCTGATATGTTTTCGGACCAAACCCTGACCCTTTCCCAAAAGTGGGAACTGGCCTGTGATTATCTTGATGACGATCTGGCCTCTGGTTATGTGCGGGTATTGCAGGAATTGTGGGCGGCGGGCTGGTCTAATCCTGAAATTGGAAAAAAAGTCAAAGAGGGCGTACGCCACTGGCAGAACCTTCTGACTGATATTGCCCGCCAGGCCCAGCAAACCTACGGATCACTTGGCCCGTTTGAACCGGAGGATATATCTGCGCTTGTGGGTTCAGTTTTTATCGGAGCAGAAGCATTTTTATTGCTTGGCTATGACGAACACACCATGCCACTTCGCCGGGCGTTGCGCCGTCTGGGGACATTGATCCAGGTCTTTGAACAGCAAGAAAAGGCCGAGGCCAGATAATGCGTGCAAAATTTCCAGATCATTAAGGGTGGGCAAAGCGAAACGGCATCTCGCTGCACTATGAAGTCTTTGGCCAGGGCGATCATACCATTCTATTTATCCCGCCCTGGTGGCCCTTTACCACCTTGCGGTGTTTCAAATCACAAATTCCATATTTTTCCAAACACTATCGCTGTATTGCCTATGACCCGCTGGGTAATGGCCAGTCAGACCGGTCCTTAAACCCTGATCATTACGACGCCGATAATCATATCAACAATGCACTGGCCATTCTGGATAACACCAACACAGACACTGCCATCCTGTTTGGCTATTCATGCAGCGGCTCGGTATGTGCGGCATTGGCGGCACGGCATCCGGAACGGATAGAGGCGATCATAACCATCAGCACAACCTCCCCGCTGGCGGCGCCTCATGCTTACAGACCCCTGATGATTTTGACCGGAAATTTGACCACCCCACAGGTTGGCAAAAGTATAACAGGCATCATTGGGAACATGAATATGCAGATTTTGTTGACTTTTTTTGCCATCAGATTTTTACCGAAGCCCATTCAACCAAACAGATAGAAGATACCATAGGCTGGGCATCTCTGATCAAGGGTGAGGCATTGATTATTGCCAACGATGAGGCCGCCAGAAACGGTCCCTTTATGAGCAAAACCGATTATGAAAAAATATGCTGCCCAACCCTGCAAATTCATGGCGCCGAAGATGCGGTTATTCCGGTGGCCAGTTCCAGGGCCGTTGCCAAGGCAACCAAAGGCGAGCTGTATATTATCCCCGGCGCAGGCCATGCGGCCCATGCCCGTTATCCAGCGCTGGTCAACACCGTTATGCGTGATTTTCTAAGACGCCATGGTCTGCCCAAAGAGGCCCCAAAGCCCCTTTCTGATGCATCGTTCTCTGCTATTCATAAACCCAGACGGTCTAAAAAAGTACTCTATCTTTCCTCTCCAATTGGCCTGGGCCATGTGCGCCGCGACCTGGCCATCAGCCGGGAATTACGACACCTGCACCCAAGTCTGGAGATAGATTGGTTATCGCAGGCCCCGGTGACACATTTCCTGACAGACCAGCAAGAGCATGTGCACCCGGCTAGTCGCCGACTGGCCAGCGAATCCTCACATATCGAAAGCGAGGCCGGCGAACATGATCTGAACGCGTTTCAGGCCCTGCGCAATATGGATGAGATCCTCATCGCCAATTTCATGGTGTTTCAGGAAGCCGTCGAGGATGGCAATTATGACCTCGTTATTGCTGATGAGGCCTGGGATGTGGATCATTTCTGGCATGAACACCCCCAGCTTAAAAAATCACAAATCGCCTGGCTGACCGATTTTGTCGGCTTTGTTCCCATGCCCGAAAACGGCGAGGCCGAAGCCTGGTTAACCACCGATTACAATGCTGAAATGATCCAGCACATAGAGCACAACCCCGGCGTACGGGACCGGTCAATTTTTGTTGGTAATCCTTGTGATGTTATTGAACACAGCTTTGGCAAAGACCTGCCCAATATGCGCGACTGGGTGTCTCAACATTTTGATTTTTGCGGTTATGTTTTAGGTGATCACCCCGATGAATTTGGCAATATGGACGAGCTACGTGCCGCCTTGGGCTATCGGGAAGACGAGACCGTCTGTCTGGTCACTGTGGGTGGCTCTGGCGTAGGTGGAGCGCTGATCCGGCGCATCCTTGCCGCCTACCCCCTTGCCAAACACCATATCCCATCTTTGCGTATGATTATGGTTTTGGGGCCCCGCCTAGATCCCGCGACCTTTAACCCGGCAGACGGTGTTGAGATGCGCGGGTTTGTGCCGGATCTGGATCGTCATCTGGCCGCGTGTGATCTGGCGCTGGTACAGGGTGGCCTGACCACTTCGATGGAGCTGGCCGCCGCCGGCACACCATTTTTATATTTTCCGCTGAACAATCATTTTGAGCAAAATTTTCATGTGGCACATCGGCTGGCGCAATACGGCGCCGGCAAAAAAATGCCGTTCAGTCAAAGTGAGCCGGACGTCATTGCCCAGGTCATGGTGGATGCGCTGTCCCGGCATAAAAGCTTCAAACCTGTGGAGAACGATGGTGCCCGGCGGGCGGCACAATTGATTTCAGATTTACTGTAAATTTCAATCTCTAAGGGGGGATATTATGGACGAAGATAAATTCAACATATTATTTGGCAAAGTACTGGGCGATGTTGGTGGCGCAGTCGGTTTGTTAATGGCCTATATGGGCGATCAGGCCGGGGTTTATAAAGTCATGGAGGATACCGGGCCGTCCACCTGCGATGAACTGGCAAAAAAATCCGGTGTGGACGCACGCTATCTGCGCGAATGGTTATCCTCTAATGCGGCGACAGGCTATGTCGATTATGATTCAGACAATGATCGGTTCAGCCTGTCGCCGGAACAGGCGGCTCTATTTTCTCATGAGGGCGAGCCGACCTGTATGCAGGGTTTTTTCCAGGCCGTGGTGGCCCAATATGAAGCCCATGAAACCGCCGTCGATGTTTTTAAAACCGGCCGTGCCCGCCCGTGGTCCGAGCATACAGCCTGTTGTTTTTGTGGCACTGACCGTTTTTTCCGACCCGGTTATGCGGCCAATCTGGTGCAAAACTGGATCCCCGCCCTGGACGGTGTGGAGGATAAATTAAAGGCTGGTGCCAAAATTGCCGATATAGGGTGCGGACTGGGTTCATCATCCATATTGATGGCACAAACCTATCCAAAGTCCACTGTGCATGGGTTTGATTTTCATGGCCCTTCTATTGAAAAGGCCAAGGCAAAAGCCGCCGAGGCAGGCCTTGGCAATATTGAGTTTCACGAGGTTGCCGCCAAGGATTTTATCGGCAAAGATTATGACTTTGCCTGCATTTTTGATGCCCTGCACGATATGGGGGATCCGGTCGGGGCGACCGCCCATATCAAGAAAAGTCTTAAAAAGGATGGTACCTTTATGGTGGTCGAGCCTGCCGCCGCTGACAATCTGGGCGACAATCTCAACTTGCTGTCTAGTATATTTTATGGATTTTCGACCACCATATGTGTACCAACGTCAAAGGCACAAGAAGTGGGGCTGATGCTAGGGGCACAAGCTGGTGAAAAGCGCATCACTGATGTTCTCAAAAAAGGCGGGTTTACCCGCGTACGCCGGGCCACTGAAACGCCGACCAATATGGTCCTGGAAGCACAGTAATCGTTCGCTTCACCAAAATTTTTTGTAAAAAGGGGAGGAATACTTATGTTAATTTTTAAATCAAAACACTTTGGTGCCCGGGCGATTGCGACCTCAATCTTATGTCTGGGTATGGCGGCAAGCGTTTCTGCGCACGCCACAGAATCGGCGGACACCAAAATCAAACGCGCCATGTCGGCGGCTCCGGCATCCATTAGCGCCAAAGCCACCATTATGGACACCGATGGCACCATATTGCGCCAGGGCAGCAATGAGTGGACCTGCCTGCCTGGTGTCATGCTCATTCCCGGGGACAAACATCCAATGTGTAATGACGATCCATGGATGAAGTGGATGGCTGCTGCCGCCGCGGGAGCGGCCTTCTCTACGGATGTAGTGGGAACGTCCTATATGTTACAGGGTGACGCACTGGTAAATAATGATGATCCAACGGCGACAGATCCCAATGATGGCGGGGTATGGGTCCAGGAAGGCCCGCATTTGATGATGCTTTATCCGACAAAGGAAATGTATGCCAACCTGCCCCGTGATCCCGATGCCGGTGGCCCCTATGTCATGTGGGATAACACCCCTATGGTACATGTCATGGTCCCCATTGCCGCGCGTGACAATTAACTCCTGACGGGTGCTTATGGCATCACGCAACAATGCCATAAGCATTCACCGAATAAAAAAGCTGGTTTGGTCCCTATACTCTGTGCACAATATCAATGGCACAGGGGGGACCAGACCATGCAGGATACATTATCACGGCTGTATATCGCGGTGGGGCGCGTGTTGCTGGCTTTGTATTTCCTGTTGCCCGGTATCGCCAAATTAATCGTACCGGCCAGCCAGATATCACTAATGGAGCACCATGGCGTCCCTTATGCAGGCACGCTTTTGATCGTTGCCGGCATTGCCCAAATATTTGGTGCCCTGGCGCTGATCACCAATCGTCATGTGCGTTTGGCCTGCCTTGGTTTTGTACTCTACATAGTGGTAATTAATGTAACCATGCATGATTTTTGGCACTTCACCGGCGAGGAAGCCGCCCATGAAACACAAAATTTCATCAAGAATCTTGGCATCCTTGCCGGCCTGCTGGTGTTGGCCGGTATCAGCCCAAAGCGGCGCTTTGGGCTGAAAGAGTTTTACCGCAACGACCGGGCCTTCTAGTAAACCTCAAAGAGGCCTGCCGCGCCCATACCACCACCAACACACATGGTGCAAACCACATATTTGGCACCGCGGCGCTTACCTTCGATCAGCGCGTGGCCAACCATGCGTGCACCGGACATGCCATAGGGATGGCCAATGGAAATGGCGCCGCCATCAACGTTCAGCAATTCATCTGGAATGCCCAGCTTGTCACGGCAATAAAGCACCTGAACGGCAAAAGCCTCGTTCAGCTCCCAAAGACCAATATCATCCATGGTCAAGCCATTGGCCGCCAAGAGTTTTGGTACCGCGGCAACCGGTCCAATACCCATTTCATCAGGATGAACGCCCGCCGCCCAAATACCACGATAAGCCCCCAGAGGCTCCAGTCCGCGCCGGGAGGCCTCTTTGGCCTCCATCACCACGACGGCCGAAGCTCCATCGGAAAGTTGCGAGGCATTACCCGCCGTAATGTACTTGCCTTCCTTGATGACCATGCCGTCTTTGAACACGGGTTTCAGATTGGCCAGCGCCTCAGCGGTGGTCCCCGGGCGATTACCTTCGTCTTTTTCCAGTGTCACCGGCACATCGGAAACTTCCTTGGTCTCGCGGTCCATAACCTTCATGATCGAAGGCAGGGCCACAATTTCATCATCAAAACGCCCTGCCGCTTGTGCCGCCGCAGTGCGAGCCTGGGATTGGGCGGCATATTCGTCCTGGGCTTCGCGGGAAATTCCATAACGATCGGCAACAATCTCGGCGGTTTCCAACATGGACATATAAAGGTTAGGCACATGTTCCTGAATCCAGGGGTCCAGGCGGCGATAATTGTTCATGTGCTCGTTCTGCACCAGTGAAATACTTTCACCACCGCCGCCAACCGTAATGTTCATGCCATCGCACAAAACCTGTTTAGCAGCGATGGCAATACCCATCATGCCCGAAGCACACTGGCGATCCACACTCATACCGGCAACACTGTCCGGGATACCGCCACGGATTAACATCTGTCGGGCCGGGTTTTGCCCGCCCGAGCCCTGTTGCATGGCGCAACCCATAATCACGTCATCGACCTCGGGCCCTTCCAGCCCCGCCCGGGCAATGGCATGTTTGATCGCATGCCCGCCAAGCTCCTGTAATTGGGTATTATTAAAGGCACCACGATAGGCTTTGCCTATGGGGGTACGTACCGTAGAAACGATGACCGCTTCGCGCATATTGCTCTCCTTGCGTCGCTGAATCTTTTTGCTGTGGAAACGTAACCGTGTTCACCCCCAAAGTGCAAACTTTTACCGCGCGTTAACCATAGCCCGGTCAGATAGCACTATGCCCGGAGACCCCGTTCATGCGTTGCCTGAACCTTGCCCTTGCCCTAAGCCTTATCTGCGCCCTGCCCGCTTATGCCGGATTGCGTGATGCGGTATTGGGTGTTGAAGGCAATGCGGCTCTGAGCCTGATAGGCTTTGACCGACAACCGCAAAATGTGACCGTACACACCAGTCCCGCAGGGGTGGAAATGGTGATCCAGGGGGTCAGTGCAAAAACCGCCAGAATTACGCCGCCTGATTCTCATCTCGTCTCTGCCATAGATGTTAATCCGATCGATGGCGGTGTGCGGCTGGTCTATTATTTCAAAACTGCCCCCATTAAGGGCAATGCCGAAGTCTATGACCATGCCGTCATGTTAAGGGTGAATTTTGATCATCCCCCGCATGAACAAAACGCCCGTCTGGAATATACCGCCCCGCCTCCTTCGGATCCCGTGCAAAGGGCAAGCCCTGCCCATCACCGCCAGAGTGCCAGTCTTCAGGCCGATCACCAGTCTGATATGGCGGCCACGGCCGCACAAAGTGCACCTCATGAGGCCGCCGGCACAGCACATGATCAGGCCTCGGCTTCTCCGACAGAGGCAAAAAATGGGAACCCTACTTCGGCATCCCCACCTTCATCGCTAGCATCCGCATCACAGGCAGCGCCTGCTTCTGACCATCATATGCCTTCTGGTTCAAACGCTCATACTGAAGAGAAGAAACCGCTGCATGATGGTGATATAACCACACCACCAAAAGGGCAAAACGTTTACGGCACTGGTATGATCCGCGATGCTTCGGCAAGGCACATGGCCAAGGGCCTGGATGCCGCCTCCTGTGAAGCGGCCCAACAGGCCATCGAGGATGATCCATGGGCGCTGGACAAACTGTCTGTCTACGGGGCCTGTATCGCCAAGGAAGGCCGCAAGGATGAGGCCAAGGAAGTCTTTGAACGCCTCCTTACCTTTGATCCAGATATGATCTCAGCCTATATGGGGTTGGGGGCCATTGCCCAGGATAGTGGCGATATAACCGCCGCCAGAAAATATTACCAACAGGCTCTTAAAGCCGGTGGGTCCGATGCCCAGGCGGCCCAGATACGCGCCTTATTGGGCACGCTGGACGAAAAGCACTAAGCTTGTCGCTTTACAAAACTTCGTAATCTGCAAAATCCGGCCGGGCCATCAAGCGTCTGAATACCGCCGTAGAATGCGGCCATAGGGTCGGAATGGATCCGTCTTCGGCCTGATACCAGCTATGACAGCCAGATGCCCAGACCATGTTTTCAAGATCATCGGCAATGGTTTCATTATACCGTTTTTCCGCTTCTTCACACACATTCAGCACCCCCGAACCAGCATGATCGATCGCTTTGAGTATATAATCAATCTGTGCCTCGATCATCAGAATAATAGAGGTATGCCCAAGGCCTGTATTGGGGCCCAACAGGGTAAAAAGGTTCGGAAATCCTGCATAGGAAGATCCGCGATACGCACTCATGCGCTGGGAAAAACGTTCGTGCAGATCACACCCGCCAAGGCCTGTCACCTTTAATCCGGCAAGAAAATTAGTGGCCTCAAAACCGGTGGCCAGCACAATCACATCCGCCGGCACATCCTGGCCGGTTTTTGTAATAATAGCATTCTTTTCCACCCGCTCTATGCCATCAGTAACCAGGTTTACATGGCCGCGTAAAAGCGTCTGGTAATAATCATCCGAAAGCAAAATACGCTTGCACCCCAACGTATAATTCGGGGTAAGCTTGGCGCGCAATTCCGGGTCGTGCACAATCTCCTGCATGGATTTGATGGCACCTCTGGCCATGAATCTTGCCAAAAAGCTGTTCTTGTGGAACATGCGAAAACTGAAATAATCGCGAACCAGATCCATATAGGCACGCTTGATTCTCAACAGAAAGGGAAAGCGCCGCCACAAGGCCTTCTCCCATGGCTGATACGCCCGATCTCGACGCGGCACAATATAATTGGCGGTACGTTGGAAAATGGTCAGATTTTCCACCTCATCTGCAATGGCCGGGGCAATCTGTACGGTACTGGCGGCACTGCCGATAATGGCTACATTTTTATCTTTCAAAGACAAATCCTTAGGCCAGCGCGCCGAATGAAAGGCCTTGCCTTCAAAATCACTCAGCCCTTTTATGGGTGGGATCAGCGGGACGCTGAGCGGACCGGTGGCAGTAACGACAAAGCGGGCCTGAACCTGATCACCCTTGGCAGTGCGTACATTCCACAAACCGGCTTTTTCGTCGAACTGGATTTCTTCCACCGCTGTATTCAGTCGGATATTACCGGTTATGCCATAACGCTGGGCACAGTTTTCCACATAGGCCTTGATTTCATGCTGACGCGAATACACATGGCCCCAGTCCGGGTTTGGCTCGAAGGAATAACAATAAAGGTGAGAAGGCACATCACACCCGGCCCCAGGATAGATATTGTCATGCCAGGTACCACTCAAGCCATCGGTTTTTTCAAAAATAATAAAGTTATCTATGCCGGCACGCTTCAGACCGATCCCCATACCGATCCCGGAAAACCCGGCCCCGATAATGGCCACATCCAATACGTCTTTTTCAGGTTTGGTTGTCATGGTTGTGTCTCTTCTTTAATCCAGTTTACAAAGGGGAGGTGACTGAGTTTGGTATCGATGGGCAAAACACTGAACGCAGGCAGGTCATAAGGGTGCAGGGCCAGAACCCTTTTCTTCACCTCACCCACCCGGTCCCTGGCGGTCTTCATCAGCATGATGACTTCACTTTCCGTACAGACTTTGCCCTGCCAGTGATATACAGAGCGCCCCATGGGCATCAGGTTTGCACACGCAATTAAATGCTCAGCCACCAGCACATTGGCTGCATCCAATGCACTTCTTTCATCCGGCCAATTTGTGTAAACAAGTACGGTCATTAATTTTGCGCCCTTCCCCAAATAGTGAACAGCGTTTACGAGGTTTTGACAATGCAAAAAAATAACCACGCTCTGGTGCTGTTTTCCGGTGGCCAGGACAGCGCCTTATGCCTCGTTTGGGCACTAAAACGTTTTGACCATGTAGAAACCATTGGTTTTGATTACGGCCAGCGGCACCATGTGGAATTGCGGGTGCGGCAATCTTTTTTAAGCGAAATCAAAACCACCCTGCCTGCCTTATCCAAAAATCTGGGAGAGGACCATTGCGTGGATCTGGCCGGCTTTGGCGCGTTGGCAGATTGTTCCCTAACCCGTGAACGGGCCATTGTCTTTAGCGAAAACGGCCTGCCAGATACCTTTGTTCCCGGACGTAATCTGATGTTTTTTACTGCGGCGGCGGCATTGGGCTATCGGCGCAATCTGATGCATCTGGTCGGCGGCATGTGTGAAACCGATTATTCGGGCTATCCCGATTGCCGCCAGAACACCCTTGATGCCATGCAGGAAACCCTGCACCTAGGCATGGAGGCGGATTTTACCATCCACACCCCGCTTATGTGTCTGGACAAGGCACAAAGCTGGCAAATGGGCCAGGATATGGGCGGGCAAGACCTGATTGACCTGATGATAGAACACACCCACACCTGTTATCTTGGCACACGGGACAAGCGCCATGACTGGGGCTATGGCTGTGGCACCTGTCCGGCCTGTGACCTGCGTGCCAGAGGTTGGGCGCAATGGCAGGCCAGCTCATGACCTATTCCGTCAAGGAAATGTTTCTGACTTTGCAAGGCGAAGGCGCCCAGGCCGGGCGCCCGGCGGTGTTTGTGCGCTTTACCGGTTGTAATCTCTGGTCCGGGCGCGAGGTGGATCGCCATAAGGCCCAGTGCCAGTTTTGCGATACCGAATTTGTCGGCATGGATGGGGAAAATGGTGGTCAGTTTATCGGCCCCGCTGATCTTGCCAACGCCGCATGGAAGCTCTGGCCCGGGGGCGGTAAGCCCTATGTGGTTTGCACCGGGGGCGAGCCGTTATTGCAACTGGACCCGCCGCTGATTGCGGCCCTGCACAAGGTGGGCTTTGAAATCGCCGTGGAAACCAATGGCACCATAGCGGCACCGGCGGGCATAGACTGGCTGTGCGTCAGCCCCAAAGCCGGCACGGCCCTGGTACAAAAAAGTGGCGACGAATTGAAACTGGTTTATCCGCAACCGGGACATGACCCGGCCGATTTTGAACATCTGGATTTTTGCCGTTTTGTGTTGCAGCCCATGGACGGACCCGATTTGGTGGAATATACGCGCAGCGCCGTAGAGTATTGTCTTTCACACCCCCGTTGGGGTCTTAGCCTGCAGACGCACAAATGGATCGGAATTTCTTAAAATCACTGGAAGCGATGAAGCAGCGCCCCGCCAGCATCAGCCGGGCCGCCTGGTTCGAGGCTGCACATCATCTGGCCGAATGCAAGGATGGCCAGGGCTATACCCATATGCACGGCCATTCCTTTCGCGTGCAGTTGACCGTGACCGGTGTACCCGATGGACCCAATGGCTGGGTCGAGGATCTGGCCAATCTGAAGGCGGCGCTGGACAAGGTACGCGCCACGCTGGACCATGCCTGTTTGAACGATATTGAGGGTTTGCAAAAACCGTCACTGGAACGGCTATGCGCCTGGATTGCCGCCAAGGTACAGCCGGAGTTGCCAAGTCTTAGTGCAGTCGAGGTGTCACGGCCTTCGTTAAATGAAAGCTGTACGTTAAGCTTGGGCTAGGTGCCCAGCGCCCGGGCTTCGGCAAACGAGACCATTCTTTTTGCCTTTTCATCCCACAATCCCAGACGGACACAGCCAAGACTCTGCCACAGGGTCAGGCGTTTCAGGGCCGCCAGTTCCGGATGGTCACGCAAGACCTTTTGCAGGCGATAATAGGGGATACGGCTGCATAAATGGTGCACATGGTGCACACCGATATTGGCAGTAAACCAGCGCAACACCCCCGGCAGATCATAATGCGAGCTGCCATAAAGCGCGGCATCTTGTACTTTCCAGTCTTCGCCCCTGGCCCAGATCGTTCCTTCGAACTGATGCTGTACATAAAACAGCCACACCCCGATTGAGGCCGCCACAATGGCAATGGGCAAATGTACCAGCAAAAACGGCCCAATGCCGATGAAATAAATAACGGCTATGGCCAAACCAATCATCACCATATTAGTGCCCATGGCGCTAAGCCAATAGCGCCAGCCGGCCCGCATAAAGCCCAGGGGAAGACGCTGGCGCAGTAAAAAGTTATACGCCGGGCCGATGCCAAAGAGCACCAGCGGATGGCGATAAAGGCGATAACCAAGACGGCCCATGCGCGACAAATTCTGATATTCCTCAACGGTCAGCGTATCAATATCCCCATAACCGCGCCGGTCCAGATTGCCCGAAGTGGCATGGTGCATGGCATGGGCTCGTCGCCAGACATAATAGGGGGTCAGGGTGAACACCCCCAATATCCGGCCAATCCAGTCGTTAAAGACCTTCTTTTTGAAAAACGCCCCATGACCACAATCATGCTGGATCAGAAACAGACGCACCATAAAGGCACCGGCCGGAATGCTGATTGCCAGAGACAGCCAATAACTGATCGACAAGGCCCACCAAGCCGCCGCCCATAGCAGGATAAAGGGTGCCCCGGTTATGATCAGTTCGATTATGGAACGAAGGACGCTTGGTTCCCAATACCGACCTAAAATCGGTAACCATTCCCGTGCTGAAATTGTGGTGGAGGTGGGTTGGGCCTGTTGGCGCGCAGAACTCATACAAATACGAGCCTTCTTATTGTGATCGGTAACTTCTGTTTAGAACCAATATAGCAGTTCACCAATATCGCAACCACCCTGGCCAATCTGCACACATGTGCGCAAGCGCACTTTGCTATGGCTCTTGGGAAATGGCTCTGCTAAATCCATAATCATGGTCCCGTAGCTCAGTTGGATAGAGCACCAGATTCCTAATCTGGGGGTCGCGCGTTCGAATCGCGCCGGGATCACCATATTTAGCGCCCTATCGCGATCCTGACGCTTAGCGTTGAGTACGGGTCAGGGCCCTCTTCATCCACGGCCTTTGCCGAGGCAGGCTCTGAGGTGCGGCGACGCAGCCTCAAAGGACGCGACGGCAAGCCTCGGGATATGAGGGTGCGTATCTTATTTTTTCGCCTGCGCGATCAAACCTTTGATAACGCCAGATACCAGCACGTTCGGGCTGGCCCAGTTCATTTCCGGTATGGTCACCAATGAATGGCTTACCCCGTGCAGTACGCATAACCATTGCTGACAAACCGTTGACACGCCTTGTGCCGAAACCCCCGCTCTTTCTAGCAATGTCTGAACAAAGCTCAATTCATCGCGCACCAGTTCACTTTGCGCGAAAAATCCCTCGGCTTTGCCGGGAGTATCAATCTCTCCATAAATCATGAGGTAATGTTCTGGATTATCAATCCAGTACATGACAAAGCAAATTCCATAGGCTTCTAATTGGGCCGCTGGATCCATATCCGGTCGTATGCACTGTCGGCATTTGGCAAATACCTTTTGGAAAACATCTGCCCAGATATGTATGAGAATGGCCCGTTTGTTTGCAAAATATCGATACAGAGACATTGGCGACATGTTCGCCTCATCAGCAAGACGCCGCATTGAAACGCCCTGATAGCCTTTTTGCGCAAACAACCGGTTGGCTGCCCTCAGGATTTCCTGCTGCCTGGCCTTATATTGCAAGGCAGTAATGCTTTTTCTACCTCTTGTTTTTTGTGCCAATCCAGCCGCCTCCATCATCTATCCGTGAAAATTATTTATTGACCTCTACAAAATTTTATAAAATATACGCGTATATTAAATGATGGCTGGTCAATGTCTATGGATAGTTCAAAACCCGTTATGACGCAAAGTGCGGTTTCGTTTTGGCAATATCAGCAAAAGGAAGCTCCCCAAAGCGAACCCTTGAAAGAAGACGTAGAGGTCGATGTTGCCATTATTGGCGGCGGCTTTACCGGTCTTTCTGCAGCAAGAGAGATTCGGAAGGATGAACCTTCCCACCGCGTAACTGTGCTTGAAGCCAATATGGTGGGCTATGGTGCCTCTGGGCGTAATGGCGGGTTTAACATGTCGCTCTTTGGGCTTGAACCAGAGGTAACCTTGGTACGCTGGGGCAAACAAAAAACGATCGATGCCCAGCACTATATGATTAAAGCCGTAGATTACGTTCGAAATCTGGTGGATGAATACGACCTTCCCTCAGACTATGAACACCCTGGCATGGTCCGGGTTGCCTATTCAGACAGACAGCGGCACCGGCTGGAAGACAGCCTGGAACTCTTTGAAAAGCTGGGTTTACGCCAACACTACCAGTTTAAAAATGCTCGTGAAATTCAGGAGAGCATCCATTCTCCCAGATTCCAGGCCGGGCTATTTGAACAAAACAGCGGGATTTTAAACCCCTACAAACACGTGCGAGCCTTAAAAAAACTGGCCCAATCCGTTGGCGCCAATGTGTATGAAAACACACCCGTCACCCACATCACCCACCATAAAGATAAAATCACCCTTTTCACACCTCAAGGTTCAATCCGCTGTGACAAGCTGATCATTGCGGTCAATGCCTGGGCCAGCCAGATACGGGGACTGCCGCGCATTCGCAGCCGTCAGGCCCCGGTGTGGACCGCTCAGGTTGTCACCGCTCCGTTAAGCGAACAGCAATGGCAGGATATTGGCTGGAGCGAGAGAGAATCGATCGAAGACAACCGCCAGCTTCTCCATTATTTCCGGCGCACTGTTTGTGGCCGCTTTACGATGGGTGGTGGGGCCATTGCTTTTCCGCAAAACAATGCATTGGGGCAAATGGAAACCCAAAATATATGGGACAATCTGGAAACGCACATTCAATGGTTATTCCCGCAACTCAAAGGCATTGCCATCGATTACCGATGGGGCGGCCCCGTTTCCATTAATATGGATATGACCCCGGAAATCGGGTTTATTGGGGATGAGCGGATTATTTACGCGACTGGGTGCATGGGGCACGGCGTATCCCTTACCCAACTGAATGGCAGGACCATCGCGGATCTGGTCCTGGAGAAAAAAACAGAGCTGACGGATTTCTGGATCATCAACCGCAAGGCCATTCCCTGGCCACCGGGTCTGTTGGGCCAAGCCATTGCCCATACCATTGCTGGCGGACTTAAGCTTTGGGATAAATTTGAAGAACGCTCTCTTAAACGGCACCTCTAAGAACATTATCGGTGACTTTATGAAAATCGACAAAACCCTGCCCCTCCTGGAAACCATCCTTGCGGACTGGAAGGATCTGATTGGTTCCCAGTATACGGGCTATAGAAACCACGTTTACAGGATGGTGCATTGCTGTTTTGCCCTGCAAGACTGCAGCGAAGAAGACCGACATAAAATAATGATTGCCGGCGCCTTTCATGACCTTGGCATCTGGATTGAAAACACGCTGGATTATATTCCGCCCTCCCTTCCCCCTGCCCTTGCCTATCTCAGGAGAATTGGCAGAGAAGACTGGTCAGAAGAAATCTGCCTGATGATTACAGAGCATCATAAATTTAGGCCCTATACAGAAAAGTCCCATTTGTTGGTTGAATTGTTCCGAAAAGGCGACCTGGTTGATTTCTCTTTGGGTATTTTCAAATTTGGCCTCAAAAGCACTAAGATCAAATCGCTGAAAAAGGCCTTTCCCAATGCAGGGTTTCACAAGAATCTGGCAAAAAGAGTCGTGCATAGAATTTTCAGACATCCCTTCAATCCTGCGCCCATGATGAAATGGTAGATTAAAGCTGTTGACGTCAGCCGTATCATTGCCAACAAGATTTCGGGTACGATCTACGATCATAGACTTTAGGGTTTGCTTGCGCTACTCCCATCGTCCCGAAAAACAGAGAAACAGAACCCCATGAGTGACCTGCCCCCCTGCCCCCAATGCCAATCCATTTACACCTATGAAGATGGCAGTCTGTTGGTCTGCCCCGAATGCGCCCACGAGTGGACCGCCGGCGACGCTGGCCCGGCAGAAGGCGACAAGACCATCAAAGATGCCAATGGCAATCCGCTGGCCGATGGCGACACCATTACCGTGATCAAGGATTTGAAGGTCAAGGGTACATCTTTGGTGGTCAAGGTTGGCACCAAGATCAAAAACATCCGCCTGGTGGATGGCGATCACGATATTGATTGCAAGATCCCGGGCATCGGGGCGATGAAGTTAAAATCTGAGTTTGTCAAAAAGATTTAATGGCATCTGGCCCTTCATCCTTGCCCATAACCACACAGCATTACCTCCCTCAGGTGCATAGACTGGAGGCATTTTTTAACGGCAACGCCTATGCGCCCCACCGTCATGACACCTATGCCATCGGCATCACCATGCAGGGGGTGCAATGTTTTGATTACCGGGGTGAGACCCGCAATGCCTTGCCCGGTAATGTCGTTGTTCTGCACCCCGATGAAGTGCATGATGGCCGCGCTGGCACCAAGGCCGGGTTTCGCTATCGTACTCTCTATATAGAACCTTCGCTCATACAGAGTGTGCTTGGTGGCAAACCATTGCCCTTTATCAAGGATGGCATTTCGCTGGACCCCAGACTGTATGCGGTGGTTTTACCCTTGCTGGAAAATCTGGATCGTCCATTGGAAACGCTGGAATGTCAGGATGCAGTCTATGACCTGGCCATGGTTATGGACCAGATTACCAACGATCAGAAACCACTGAAACGCCATGCCAGTCAGGCGGCGGAATTGGCCCGGCAATTTATCCACGATCATATGGATGAAGAAATTACACTGGATGTGCTGGAAAGCATTTCAGATTGCGATCGTTGGGAATTATCACGAAATTTCAGAGCCATGTTTGGCACCAGCCCCTACCGCTATCTGGTTATGCGAAGGCTGGACAAGGCACGGATGATGATGATTTCGGGCAATTCAATTGCACAAACGGCCATCGCCTGCACATTTTCTGACCAAAGCCATTTTACCCGCCACTTCAAAAAGGCCTATGGCCTGACTCCCAAACAATGGACCGCCAACTTCGCTTGAGCCGAACGCGCACAATCGTTCAATACCCCCCTGCCACCCTGTGCCACATTGAAGCTCAGAAGCATATGAGCGTGTAGTTTGCGCGTCTTTTTTTGTGAGATATGATGCCCGATACCCTAAAATCAGAAAAGCTGATTGCCTTGATTGAGGTGATCGGCTTTGTTGCCTTCGCCCTTATACTCAAACGGGTTCTGGACCCGCTCATCTGGCGTTTTGCGGGACCGGTTTCGCTCATCACCGTTTTGGTTATCCTGACAGGATATATGCGCTTTCGTGGACTAAGCTGGTCAGAAATGGGCCTGCGGCCCCTACCCGGGATCAAGGCCAAACTGATGGTAATCCCCCAGGCCTTTCTTGTTTTTCTGGCCTTTGGAGCCACGGTCGCGCCCATTCTTCTGATCAGCAAAGTGCTGGGTCTGACCTTCATGACCGAAATACCCGCCGGCATTGAAGAGCGCTGGGGCGATATAGCCGGCAGTCTGCCCCATTATCTCCTGTGGATGGGCATCGTCTGGACCGCGGCGGCCTTTGGCGAGGAAATGTTCTTTCGTGGGTTTCTGATCACCCGTTTGCAAACCGCCTTCAAGGGCCTGCCCATGGCCAGTGTTTTGGCGGTTCTCCTGCCGGCGCTTTTGTTTGGTTATGCGCACATGTATTATCAGGGTTTGCGCGGCTTTATTGTGACCGGTGCCATCGCCTTGTCCTTTGGTACCATGTTCTTGGTGTTCAAGCGCAATTTGTGGCCAATTATCCTGTTGCACGGCGTCATTGATTCCATCGGCATGACCTCCCGATATATGGGCTGGGATACCTAAGCCATAATGGCCGGCGTTCGGCAGAGTTGAATTAAGCCCCATTCCCGTGCACCCTTATTGGCAATGGGCATGCAATCAAAAACTCCGATGTCGCGACGCACCATGCTGGGTAGTGTGATGGCGCTGGCCAGTGGTGTTCCGACATGGGCAAAAAAGAAGAAAACAGCGATTTCCCCTGGACGCGTGGCGCGGGTAATCAGCGGGCAGAGCTTTACTTTACAAGATGGGCGCACCGTGCGCCTTGGCAGCATTGACGCCCCGCGTATGGCTTATCAGGACATCCACGCCGAACCTTTGGCGAAGGCTGCGCGCAACGCCTTGGCATTTCTGATACAGGACCGGCCCTTACATTTTGAAGAGGCTGCGCCAGACCGCTATGACCGCCTCAAAGCACAGGTTTATGCACAGATAGATCAGGGCGAAAAACCAGTGTGGATACAAGGGGCCATGATCCAACAAGGGTATGCCCGGGTGCATACCTGGCCTGATAACAAGGCCCACGCCACCACATTATTACGCATGGAAGACCAGGCCAGAGCCGCCCGGCGTGGCATCTGGGCAGAGGCGTATTATGCGGTGCGTAATCCGCAAACGGTTGGCGCTTCGGTCGGCTCGTTTCAGATTGTACAGGGGCGCATTGTCGATGCCGCCGTCGTCCGCAAACGAGTATATCTGAACTTTGGTGCCGACTGGCGAGAGGACTTTACCATTAGCATCGCCCCCAAAGATATTCGGGCCTTTGAACGGGCCGGGATCCATTTGCCCGGGCTATCCGGCGTTTCAGTGCGGGCGCGCGGTCTGATCCGTACTCTGAACGGCCCCATTTTGTATCTGGATCACCCCGAAGCACTGGAGATTTTATCAGACTAACGCCGGGGTCTGGATACAAAAAACCCGGCATCGTGAAATGCCGGGTCATTTGAAACAATCACTGGATTCTAAGCAGCAGCAGTTGCGCTAACCGCCTTGGCCACCAAGGTTTTTGATAATTTGTCAAAGGCGGCATCGCGTTCGATTTTTTCCACCGCAGCCACTTCACGAGCCATGCGGTCAATGGCTGATTCGTACAACTGGCGCTCGGAATAGGATTGTTCAGGCTGATCGGCATTACGGTGCAGATCCCGAACCACTTCGGCAATAAAAATCAGATCGCCAGAATTGATCTTGGCTTCATATTCCTGTGCCCGGCGGCTCCACATGGTACGCTTGATCCGCGGGCGCCCTTTGAGAGTTTTCATGGCATTCTGGACAATGCTGGGCTCTGACAGGGCGCGCATACCGCCGCTTTCGGCGCGCGGCACCGGCACCCGCAGGACCATTTTGTCCTGATCGAACTGGATCACATACACTTCGAGTTCCATATCGGCCACGGTCTGGACCTCAACAGCGGAAATCCGACCCACGCCGTGAGCAGGATAAACGATGTAATCATTGATCTTGAATTTTTTAGCAGAACTGGTTTTTGCCATGGGTAATCTTCACTCGCTGTTGTTTCACACATTAATTTTGGCACAAACAAAACCGGTCCACCCTGCGGTGACATTTTCCCGTTTTCTGTGCCCTTAAATTTTCGTTCCGTTCTGGCGGTCCGGCTTACCGGAGTGCGCACACCTATACGTTTATAGCCGCATGGATGACGCCTATGCCGAACCTTATAGCACAAAAATGAGGGTTTTCAAAGGCTTTGATCAAAACCCTCGGCAGAGGGCTTAATCCCCCTCTCCCGGCTTTTCCGAAAAGTACTTTTCAAACTTGTTGGTTTCGTTGGCTTTGGCGTCCGCATCGGGCGGTGCCGGCTTCATCAAGGTGATGTTTGGCCAGATCTCGGCAAATTTGGTGTTCAGGGCCAGCCATTTGCCATCGGGATCATCTTCGGTATCCGGCTTGATAGCCTCTACCGGGCATTCTGGCTCGCACACGCCGCAATCAATACACTCGTCCGGATGAATGACGAGAAAGTTCTCGCCCTCGTAAAAGCAGTCCACCGGGCAGACTTCGACACAATCAGTATATTTACAGGCGATGCAGGCATCGGTGACAATATAGGTCATCTTGGAAATTCCATTGAAAAAGCGGGCCTGTATGTGGTCGTCCCGGCCAGATTGTCAACCGCCTTCCCTGCGGCCAAGCGACGCTTTTTTGGCTTCGGCGCGTTCATGATCAGTAACCGCCAGCAATGAGGCCACCCGGCGGATCAGGCTGTCTTCAAACGGGCTTTCCTCACCATCGGCATAGGTCACATCCCACAACTGACCAATCAGGGCCACCCGTTCGGATTTGGGCATGTGCTTTTTGATAACATTGGTAAAGGCATAATGGTCCACCGCCATTTCAGCGCGCAGTTCGGCCGCTTCCAGCAGGGCCGAGGCCGCTTCCTCGTCCATAGAGAAACTCTCGCGAATGATATTTTTGATCATATCCTGTTCGATATCCGCATAAATCCCGTCCGACAGCGCCGCCTCGACCAGCAAAGCGATTGCACATTCGCGCGCCTCGGCACCATCACAGACCTCATCGGCTTTCTCCGATGCACCGCCAAAAATCTTCTTGATCGCCTCAAACATGCTTTTCCTCCAGGGGTTCATAGCATAGCACCGCTTCAACCGCCGGGCCACGGCGTTCGGGCATAGCCAACACCTTGATCATGATGATCCTTTGTTTTTGGGCAAAGGTCAAAATATCATCTGCCAACACCTGTACGGCACCATTTTTTGCCCGACGGACCGAACCAAATCGGCTGATCCGTATCTTGCCCTTGGCGGCAAAGGCCGTAGCCCGCGTGCGGGTTTTGAAAAACCGGGTACGATACAGCCACAGATCCAGACGAAGAGAGCAAGTTGCCTCACTCATTTAAGGGCCTGCAAAACCGCAAAAGGCGAGTTGGGATCAACCTTGGTCTTGGGGGCTGGTTTTTTCTTTTTTGCCGGTTTTTTACGACCCATACGCGCCGGGGCCCAGGTTTCGCCCTTGCCCGCATCATCCATTTTGGTCTTGCGCTTGTATTTCAGGGCAATCAGGATTTTAGCCAGATCATCATGAGAGCACCCCAACAGGGACAGCATGGCTTCGTTGGGCGCAAAAACACCGCCCTTGTGGGCCTTTTGCGCTTCGCGGATCAGATCGGCCAACCGCTCCAGAATATCAATGCGCACCAAACGGCGCGAAAAAAGCGCATAGCCGGCTTTGCGCGCCGCCTCGGCCGATACCGCTTCCTGGGTGACATAGGCCGTCAGGCCCGGACGCGGCAAAAATGCCTTGGTATTTTCATCTGCATTTAGCACATACAACAAAGAGAGCAGGCGCGCCGGAGCAGGCCTAATCAAGGCTGGCATAAATACATGAAAGGCCCCAAAGCGTACCCCGCATTGGCGAAGCGAATGACGACTGGGTTGATCCAGATCGCGCAACTCCTCGGCAATCTGCGCCCGCGGCAAAGAGCCCATAGCCTCAATCAGGCGAAAGCCCAGCCCGCGACCAAGGCCCGTTATCACCCCTTCATCTACCTTGGCCCGCAACCCCATTAACGGCTTCAATTCGCGGGCAACCATGGCATCGAGCCAGTTTTGCACCCGCCCTTCAGCCTTGCTCAGCGCCGCATCATGGCCCAATTGCCCACCGATCAGAGCAATTTTGGGAAAAAGAGCATCACTGCCGCCTTTCAGCCGGGCAATGGCCGCCCCCTCCCATTGGATGGCCCCCTCATCATCCAACATAAAGGCATCGTCCCCGGCCGCCTCGATGGCCGCCAGCCGGCGATTGATCTCGGGGGCCAGGCCGGCGCTGGCCACCATGCGCAGGGTCTTGCCCGCCAGATCCCGGGCCGCAGAGCCAGGACGAAACGAAAGTCCTTCCAACTGCCCGATGGTATGGTCCAGCACCTTGACCTCGCCCCCCGGCAGCACCACTGCATCAGCCTCTTCGCCGGCATTCAGCGCCCGGGCCAGAACAGAGGTCCGCTGGTCAACAAAGCGCTGTAACAGATGATCATGCAAGGCATCCGACAGGCGCTCTTCCAGCGCTGAGGCGCGGGACTGCCAATGCACTGCATCGCCCACCCAGTCGGCACGATGGGTGCAATACGCCCAGGTGCGCACGTGGGCCAGACGTGAGGAAATGGCATCCACCCCGCCTTTTAAATGATCAAGGCTTTTTAACTTTCCGGCCAGCCAGTCTTCATCCAGCCGTCCGCGAGGGCCGCTGAGCTGTGCAAAGATATCGCCCAGCAGGCGCGCATGAGCATCGGACCCGCTTTTGCGAAAATCAGGGATCTGGCATACCTGCCACAGACGCCGCACCCCGTCGGGCGTACCCAAATAGGTGGCGAATTCAGGTTGTTCCGCCAAGACACCCAACACCTGTTCGTCAATGGCGTGGCTAACCCGCACCAGGCCTTCACGAGGGGCCGGTTCCTGCAAAGAGCGGATAAGCGCCTGCGGTGTTGAAAAATCCAGTATCCGGTTGCGCCAATAGAGCATACGTACGCGGTCATAGTCATGCTCTTCCAGACGGCGGGCCATGACATCATCAAAGGGTGGCGCACTGGCGGTAGTGCCAAAGGTGCCATCACGCTGATAGCGCCCGGCGCGCCCGGCAATCTGGCCCAGTTCATCCGCGCGTAAAGGCCGGCGACGCTGGCCATCAAATTTGGTCACAGCGGCAAAGGCCACATGGTCCACATCCATGTTCAGGCCCATGCCAATGGCGTCGGTGGCCACCAGATAATCCACATCGCCAGACTGAAACAATTCGGCCTGGGCATTGCGGGTGCGCGGGCTTAAACTACCCATCACCACGGCGGCACCGCCATGGCGGCGACGTAACAGTTCGGCTATGGCGTAAACATCCTCGGCTGAAAACGCGATCACCGCGCTACGCCTGGGCAGGCGGGACAATTTGGTGGCCCCGGTACAGCTGAGCTGTGAAAAGCGTTCCCGGGGTTCGATCTGATCTGCATTGGTCAGACCATTTAGCACGCCGCGCATGGTGGCGGCCCCCAGCACCAGGGTTTCTTCACTGCCCCGGCTGTGCAGCAGATGGTTGGTGAACACATGGCCCCGTTCGGGATCGGCACACAACTGCACTTCGTCAATGGCCATAAAACAAAACGGGCGGCCGCGAAAATGCGTCGGCATGGCCTCGGCTGTGCAGGCAAAATAACGTGCACTCTTGGGTACGATGCGTTCCTCGCCCGTGACCAGGGCGGCTTGTTCAACGCCTTTTTCGCGTACAATGCGGTCATAAACCTCGCGCGCCAAAAGGCGCAAAGGCAGACCAATCACCCCATCGGCATGGGCCAGCATGCGGGTCACCGCCAAATAGGTTTTGCCGGTATTGGTCGGGCCAAGCGCGGCACTAAGATCAGGGGTTGTCATAAAAAATTTCCTGCGATGACTTTAGCGCACATTATCGGATTGATTTTCTGTCTCAAGGTCAATCGTCACTTGGTAATGCATGTAAACGAACCCCCTGATCGCATATTATATGGCATATGCCTGCCTAAAGCCTGTAACAGTGCTTGACGGAAGGCATAGCCTTTTGTATCTGACGCGCCTTGCGCGGACTCTACCGTCCTGCACTCAAGAGATATAAGGATTAAGACAATGGCGCGATGCTGTGAACTGACCGGCACTGGTGTTATGACCGGCAATAATGTTAGCCATGCGAACAACCGCACCCGTCGGCGCTTTTTGCCAAACCTGTGCAAAGTAACCCTCAGCTCCGAAGCACTGGGTCGTTCCTACAAGTTCCGCATCACCGCGGCGGCTTTGCGTTCGGTTGATCATAATGGCGGCCTGGACGGGTTTCTGGTCAAGGCAAAAGACGACAAGCTGTCGGCCAATGCCCTGAAAATCAAAAAAGAACTGAAAAAGAAACTGGCAGAAAATGCAGAAGCCAGCGCCTAAATCCGGTGCGGTTATCAGGTTTTTAAGGCGGTCCAACGGGGCCGCCTTTTTTATTGCGCCAGATGGGCGTAAGATGGGGCAAAGCGTGGGGTGCGTCATGTACAGATATCTATTAATTTCTCTTTTTGCGCTGGTACTCAGCGGGTGCAATGCCAAGGAAGCGGCCGACACGCTCTACAGCAATGGCACCATACATACGGGTCTGGACGGCGAACCCACGGTCGAGGCCGTGGTGGTCACAAATGGCCGTATTGTTTTTGCCGGCTCTCAGCAGGGGGCCAACCATTATCAGGTCACCGAAAAAATCAATCTGGAAGGGGCGCATCTTTACCCCGGCTTTACCGATGCCCATGCGCACCTTTATGGGATTGGACGGCGCGAAACCACGCTTAATCTGGAAGGCACACCTTCACTGGAAGCCCTGGTACAGCGCCTTGCCGCCGAGGCCAAACGTCAAACCACCGGTGCCATTATCGGGCGTGGATGGATTGAAACCGGCTGGGTAGAGGGGCGCTTTCCCAACCGTTTTGATCTGGACCGGGCTGCGCCTGGGCGCATCGTATTGCTGCGCCGCGCCGATGGTCATGCGCTGGTTGCTTCCAGCAAGGCCCTGGAAGCCTCTGGGGTTGGTCCGGATACCCCCGAAGTGGATGGTGGCCGTATCGAGCGCGACGAAGAAGGCATGCCCACCGGGATGTTGATTGATAATGCCATGAATCTGGTGGCCCAGTTGGCTGCAGATTTGAAAGGCGATGAGCGTCGCCCCGCCCTGATGATGGGGGCCAAGGTAATGAACGCCTATGGCTGGACAGGGGTGCACAATATGTCGGTAAATGCCGACGATGTGCAATTGCTGGAAAATATGGCCGATCAAGGCGAACTGCCCTTGCGGGTCTATAATGCGGTGGATGAAAATGTCATGCGTCTGTTGGCCAAGGGGCCACGGCGTGCCGGGGACGACCGGGCCATCACCCGGGCCGTAAAAATATATGCCGACGGGGCCCTGGGCTCTCGCGGGGCAGCCATGCTGGCCCCCTACAATGACGAGCCGGAAACCTCTGGCCTGATGATGCGTGGCCCCGAAGAAACCCGCACCCTGATGGCGCGCGCCCTTCGCGACGGGGTACAGATCTGTGTCCATGCCATTGGCGATCGGGCCAATCGCGAAGTGCTGGGCTGGATGGAAGCGGCCTTTAATGACGTGCCCGTAGAAGAGCGCCGTATCGCCAAGCCTCGCTGGCGGATTGAGCATTCACAGATGATCAACCCGGCCGATATTCCCCGTTTTGCCGAACTGGGGGTGATCCCCTCTATGCAGCCAAGCCACGCCATTGGTGATCTGCACTTTGCCCGCGCCCGCGTAGGCAAAGACCGCCTGAAAGGCGCCTATGCATGGCACTCCCTGATCAAGGCTGGCTCTATTGTTCCCGGTGGCTCGGATGCCCCGGTGGAGCGCGGCGATCCGCGAATCGAATTTTACGCCGCGGTTTCGCGCCATGACCTGAAAGGCTATCAGGGCAAGGACTGGCACCCCGAAGAAGCCGTAGACCGGGTAACGGCGTTAAAAATGTTTACCATCTGGCCGGCCTATGCCTCGTTTCGCGAAGATGAGCTAGGCACCATCGAGCCCGGCAAGCGCGCCGATTTCACTGTCTTTGCCGATGACATCATGACCATCCCCGAAATGGATATTCTGAGCACCAAAATCGTCATGACCGTGGTCGATGGCGACGTGGTATTTAAGGCCGAGAAATAAAGAGAAGCCCTTGGGTTTCTACATCCTTCGAGGCTCGGCTTTGCCTCGCACCTCAGGATGAGGATGTTATTTTATTGAAACCTCATCCTGAGCTTGTCGAAGGATAAAGAGAAAAAGTACGTACACCAGCCTCATCCTGAGGTGGCGCGAAGCGCCCTCGAAGGATGGATGAATACCAAAAAGGTTTTCGCCGTGTCATCACCCGGCTTACCCGGGTGATCCAGTCTTGTTTTTCTTCACACCCTCTCATCCCGACCTTCTCCCCTAGGCAGAAGGAGCAGCCCGCCGCCGGCGCGGCTCGACCGGTTTTTCATCAAATAGCGCGGCCAGTTGTTCGGTGATGGCACCGCCCAGCTGTTCCGCATCGGTTAGCGTCACCGCACGGGAATACCAGCGGGTGACATCGTGGCCAATGCCGATGGCGATCAATTGAACATCGGAATAATTTTCAATCTCGTGGATCACTTCGCGTAAATGCGCCTCCAGATACCCGCCGGGATTATGGGACTGGGTGGTGTCATCCACCGGCGCTCCATCGGAGATCACCATCAAAATCCGGCGCGCCTCGGGCCGGGCCTGAAGCCGCGTATGCGCCCAGAGCAGCGCCTCGCCGTCGATATTTTCTTTCAAGAGGCCTTCGCGCATCATCAGGCCCAGATTGTTCTTGGCCCGGCGCATGGGTACATCGGCGGCCTTGTAAATAATATGACGCAGATCGTTCAGTCGGCCGGGGTTTAGTGGCTTGCCAGCGGCCAACCAGTCTTCCTTGGACTGACCGCCCTTCCAGGCGCGGGTGGTAAAGCCCAGGATTTCCACCTTCACACCGCACCGCTCCAGCGTGCGGGCCAATATGTCCGCCGTCAGCGCGGCAATCATGATGGGGCGGCCACGCATGGAGCCGGAATTATCAAGGAGTAGCGTCACCACGGTGTCGCGAAAATCGGTCTCGGTTTCTTCCTTGAACGACAAGGGCGCCAGCGGGTCGGTAATCACCCGGGTCAGGCGCGCCGGGTCCAGTACCCCTTCTTCCAGATCAAAAATCCACGAGCGCTGTTGCTGTGCCATCAGGCGGCGTTGCAATTTATTGGCCAGGCGCGCCACCGCACCGCGCAGTTTGTCGAGCTGGCGATCCAGATAACCACGCAGGCGTGTTAGCTCTGGCGTTTCGCACAGATCCTCAGCGCGCACTTCTTCGTCGTGCTTGGTGGTAAACACATGATAACGCGCCCCATCGCCGCCCATGGGCTGGTAATTGGGACGCACCGGCAAATCCTCGCCGGCCCCATCCTGGGTATCGCCGACATCACTTTCATCGTCCAGCAGTTCGGCCTGTTGTTCTGATTCATCCCCCTCCCCCTGATCGGTGGCCCCATCGGGGGTGGTGTCTTCGCCTTCGCCGGGGTTTTCCTCGCCATCCTGGGCGCTGGGATTGCCTTCGCCCTCTTCGGATTTTTCTTCCTCTTCCTTTTGTTCGGGCAGAGATTGCATATCGCCCAGATCAAGATCATCCAGCAAGACCTTGGCCAGTTCCGCAAAGGCACTCTGGTCCTCCAGACCGGTATGCAATTCGGCCAGCGCCGCCCGGCCCTTTTCCTCAATTTCGCCACGCCATAATGCCAACAACCCTTCGGCTTCCTTGGGGGCCGGCACGCCGGTAATATGTTCACGCGCAATCAGCGCCACCGCCTCGGCCAAGGGGGCGGCTTCGCGCTCATTCACATTGGCAAAACCGCGTTTGGCACAGCGCTCGGCCAGCGCCATTTGCATGTTTTCGCCGGCGCCTTTCAAGGCACTGGCCCCCAGTGCCTCGCATCGCACCTGTTCCAGCGCCTCAAAAACTTCGCGGCCCTGGGCATTGCCCGGCGACAATCGCGCATGGGTTTTGGCATTATGATGGGCCAGACGCAAAGCCAGCGCATCGGCCTTGCCACGGGCCGAGGCAATGGCCCGGGCGCTGGGCTTGGCCGCCGGTACCGGCAGCATGATCGCGTCCTCGACAACTGCTGCCTGTTCACCACCAAAACGCACATCCAGCGCACGCTTGCCCGACAGCGCCCGGGTGGTGGCCCCCAAAGCGCGCTTGAACGTATCGGTGCGGGATTCGCGTGTCGTCATGCTGTGCCCTTAGGCAACTTGTACGCGGGCGGCGCTTTCGGGCAGGTCCGCGGCAAAGGCGCGCTGGTAAAATTCGGAAATCACCGGGCGTTCCATTTCATCGCACTTGTTCAGGAACGTCAGACGGAAGGCCTCGGCGGTATCTCCATCAAAGATTTGCGTATTTTCCGCCCAGGTCAGCACCGTACGCGGGCTCATGACGGTGGAAATATCGCCATTCATAAAGGCATTACGGGTCATATCGGCAACCCGCACCATGGCCTTGATGATCTCTTTGCCTTCGGGGGTTTGCATGCCCGGCATTTTAGCCAGAATAATCTCTTCTTCGACATCATGGTCCAGATAATTCAGCGTGGCGACGATCGACCAGCGGTCCATCTGCCCCTGATTGAGCTGTTGCGTGCCATGATACAGACCGGTCGCATCGCCAAGGCCCACGGTGTTGGTGGTGGCGAACAGGCGAAAATGCGGGTTGGCGCGGATCACCTTGTTCTGGTCCAGCAAGGTCAGCTTGCCCGAGACCTCCAGCACGCGCTGGATCACAAACATCACGTCGGGGCGACCGGCATCATATTCATCAAACACCAAAGCCACCGGGCGCTGTAATGCCCATGGGAGAAGGCCTTCGCGAAATTCGGTCACTTGCTGGCCGTCTTTGAGCACGATGGCGTCCTTGCCCACCAAATCAATCCGGCTGATATGGCTGTCCAGATTAACCCGCACCATGGGCCAATTCAGCCTGGCTGCCACCTGTTCGATATGGGTGGATTTGCCGGTACCGTGATAGCCTTGGACCATTACCCGCCGGTTATGGGAAAAGCCCGCCAAGATCGCCCGTGTGGTCAGGGGATCAAATTTATAGGCCGGATCCATATCCGGGACATATTCATTAGGTGTGGAAAAGGCAGGTACCTTGTCCTTGCTGTCAAAGCCAAAGGTATCGGCGACGCTGACTTCGGTATCAGGGGCCCAGATCGGAAATGCGGGATCGTGTTCAGACATAATGATTACTCGTTTTGTGTATAGCGCCCTCTATGCGCCAGCATTAGGTTGGCTTCAAGCCAAGCGTGACGTTTTCAGAACCTGATAGGCGCGAATCACCTGTTGCAGGCGCTCTTCGGTAGAGCGATCGCCCTTATTGGCATCAGGGTGAAATTGTTTGACCAGCTTCAGATACCGGGCGCGCACAATCTTTGGGCTCGAATCATATTCAAGGCCCAGCGTATCCATGGCCAAGCTTTGCAAACGCCCAAGACGGCGTTTGGGCGCATCCACCTCAGCAGAAACCTTTTCACCCATAATGCCAAATGTATCGGTAAAGCGCGCGCCCTTGGCGTGCACCCCCTTGCCATCCAGATTACGGTTCATGTTCCAGGTCGGGCGATTGCCGGTGGCCTGGTCGGCCTGATAAGCGCGCACGGCGCCATCGCTCATGCCATGGAAAAAGTTCCAGGTTTTATTGTACTGGGCGGCGTGTTTTTTACAAAAGTAAAAAAACTCGTTGATCTTGTCCGGGGATTGCGGAGCCTTGCAATCGCCCTTGGTGACACATCCATCCCACTCGCACTCACGCTCGCCTTTCTTGGCGTCGTCCTTGCCCGGCGGTTTGACCCGTATGTCAAAAAGCTTGGGCTCGTATTCAAAATCATCATCCATGCCCCCATATTATCAAAGAGCTTTTACAAACGTCTATGGGGCAAAACACATATGAGTGCGATGGCAGCAGCAATTGAGACAAAATTACGTAAGGCCTTTGCGCCGCAAAGCCTGATTGTGCGCGATGTATCGCACCAACATGCGGGTCATGCGGGGGCCCGGCCCGGCGGTCAAACCCATTTCGAGGTCGAAATCACCTCCAGCGCCTTTAACGGGCTAAACCGCCTTGCCATCCACCGGGCCGTGATGGGCCAATTGGATGACGAATTCGCCGGCTCCCTTCATGCCTTGAATATCAAGGCAAAAGGTGTGAGTGAAGACTAGCCTTCATCCATTAACGAGCCCAAGAGAACCCCCATGACGCAGGATCGCGCAGGCGAAACCCATCAAGACGTGCCGCGCGCCCAGGTCGATGTGGATCGTGGATCGTCCTTTGCCGCCGAGCTGGAACAGGATCGAGAGCACCGGGCCAAGGCGCGAACGGCCAAACCCCTGCGCCGATTGTTCCCGTTTATCCTGAAATACCCCGGCCTGTTGATAGCCTTTGTCATTTTTCTGATCCTGGCATCGGGATTGACCCTGTTATTACCCGCCGCCTTTCGGCTGGTGGTGGATTGTGGCTTCTCCGGGGCCAGCACCTCGGCCATCTGTACGCAATTTGCCTTTGGCGACCGGATTGCGGGTTACTTTGCCGCCGGCATGGTCTTGGCACTGTTACTGGGCCTGGCCTCATCCTTGCGATATTATTTCATCAGCCGCCTTGGCGAACGGGTGGTCGCCGATCTGCGCCGCACAGTGTATGATCACCTGCTGACCCTCAGTCCCGGTTATTACGCCCATGTGCGTACCGGCGAAGTTTTATCACGTCTGACCACCGATACCGCGCTTATCCAAACCGTGGTTGGCTCGTCCATTTCTGTGGCGGCGCGCACCATTGCCACCACGGTTGGCGCGCTGGTCCTGATGGTGATTGTCAGCTGGAAATTGGCTTTGTTAATGCTGGCCGTGGGGCCCATCATTCTGGGCCCGATTTTCTTTTTTGGGCGCCGTGTGCAACGGCTTTCCCGTTCCAGTCAGGACAGTCTGGCCGAGGCCTCGGCCCGAGCCAGCGAAAGCCTGCGCGCCATTGAGACCGTGCAGGCCTTTACCCGCGAGAACGAGGAACGGGCCAATTTCGCCCACGCCGTAGAGGACACCTTCAGCGTCGCCTTGCGGCGCATTCGCGTGCGCGCCTTGATGACCGGCATTATTTCCACCTTTGTGTTATCGGGATTGATTGCAGTGTTGTGGTTTGGCGCGGTGCAGGTACGCAGCGGCGCCATTACACCGGGGGCCATGACACAGTTTGTCATGTATGCCTTTGTCGCCGTCATGGGGGTGGGGGTAATGACCGAAACCTATGCCGAGATTATGCGTGCCGCCGGGGCCACTGAACGATTGATGGAATTGCTGACCGCCGTACCAGACATTGCCAGGCCCAAAAGCCCGGTCACAAACCTGAGCAATATTCGCGGCGAACTAGCCTTTGCGGACGTTGATTTTTACTATCCGGCCCGGCCTGAAATTGCCGCCCTGAAAGAGGTTTCCTTCACCGCCGCGCCGCGCCAGACCATTGCCCTGGTAGGGCCATCGGGGGCCGGCAAAAGCACTATATTTCAACTAATCCTTCGCTTTTATGACCCGCAGGCCGGCATGGTCAGCCTGGATGGGGTGGATATCAAACAACTGGGCCCGGCCCAATTGCGCCGCGCCATTTCCATTGTGCAACAAAATGCCCCGCTGTTTTCCGGCTCGGTGGCGGACAATATCCGGTTTGGCAAACCCGGGGCCAGTGACGAGGATATCCGCGCCGCGGCCCGGGCCGCCAATGCCCATGAGTTCATCATGGCCATGCCTCAGGGCTATGATACGCCAGTGGGCGAAAACGCCACCATGCTATCTGGTGGCCAACGCCAACGTCTGGCCATTGCCCGGGCGGTATTGCGCAATGCGCCGATCCTGCTCTTGGACGAAGCCACCAGCGCGTTGGATTCCGAAAATGAACGCGCCATCCAACAGGCGTTCGAGACCATATCCAAAGATCGTACCACCATCGTGATTGCCCACCGGTTGGCGACGATTTTGCGCGCCGATAGCATTATCGTCATGGATAAGGGCCGCATTATTGATCAGGGTACCCATAGCGAACTACTGGCGCGCGGTGGTCTTTATGCCCGCCTGGCCGAACTGCAATTTGGGGATTCTGCACACAAATAAGTGCTCATATAGCGAAGCTTGCCGTCGCGATAGCACAAACAAAAAGTGCTCATATAGCGAAGCTTGCCGTCGCGATAGCACAAACAAAAAAAAATGGTGCCGCATAGGTGACTCGAACACCTGACCCCGTCATTACGAATGACGTGCTCTACCAACTGAGCTAATGCGGCCAAAAGCCTGATAATCGCAGGCCCTTTGTTGGGCGCGCACGCTAGCGGTTTGGTACTCCGTGAGCAAGGGGAGTATGCATGAAATTTCACAGCTATCGGCACGACCTATCGCTGGCCAACCTTTGCCGGTTTTGAATTATTTGGCTATGTGATGGGGCTCGTCACAGGCGTCAGCAGGGGTGCCGCATTTTTCGCACCATTGTACGTCTTTGGAACGTGGCTCAACCTTGGGCATCACCACTTTTGAGGAATAACGGTGGAACAGCCACACCCGTATGGCACTGGCCAGACCGCTTTTCTCCTGTCGGGACTCGCGGGCTTTATCAATTTCTGCCACCAGCGCCGCCAAGGATTTGTCTTCCTCACTGGCCGCAAGAATGAGCGCAGACCAGAATTCGGCCTCCAGCGCCAGAGAGGTCCGGTGGCCAGATATCGAAAGTGATCTTTTAATAAGCATTACACAGCCTCCGGACAGATCTTTAACAACACCTGCGAACTATTATCAACCATAAACAGAAAAATAATACCAATGCGGTAACTCATTAAGTAAAGTAGACTAAGAAATAACCGTCGCCACATTAAACAACGGTAATGCTTTAAGTAATCACTATGTTCATACTTTGTCATTTATTTCTAGCCGCATGCTGGATCGTCTTGATCCTTGGAATATAGAGTTTGTTAGATTCCTCTAACTCTTCCTGCAATTATTAAGTAGTGACTTGCACGTTGTGATTGAAGTGCCAATATGCCACATGGGCGGCAAAAGAAATATTATGAAATCTCTTACAAGCGATTGTAAACTTTAAGCCTATATGGGAATTCATCTTCCGGTTCGCTCGCGCCCCAATGAGTTGAATCAAGAGACCAATTGGCCTCATCCAGATCCTTGAAATGGACATCGCCTGTAACATCAGCATCAATTTCTGTCAGATATATTCGGCGGGCAAAAGGCATGGCCAGCGCATACAACATGGCCCCGCCGATTACTATCATTTCACTTACCCCACCGTCTCGGGCCAAGGCCGCCCCGTGCGCCCGCATGGCTTCAAAAGCTGTAAAACACTGTGCCCCTTTGGCCTGAAAGGTCGGGTCTCGTGACAGCACCAGATTGGCACGGCCAGGCAGGGGTTGCACGTGCAGGGAATCCCAGGTCTTTCGCCCCATCAATACCGGCTTGCCCAGGGTTGTGCGTTTGAAGTGAGCCAGCTCGGACGGAATGCGCCAGGGCATTTTTCCCTGGTAACCAATCACCCCATTGCGAGCGCGCGCCACAATCAGCGAGAGAAGGATTTCATCTTGAGCATTCATCGGTTAGGCTCTTCGCGCTTTAGGATATGAACTCACATACAGGGTCAATATGACATCTCTTATCACGCGCCTGGGCGCCTATAAATGGACCCTGATTTATATCGCCATTATCCCGTTGGTGAACTGGTCTTTTACATGGGCCCCCAATTTTACGCTGATGGCGGGCTGGTCATTCAATCCGGTAACAGTGGTGACCGGTCTGGTGCTGGTTGTGCGCGACTTTGCCCAGCGCGAGATTGGCCACCGGGTGCTTTTTGCCATGGCGGTGGCGCTGGTCCTGACGGTCTGGCTGGCCGGACCGCAATTGGCGCTGGCATCGGGGGCCGCCTTTGCCATTGCCGAACTGGTTGATTGGGCGATCTTTACCTTTACCAAATGGCCGCTCTCGCGCCGGGTGTTTGTTTCCAGCCTGATTGCCGCGCCCATCGACAGTGTGGCGTTTCTCTATGGGGCGAATTTTTTGCGCGCCGGCTCGTTCACCCTTGCCAATGTTATCATGTCGATTGCCGGCAAAATGGTGGGCGCGGTGGTGGTCGCCTGGGTGGTGTGGCGCGCCGAGAGGCGCAAAAGCTAAACCGCGACTTTGGCGGCGATATGGGCCTGTGGCTCATAGCCTTGCAATTCAAAATCATCATAAGTGAAATCAAAAAGACTATGCACGTCCGGGTTCAGGGCCATCGTAGGCAAAGCCTGGGGCGTGCGTGATAATTGCTCTTTGGCCTGATCCAGATGGTTCAGATAAAGATGTAGATCGCCAAAACTGTGCACAAATTCACCGGGCCGTAGCCCCGTCACCTGCGCCATCATCAAAGTCAGCAGCGCATAGGAAGCAATATTAAACGGCACGCCCAGAAAAATATCGGCCGAGCGCTGGTAAAGCTGGCAGGACAGCTTGCCATCCGCCACAAAAAACTGAAACAAACAATGGCATGGCGGCAGCGCCATATCGTCTACATCGGCGGGGTTCCAGGCCGAAACAATAATCCGCCGCGAGTGTGGGTTATCACGAATCTGGGTGATGGCCTTGCTGATCTGGTCGATTACGCGCCCGTCCGGCGCGGCCCAGGAACGCCATTGCTTGCCATATACCGGGCCCAGCTCGCCATCTTCATCGGCCCAGTCATCCCAGATACGCACACCGTTATCGCGCAGATACGCCACATTGGTACTGCCTTGCAGGAACCACAAAAGCTCATGCACGATGGATTTCAGATGCAGTTTTTTGGTGGTCAGCACCGGAAAGCCAGCCCCCAGATCAAAACGGATTTGCCGACCAAACACCCCGCGCGTTCCTACGCCGGTGCGATCACCGCGCTCTACCCCGTGGTCATAAACATCGCGCAATAAATCCAGATAAGCCTGCATGATCACTCTCCTGTCCGGTTGATAGACTGATTCCGATCACCCGATCCAGCCGAGCTGTGCTTGTTCGCGGCCATGAATGGCCATAGACTGCTTACCCGCAAGGCAGGGTCAGGATTCATGACAATTCATCTAGACGATCTGGCTGAATTTGGCTGGAATTCTTTTTTCAGCGTTCAACTTGATCCGGATGATCTTCACCGGGCCGTGGCGGCGCGGGTTATGGCGGTACACCGCAATGCGCTGGAGGTTGCCGGCCCCGGCCTTGCCCGAAAAATCCCCCCCTATTTTCTGGATGAAGCCGGCGAACCGGACAATGCCACCGTCGGTGACTGGCTGTTGCTGGACCCGGACACCTTGCGCCCCTATCGGCGCCTGCAACGCAAAAGTCTGTTCCAACGCCGGGCCGCCGGCACCCAGAACAAGTCACAGCTCATCGCCGCCAACATTGATACTTTGTTTATCGTCACCTCCTGCAATCAGGATTTTAACATCGCCCGGCTGGAGCGGTATCTGGTGATGGCCCGCGAGGCCGATGTCACCCCGGTGATCATCATCACCAAGGTCGATCTGGTGGATAATGCGCAAGACTATGTACAGGCGGCGGCAAAATTGCTGCCGGGCCTGATGGTCGAGGCCTTAAATGCCCGTGATCCGCAATGCACGGATCATCTGGCCCCCTGGTGCGCAAAGGGACAGACTGTGGCCATGATCGGCTCGTCCGGGGTTGGTAAATCCACATTGGTCAACACCTTGTCCGGCACCCGGAAAATCACCACACAGGGCATTCGCGAAGACGATGCCAAAGGGCGGCACACCACGTCGGGGCGTACCTTGTACCGCCTGCCGGGCGGTGGCTGGGTCATGGACACGCCGGGCATGCGTGAATTGCAATTGACCGATGTAAAAGCCGGTATTGAGACGGTTTTTGCTGATATTCTTGACCTGCAAAGCCAGTGTAAATTCAATGACTGCCAACACGAAAGTGAACCGGGATGTGCAGTTTTGGCCGCATTGGAAAATGGCGATCTGGATGCCGAGCGCTATAAGCGCTGGAAAAAACTGGCAGCCGAAGAAGCGTTTAACACCTCCACCCAGATCGAGCGCCGAAGCCGGGACCGCCATTTTGGCAAACAAGTCAAAAATGCTCTCAAAGACAAGCGAAAACGCAGCAAGGAATAGCCTTTGGCTGACCGCAAATAATCATTATGGCCAAAATGACCCCGTATGGCCTCATGACGAACGCCTTTGTGTTGGTTATACTGAGGACAATAAAGGGGGATTGCCATGACTGCGCCTGCACCGGCCAATGCCGACGCCGCAACTGTTTCACAAAAAAACCAGAACCCGTTTACCGGGCTGGATTATCTGGTACTGGCCATTATTGGCGCCCTATCCGGCATCGCCTTAAAGCTGGCCCTGGACGAGGGTTTTATTGTCGAAACCCTGCAGGCACCTCTCATTGCCTTTATCATGACCTTTGCTGCCGGCACGACGCTGTTATGGCGTCGCCAGTCTTTGCCGGCCCGGCTGATTTTGATCCTGGCACAGGCCGCCCTGTTGGCTTTCCTGACCTGGTTAAGCATTACCAACACGGCCAATGCCAATGATGCGCCCCTGGTCTTCTGGATTGGGCTGGGAGGACCATTACTGGGCTTTTTGCTGAGCGCCTTTGCGCGCGCCAGCCTCAGGGAACACACCCTTTTCTGGCCCTATAAGGCCTTATGGCAAGCAGGGGCTTCCATACTGGCCGATGCCATTATTGCCGTAGCGGTAGGCCTGGCGGCGGTCGCCTTTGTGGCGCTTTGGGGCGCGGCATTCAAATCCTTTGGCATGACCTGGGCGGCCAACATTACTCACAGTCCCTCCTTTTTGCTGCCCCTTGGCGGTGCTGCTGCCGCACTGGCAGGTGGTCTGGCGCGCAACAATATCCGGCTGGGCGAGGCGGTACGCAGTATCTTGCTGATCGGCTGTCGGATCGGCCTGCCGCTGGCGGCACTTTTTTCGCTGGTTTTTGCAATTGGCATTCTTGGGGGCGGGGTCGCCAATCTTGAAAAGGTACCTTTGACTCCAACGGGTTTGTTACTGGCATTGGCATTGGCGTCCGAGCTGATTTTTAATGGTGTCTATCAGGATGGCCATGAAAAGCCGCCGCGCTGGCTGCGCCTTTCCACCTGGCTGGCACTGGCCATATTGCCCATTTATACCCTGTCGGCGGCCGCCGCCTTGTGGATGCGGGTACAGACCTATGGCCTTACCCCACCGCGCACCATTGCCCTGATCGCACTGACACTGACGGCGGCCTATACGGTGTTATTACTGGCAGGCCTGATCAGTGAGTTTTTTGCCAAAAGACTATCCACCTGGATGCCCCCGGTGGCCAAATTAAACACCGCCATGACCCTAGTCTGGATTGCCACTCTGGTATTGATCCATACGCCGGTGCTGGACCCCATTGCGCTTTCGGCCCGCAATCAGGAGGCCCGCCTGATCAGCGGCAAGGTGTCTGCCGCCGATTTTGATTTTGGCTTTTTGAAATTCGAACTTGGCAAACCTGGCCAGGCCGCCCTGTCCCGGCTTGGTGCCATGGATGACCCGGCAATACAGGCCGGGATTGAACGTGCCAATGCGGCCAAAAATTATTGGGAATATACAAACCCCAATCACGAAGCCGACAAACCCCACCAGGGCGAAGATGCCGAACAGCAGTCATTTTTGCAAATTAATGAACGTCTTGCGCCGACGGGCATGACCATGGAAGACGCCGCCCAGTTTGATTACGGTGCATTGTTGTATGCCAAGGGTGATGCCGGCAAAAAAGCATTTGAAGATCTGGCACAATGGGTCGAGGATTCATCACCGACTGACAGCGGCCGTCTTCGGATCTTACGCGAACGTGTCGGACAGGGCATTATCGCGGCCCGGCTGGCGAACACGTTACAGGAATGGCAAAGCGCCCAAAAGGCCGCAACGAACTCTATGAAGGCCTTTACCCACAATGTTCAGAGTATTGATTATATTGTGGGTAAACTGGGGGAAATGGCCGCGAAGGACCGGGCTGCCCGGGCGCTATTTGAAAAACAAACCCGCAATCAGGAAGGCATTCCCTCTGCACAGGCCATGCTGGTACTGTTACATGCCGGCGTCTTTGTTGATCAAATGGATGCCGAACATTTAGCGGAATTGAAAAGACTGCTGAACGGCGAAACATGGTTTGATGTCGATAAAATCGGCCGCGCCGCCGAACAGGATGCCTGGCTGATTGTGCTGCATGCCAATCATGATCTGGATTTCCAGGAACAGGTACTGGCCGCGATTGAACCACGGGCCTTGGCCGGCCAGTTTGATGGCCGCCGTTATGCACACCTTTATGACATTGTGGCGCGGGCGCGCGGCAAGCCACAGCGTTATGGCACCAAGTCCCTGTGCGAGGAGGGCCGCTGGGTTGCCGATGTCACCGAAGACCCGGAGCGGGTGGACGAAAGACGCGCCCAAATGGGCTTGCCGCCATTGGCACAAGCCCTGGCGCAAGAAAATGCCCGTTTTGGCGAATGTCATAATTAGGCCCCGGCGCTTGACCGGGCCGCGCGGCATGGTACCCAGCGCATGACTTTTGGAGATCGTCATGACGCAGCTGAACGAACTTGCCCTTTCCGCCAAGGCCTGGCCCTTTGAACAGGCTCGCGCCCTCTATAAACGCCTTGAGCAAATGGAGAAGGCCGGCAAGCCCAAAGACGGTCCGGTGGTGTTTGAAACCGGTTATGGCCCGTCGGGCCTGCCCCATATCGGCACCTTTGGCGAAGTGGTGCGCACCTCCATGGTGCGCCATGCCTTTCATGTGCTGACCAATCATGAAATTCCAACCCGGATGATCTGTGTCTCGGACGATATGGACGGGATGCGTAAAATTCCCTCCAATGTGCCCAATCAGGAAACGCTGGCCACCCATTTGGGCAAACCCCTAAGCGCGGTGCCAGACCCGTTTTCCAATGAATATGAAAGCTTTGCGCACCACAACAATGCGCGCCTGCGTGCCTTTCTGGATGGCTTTGGTTTTGAGTATGAATTTCTCTCGGCGACCGAGCTTTATAAATCCGGTGCCTATGACGCCATGCTACGAAAAGCGCTGGAAAAATTTGATGAGATCATGGCGGTAATGCTGCCCACATTGGGCGCCGAGCGCCAGGCCACCTACAGCCCGTTTTTACCCATCTCGCCCAAAACCGGCAAGGTGCTGTATGTACCAATGAAAAGCGTGGATGCGCAGGCCGGCACCATCACCTTTGAGGATGAAGACGGCACCGAAACCACCATTCCGGTCACTGGCGGCCATGCCAAATTGCAATGGAAGCCGGATTTTGGCATGCGCTGGGCGGCGCTGGGCGTGGATTTTGAAATGTTCGGCAAGGACCATCAGGACAATGCGCCGATCTATTCCAAAATCTGTAAAATTCTGGGGGTGCGCCCCCCCACCCAATATGTATACGAGCTGTTCCTGGACGAAAAAGGCGAGAAGATCTCCAAGTCCAAGGGCAATGGCATTTCGGTCGAAGAATGGCTGGCCTACGCCCCCGCCGAAAGTCTCTCGCTATATCAATTTCAAAAGCCCCGGGTGGCCAAAAAGCTGTATTTCGATGTGATCCCCAAAACCGTGGATGAATATCTGCAACATCTGGCCGCTTTTCCTTCGCAGGATGAGGCCCAGAAAATGGGCAATCCGGTCTGGCACATCCATGAAGGCGATGTGCCCGCGGTGGATATGCCGGTCACCTTTGCACTGCTTCTTAATCTGGTCAGCGCCGCCAATGCCGCCGACAAAGAAACCCTGTGGGGCTTTATTTCGCGCTATGCGCCTGAGGCCTCGGCCGATACGCATCCCCTGCTGGATCGTCTGGTGGGCTATGCCATTCGGTATTATCAGGACTTTGTAAAACCCCATAAAACCTATCGCGCACCGGATGATAAAGAGCACGCCGCGTTATCCGATCTGGCCACACGATTACGCGAAAACACCAGCGAAACCGACGCCAAAGAGTTGCAAAACCTGGTCTTTGCCGTGGGCAAGGATCATGAATTTGAACCCCTGCGCGCCTGGTTTGGTGCCCTTTACGAAGTGCTGCTGGGTCAAAAACAGGGGCCGCGCTTTGGCTCCTTCATTGCCATTTACGGGGTGGACGAAACCATTTCCCTGATCGAGCGCGCTTTGGCCGGTGAATTGGCAAAGACCTGAACACAACCTCGTCACAACTACGCGAGGGGCACTGCCTATGTTAACGTATAAGCGCTATAGGGCCATTAGCGATAGTTTTGGAGCATACCCCATGCGTAGTTTTCTGGCCCCCCTTTTTGCCCTTGCCCTTATCCTTCTGGGCAATGGGCCTGCCGATGCCAGCACCGCCAAAACTGATAATGTCGCCGCCGAGTTGGAGGCCGATGTTACCACCATCGCCCCGGGGGACAGCTTTAATGCTGTCCTTAAAATGGACATACGCAAGCACTGGCACACCTATTGGTTGAACCCCGGTGATGCGGGCGAGCCGACACGGATCAATTGGACCCTGCCCCAAGGCGTCACCGCGGGAGACATCATCTGGCCGGTGCCGCAAACCATCGCCCTCGGCCCCCTGATCAATTATGGCTATAAGGACGAGGCGGTATACATCGTCCCGATCCAAACCTCCGCTGATCTGCCCGCCGGGCAGACTTTGAATTTTTCCGCCCATATCACCTGGCTGGTCTGCGAAGATATCTGCATCCCCGAAGACGGGCAGTTTTCTTTCAGTGTGCAAACCGGCCCCACCACCATTGCCAACTCACCATGGCAAAAAATCGCCCAAAAGGCTTTGGCCGAAACCGCCAAACCTGATGACAGCATCACCACCGGCGCGACCCTTAAGGGCGAAACCCTGACCTACAGCTTTGCCGGACCGAGCCTGGGCAAAGCCAAAACCGCTTACTTTTTCCCTGTGGACACTGGCGCGGTGCGCCATGCGGAACCACAATTATTGTCCCGCGGGGCCAATGGATTTACCCTGTGGACCAAGCCCGGCTTTCGCGCCAAACGGGGCCTGAATGCCCCCATAGAGGGCATTTTGACACTGGATGGCAAAGCCATCGCGTTAACCGTTCAGCCCGGCCCCGCCCCGGCAGAGACCGGCGCGGACACCCCGCCCGGGGCCAAACCCGCCGCCACCGGCCCCGG
>WFTT01000089.1 GCA_015485335.1 Robiginitomaculum sp.
GGCTTTGTGAGCATTTCCGTACTGGCCGCCGTCTTGGGCGTGTCCACCGGCTGGGTGATGGGCAAACGCCTCTGGATTACGGCAACAGCAAGCCTTGCCTATCGATTGGCACTGTATGGGTTGATGATGCGCGGCCTATGAAGTTTCTTTCAGGCCCGCCGCATAGCGTTTCCAGTTTTGCACATAATGATCCGCCGATGCCTTCAACATGGCCACATCATCATCCCCCAGGGTACGCACCACCCGGGCCGGGGTGCCGACAATCAGGGAATTATCCGGAAATTCCTTGCCCTCGGTAACCAGCGCATGAGCCCCGACCAGCGAATTATGGCCAATGCGCGCCCCGTTCAACACCGTCGCGCCAATACCAATCAGGGTGGTATTGCCAATGGTACAGCCATGCAGCATGGCCATATGCCCGATGGTTACATCGTCCCCAATGGTAAGCGGGAACCCCATATCCGTGTGCATCACACTGCCGTCCTGAACATTGGAACGCGCCCCAATACGGATCAGTTCATTATCGCCGCGGGCCACCACATTAAACCAGACCGAAGCCTCGGATTTAAGCTCGATCTTGCCAATCAGATTGGCATTGGGGGCCACCCAGTATTGCCCCTTTGGGGGCGTGATGGCCGATATGCCATCCAGTTCAAAAATCGCCATACTTGTCCCTCATCTGTTGGCTGTGCATAAACGCCCACCTTCAGCTTTGCAAGAAATGTACGGTCATCAAGGCCGATGTGAGATAAATTCGCCCCCCTCATCCTAAAACACTTGTGTCACCCCGGACTTGATCCGGGGCCCATACGGACGGTCAAAACACGCTGGTTTTCATCATGGATCCCGGGTCTTCGCCCGGGATGACACGAAGAGAAGCGGCTGAGGGTTATCCCCCGCATAGCGCATGCAAGGGGAAAAGGGGGACACCTCTTACCCCTCGGCCACCCTGCCTTTACCCCTAAAATGCCCCTAAATGCGCGCAAATCGCCCCTGAAACGACCCTCATTTACCCCTCACTGCCCCTGAAATCGCGGGGATAAACCGGGGTTGTCCCCTATTAGGAGCGACGCGATACAATGGGGGAATTTAGGCCTGTGCCAACAGGGCCTCTACACAGGCTTTTGCCCCTTCGTGCCAGTCTGCCATGGCAATGCCAAAGGCTTTATGAGCCTTGTCACAGTGCAGGCAGGAATTGGCCGGGCGCGGTGCCGGAGTTGGGTAATCGGTACTGGGGATGGGGGTTACGCCCGCATGGGGGCCACCCAGCGTGGCCGAGATTGCAAAGACCTCTTTAGCAAAGTCTGCCCAGTTGGTTCGGCCGGTCCCGGCAAGATGATAAATGCCCCAGCCGGTAAAGTCCTCATTGCCGAGGATATGTGTTGCCATTTGCAATAATGCCGCCGCCAGATGGGGCGCATAAGTAGGATTGCCATATTGGTCAGCCACCACACGGATATCATCGCGATCGCGCGCCAGATCCAGCATGGTTTTGACAAAGTTTTTGCCAATGGAGCTATGTACCCAGGCGGTACGCACAATGATGTGCCGTGAATTATGCAGGCGAACGGCCTCTTCTCCGGCTCTTTTGGTGCGCCCATAGACCCCCAAAGGCGATGGTGTATCGCCTTCCCGATAGGGTCCATTGCGGGTGCCATCAAAAACATAGTCGGTGGAAATATGGATCAGCGGCACATTTTGTTCTGCACATAAAGCAGCCAAATTACCCGGGCCAGTGGTGTTTAGCGCCTTCGCTGCCATCTCGTCCTTTTCGGCGGCATCCACCGCCGTATAGGCCGCCGCATTGATCACCAAAGCGGGCCGATACTGCGCCAACGCAGCCTTTATGCTGTCTGTATTGGTAAGATCGACCGCCGGGCGTCCAAGGGCCGTAACGCGGTTTCCCCCGGCCTGCACCAGTGCCCGGGCCAGTTGTCCCGTGCGGCCAATGACCAAAAGCGGCGCGCCAAGGCTCATGAGACGTTTGGTGTATAATCAAAATAAGCCGGCAGATCAGCCAGTTTGGGGTGCAGGCGATCCTTAGCCGACAGTACCGGCGCACATCCCGCGTCCAGCGGCCAGTCTATGCCCAGTGCCGGATCGTCCCAGGCCAGCCCCTTATCATGGTACGGGGCGTAATAGGCCGAGACCTTGTAGAGCACCTCGGTATCGGGTTCCAGCGTACAAAACCCGTGAGCAAAGCCTTCGGGCACCCAAAGCTGCTGCCTGTTTTGCGCACTTAACATTACACCGGCATACTGGCCAAAGGTTGGCGAGCCATGGCGAATATCAACGCAGACATCATAGATGGCGCCGCGCAAGACCCGTAACAGCTTGACCTGTGCATGGGGTGCAGTTTGAAAATGCAGCCCGCGCAGCGTGCCTTTTTGCGCAGAAAGCGATTGATTGTCCTGTATCAGCGGCGTTTTCAGGCCAAGATCAGCAAAGGCGCGCTGGTTATAGGTTTCGCTGAAATACCCGCGATCATCTCCGATATATTTTGGGGAAATGACCACAAGGCCCGGCAGAGCCAAGGCCGTCATGGATAAGTCCGATGAACAGGGAGCCGACGCTTTATGCATTGTCTACTCGCCTGCGGGCGCTGGCGATGCCGTCCCAACGCTGCATATCCGGGGCTTCCAGATCAAACTGGTCTAATATCCGCCCCACCGCATGATCCACCAGATCATCCACACTTTGCGGACGAATATACATGGCCGGCATGGGCGGTGCGACAATAGCCCCCAGCGCACAAACCTTGCTCAGCAATTCGCAATGCCCAGCGTGCAGCGGGGTTTCGCGGGGCATCAGTACCAGGCGGCGCCGTTCCTTGAGAACCACATCAGCGGCCCGCACAAGAAGGTCATCGGCATAGGAATTGGCAATGGCGGAAAGGGTTTTCATGGCACAGGCGGCCACGATCATGCCATCTGTACGAAATGATCCACTGGCGATGGAGGCACCCAAATCATTGTTATGATAGATTTTATCTGCCAATGCCTCGACATTTTTGACGGTCCAGTCGGTCTCGATCGGAATGTTCATCCGGGCGGTTTTGGTCAACACCAGATGGCTTTGCACATCCGGCATGGCTTTTAGGTATTCCAGCAATCTGATGCCATAAATAACGCCGCTGGCCCCGGCAATGCCGACTATGATGCGCATGGTGAATGGCTCCGTATTTTAGAGCCCCCATAGACCACAGCTTGCCTTCGTATTCAACGTCTGCGGAGTGCACAAACCGGGCAAAACCGGACGGAAGCACCTAAATCGGCAGAGTTAACCGCTTATTCAGTGCAAGCAGGGCATAATGATCAAAAGTAAATGAACCGATCGAGAAACGACCGGACTGTAATGGTGGATGGAAACCTGTGAGCGCGCAATTTAACCCGTCAGAGTCAAATACCCACCGTGCGTATTTGCAAGCCGTTCTGGATAATATTCCGCAAGGCATCATTATATTTGATAGTGCCGGTAAGGTTACCAAAATCAATAATCAGGCCATTGCGTTTTTGGGCATAGAATCCGGCACCGATGTGATTTCCATGCCGTTTTCCCAATTCGCAAAATACCTTTTCCCGGGCAATACCGACGACACGATCGAGCAAAAAACCCAACTGGTACGGCAACATAAACAGGGTATGCTGGAATTTCAGCTGCCATCAGAAAAGGTTTTCGAGGCCAGATTTGGCCCCGTCGATGGCGATGGTATGATGATCTCGTTATGCGATGTCACCCAGAACAAGACCATGCAGCGCCGGGCCGAAACCGCAAGACAGGCCGCCGAAGGGGCCAACAAGGCCAAGTCTGAATTTCTGGCCATGATGAGCCATGAGCTGCGCACGCCGATGAACGCAGTTTTGGGTATGGCTGGGCTGTTGGCCAAGTCTGATCTGGATCATGAACAGAGCGAAAACGTCAAAACCCTGCTGGATGCCGGCGATGTTTTGATGTCGGTACTGAACGACATTCTGGACCTGAGCAAAATCGAAGCCGGCAAATTGCAAGTTGAAAATATCGATGTTGATATTCGCCATGTCATGCGCAAGTTGGAGCGTTTATGGCGCCCCAATATTGAAGACAAGGGACTGAATTTCCTAGTTAAAATCGATGATGATGTGCCCTCGGCCATCAAAGGGGATCCAGTTCGCATTCGACAAATTCTGTTTAACCTGTTGTCCAATGCCACCAAATTCACCGATCAGGGCGAAGTGGTCATCAATGTCAGCGCCAAACCGGTCTCGACCAGCGAAACCCAGATCATCATCGAGGTTCGCGATACCGGCATTGGCATGTCAGAAGAGCAACAGGGGCGTCTGTTTTCGACCTTTGAACAGGCCGATGGTTCAATCACGCGCCGCTTTGGGGGTACCGGTCTGGGCCTGGCCATTTCGCGCCAACTGGCCCATTTGATGAAGGGTGATATTACCGTACGCTCGACCCCGAATGTGGGCACCACCTTCACCCTGATGCTGAATACCAAAACGGCGCCGGTGCAGGTTCAGAAGAAACCACAAAGCAATACGCAAGGCAAAGCCCTGAACAAGGGTGTGCGCATATTGGCCGTTGAAGACAACCCCATTAATCAAAGGGTTCTGGCCTCTTTCCTGCGCCCGGTAGGCGGCGAAGTTTCCTGGGCCGGCCATGGCGAAGAAGCCCTGAAAATGGCCGCCATTGCGCAATATGATGTCATTCTGATGGACATCCAGATGCCCGTCATGGACGGTTTGACCGCGACCAAGGCTCTGCGGGCCGGTACCAGCCAGAATGCTGATACGCCGATTATCGCCATGACCGCCAATGCCATGCTGGGGGACCGCGAAACCTGTCTGGCGGCTGGAATGTATGATTATATTTCCAAGCCGATTGATCCACGAGCGCTCTATACAGCAATTGCCCGGGCCGCCAGTGTTTCACGAGCCCGACACAAAGAACCCAAGCAACATATGGCCTGAGCCAACCGGCCTCTTCATTTCCGCCTCTTTCTCACCCAGCGCCCTTCACGGCGCAGACGTTCCGCGTTAGACAGAGACAGGACACCCCCGGGAACATGTGACCGGGCTAATGAGGAGATATCGATGTCTGATACGCCAGATCGCGTAACCATTTTGGCCAAAAGCTTTTCCGAAGCCGCGATGGAGTTTCACCGCTCTAAAATGGCGGCCCGCGGATACCGCATGGAAGGCCGGATCCAGCCTCATGTTTTTCAGATTATCGATGGCATGGAACCGCCAAAGGATTTGTTTGAAGGCAAGCCATATTTCGCTGTTACGTTTGTTAAAAAAGAAGACTGAGCGAACATGGGCATGTCATCAACTGAGGCTGCAAAGCGCGCCGCGCAATGCGTTGATGCGCTGACAAAGCATTATATGGCTTCGGTTGAACGGTTGCGCATTGCCCTGAAAGCCTATCTTGAAGACGGGCAAATCCCCGATAATGCCGCCCGCACCCAGGGAGAATTTTCCTATCCGGAACTGAAAATCATCTATAACCCGGATGGGCCGCCGCCCCATATTTCGCGCAGTTATGGCAAGTTTTCGACCGCCGGCATCTACGCCACCACGATCACCAATCCGGAACTGTTTCGCGGCTATCTGATTGAACAGCTTGAGCTGTTGTTTACCGATTATGATGTGGAAACCCGCATCGGGCCCTCTGATCAGGAAATCCCATATTCCTATGTGCTGGATGGCGCCGCCGATCTGGATATGGGCAAGGCATCGCCCAGCGAACTGGCCGGGGTGTTTCCCTATGCGGACCTGGTATCGGTGGGTGACGAGCTGGCCGATGGAGAAATGGTCAGCGACGGGCTGACCTTGCCATTATCCCTGTTTGATGCGCCCCGCACAGATTATTCCCTGTTTCGGTTGCGCCATTATACCGGCACGCCTTATGAGGATTTTCAGCAATTCATCCTCTTTACCAATTATCACCGTTATGTGGACGAGTTCGTCAAATGGGCGGTGGATGAGGTACAAAAGGACGACAGTGAATACACCTCTTTTTCGGCGGCTGGCTTTGTCACCATTGATAAAAATACCCCCAATGCGGTTCAGCGCATTAACGAGGCGCCGTGGCGAAAATATCAAATGCCGGCCTATCATTTGAAGTCCGCCGGCGGACGCGGTGTTACCCTGGTCAATATTGGCGTGGGGCCATCCAATGCCAAAACTGCCACCGATCATCTGGCCGTTTTACGCCCGCAATGCTGGTTGATGATTGGTCATTGCGGCGGCCTGCGCCAATCCCAGCGCCTGGGCGATTATGTGCTGGCCCATGCCTATTTGCGCGATGATCATGTGCTGGATAACTGCCTGCCGCTGGAAATACCAGTGCCGCCGCTGGCGGAAATCCAGACCGCCTTGCAAGTGGCCACCGGGCGGGTTTCCGGCGAGGGCCCCGAAAAGATCAAATCACGCCTGCGGACCGGTACGGTAGTGACCAAGGACGATCGCAACTGGGAACTCAGATACAGCGCCGAAGCGCGCCTGTTCAACAAATCCCGCGCCATCGCCGTCGATATGGAATCGGCCACCATAGCCGCCAACGGGTTTCGTCTGCGCGTGCCCTATGGCACGTTGTTATGCGTTTCCGACAAGCCATTGCACGGCGAGATCAAACTGCCGGGAGCCGCCAATATTTTTTATGAGCGTTCCATCAACGAACACTTGCGGATCGGCCTTGAAACCATCAACATTTTGAAAACCGACGTCACCAACGCCTTGCACAGCCGCAAACTGCGTGCCTTTAACGAGCCCCCGTTTCGATGAGCAATCCACGATTTATGGCACTGGAAGGCGTGCACAATTTTCGCGACTTTGGCGACTGGACCACCCCGGATGGCCGAAGCGTCAAAACCGGCTTGCTCTTTCGTTCGGGCCATTTGTCGCGAGCTACCAAAGCCGATCAGGCCAAGATCAATGCCCTGGGCCTGACCACATTGGCCGATCTGCGCCAACCCAGCGAGCGCACGCGCGAGCCCAACATCCTGCCGGACCCACCTCCGGTTCATGTGTTTGAAACCGCTCATGGCGGCTATGAAGATGCCCCGCATTTACAGTTTTTGCGCGAAGGCAATCTCAGCGTGAAATCGGTGCAGGATTATATGGTCAGCGCCTATCAGCGCATTCCCATGGAACCACATCACCAACACATATTTTCCCAGGTTTTCAAACAATTGCGCCATGGTGACCCGGTATTGATTCATTGCGCGGCCGGCAAAGACCGGACTGGCATTTTGGCGGCCCTGATCCTGTTGGCTGTGGGGGTGGATCTGGATCAGGCGTTTGAAGATTATCTGCTGACCAATGTGGCGGTGGATATTGATGGGTTGTTACCCTCGATCGCCAAGCGCATTTCCGAACAGACCGGTGAAAATGTGGAGCCACAGGCCCTGCGCCCCATGTTGGGCGTGGAGGCCGATTTTTTGCACGCCGCCTTCGAAGTGATCGGCCCGCTGGATGCCTATTTTGAAAATGCATTGGGGGTTACAGATGCTGACCGGCAGGCCCTGTGCGACACCCTTCTGGTCCCGTGAAGGCGCGTACTTGCGTTTGCATACCCTTGCCCTGGCGCGAGCCATTATCGGCCTTCGCGCCCTTAAGTACAGCGCCTTATGCGCTGTTGCTGGGGCCGGGATATGACCATGGAAAAAATGGCCGATGGTCTATCATTCTGGCCCGCCCAGATGAGGTATTTGAATGCAGCGGGCCAGAAACGCTAAGCGCCCTGCCGCCCTTGCCGTCCATCGAAAACGCACGGCCTCTGCCCTTTGTCGGCGGCTATGCAGGCCTGGCCAGTTACGAGTTGGGGGCCGCGCTGGACCGGGTACCCCGCCATGAAGACGGCCACTGGCCGGACCTTGCCTTTGGTCATTATGCTTGTGCCGCCCTTTTTGACCATCACACCCGATCGCTCTTCGTGGTTGGCCCCGACAAGGCCAGCGCCAACCGGTTTGCAGAAGAATTGGCCGAAGCCCCCTTGCCCCCCCTGAACCCCAAAGAAAAAACCGCCATCAATTTTCAACTCAGCCGCAATCAATGCATGGATCAGGTACAAGAGGTAATCGGGCTGATCCATGCGGGCGACATATTTCAGGCCAATATCAGCCAGGGATTTCGTATTGACCTTGGCGACAATCATGATGCGTATTCCTATTATCGCCGTTTATGCGCCCAAAGCCCCGCCCCCTATGGCGCCTTTTTTCGCCGCACCGCCAAACAGGTATTGATTTCTAATTCTCCCGAACAGTTCTTCTCTCTGAATGAACACGGCGTGGTGCAAACCTCGCCCATCAAGGGAACCCGCCCCCGGGCTAAAGATCCACAGGCGGATCAGGCCCTGGCCCAGGAACTTTTGGCCAGCCCTAAAGATCGTTCTGAAAACCTGATGATTGTGGATTTGATGCGCAATGATTTATCGCGGGTGTGTAAAGCCGGTTCGGTCAAGGTTTCCAAACACTGTGCCTTGCAATCCTTTGCCAATGTGCACCATCTGGTCTCGACCGTTGAAGGGCAATTGGATCATGGAAAAACCGCAATTGATGTTCTGGCCGCCTGTTTTCCGGCCGGCTCCATAACCGGCGCCCCCAAAATACGGGCCATGGAAATCATCGCCCGGATGGAAGGCACGGCCCGGGGGCCGTATTGTGGTTCGCTGGGCTATATCAGCGCCCATGGCCGGGCCGAGTTTAACGTGCTGATCCGCTCTGCAGAACATACCCAAGATCAGGATGGCAACCATTTGCGCTTTCGGACCGGGGGCGGCATTGTGGCGGACTCTGATCCGGCCATGGAGGCCCAGGAAATGCTGGACAAGGCCCGCGCTTTGGCCCGCGCCGCCGGGGCAGAGATATGAGTAAGACGGCGAACAAAATCTGGATCAATGGCCAGATACACCCCGCAGACACACCGGCATTTATCGCCACCGATCGCGGCGCCCTGTTGGGGGATGGTCTGTTTGAAACCATCAAAATACTGGGTGGGCGACCCTGTTATTTTGACGACCATTGGACACGCCTTTGTACCTCGGCCAAATACCTGCACCTGCCGATACCCTTTGAAAAAGATGCCGTTTTGCGCGGGGCAAACAGGTTGGCAAAAACCAATAGCATTGCTGACGGCGCGGCGCGGCTGACCTTGTCGCGAGGTACAGGGCCAAGGGGGCTGGGCCTGCCGCCACATCCAAAACCGGTGATGATGATAACCATCGCCGATGGACTGCCCCGTTATGAGGTCGCCCCCGTTTTGGGCTTGTCACAGATCCGCCGTAACGCCAGTGCGGTTTCCTGCCATCATAAAACCCTGTCTTATATTGATAATGTGGCCGCGCGCCTGCACCAAAAGAGTTACCAGTGCCGCGAAGAAGTGGTGATGCTGGATACCGATGGTAATCTTGCCAGCGCCAGTGTTGCCAATCTCTTTTGGTGGGATGAAAAGGCGCTGTTCACCCCGGCGCTTGGCGGAGCAGTGCTGCCAGGCACCATGCGGGCCAGGGTATTGGCACAGGCCCAGAACCTGAGCCTGGAAATCCACGAAGGTTATTATCCGCCCACCGCCCTGCTGGCTGCCAAAGGGGCCTTTATGACCAATGCCCTGATAGGGATGCAATTGATTTTGGGGCTGGATTTTGGAGCATTGGGAACGGTGCGCTTTACGAGCGATCCCGCATCAGGTTTTATGGCCCCTTTACTTTCAATGCCCGGCGGGGACGTAGATAAAACGTCTCCCCCAGTTTGATTGGTGTTGATAAAAACGTACCCAGTGTCGAGGCATAATCATAGCTGACTTCGGCCATAATAACGCTGGTATTGGCCTGTAATATACCTGCGGGCACGCTCACCACCGAGCCGGGCGCCCGTGGCGACATATTACGGCTTTCACTCCAGTCCACGGCAACCTTACCCTTGTCATCCATCACCACACTGCTTACCCGCATTTGCAGCCCCGCGGTGTCATAGGGCTGCATAATCGCCCCCGAGGCCGTGAAAATATCCGCCATTTCGTCGGCGGTTATAATATCATCCTGTGCCACCAGATCTGCCACCGTGCTGGTGGTGCGGGTCACTTTGCGATCCGCCGTAAACAATTGGCTGATTTCGATCACCCCGAACAGGATCACAATCATCACGGGTGCAATCAGGGCAAATTCCACGGCGCTAACGCCGCGCTCGTCACGACGCAGACGCTTTGCCGCTTTGCGCAGAGCCATTAAGGCGCGCCGGATCTGTCGCGTGCCCATCTTACCCCCCGAACGGTTCATTGCGAAACGCCAGCGAGGACACAATCAGACGCCGGTTACCGGAAAGGTTGGAAAAAACGTTACCAATCAGCGGTGTGCTCAGCTTCCAACTGTAAAACACCCGTACCAGAACAATGTCGCCTGCATCGCCCGGGTCAAACTCAAAGGCATCCTTGTCCAGATTGCCATCCGGATCGATCGGGTCGTCAACTACCACATCACCAAAGTCTTCAAACGTGCGGATATCCACACTGACATTACCATTGCAGGCAATCAGGCTGTTCATTTTGGCGCAAACCTGGTCAACAAAATCCGAGGTGGACGCCCCGGCGGTTTGAAACTCGCCCGTGCGGACCTTGCGGGCCACCTCCATGCTGGCCTGGTCCAGCGCCGTGGAGGTGAAAAACACCATGGTGATTTCCACGATGGCAAACAGTAAAAAGAAAAATGGCGTGGCAATCAGGGCAAATTCCACCGCAGTCGCGCCCTTTTTGGCTCGCCTGAAGCGCCCCAAAAAGCCGACCAGACCCTGATATGACGTCCATAAACTCATACGGTCTAAACCCAAACAATCAATGACACACAATCTCTGATGCCGATGTTCCATTAGACCAAAGAAGCCTTAAAGCCGAAATAATGCACAGGGTTAATGCTTGGCAAACCCCGCACCTTAACCATCTGATGAAAACGCCAACTGCGCCCTGCGTGCCCATTATACTTGCCAGTTGTGGCGCCGGCGGCTAGCTTGCCTCGCCCTATGCGGAGAGGTGCCAGAGTGGTCGAATGGGGCGGTCTCGAAAACCGTTGAGCGTTTGCGCGTTCCCAGGGTTCGAATCCCTGTCTCTCCGCCACAACCCCCTTTAAGCAGTTGAATATAAGGCTAAGTTTTTAGCTCGGGACTTCCTTCCCCACATCCATCCCCACTTTGTATTTTAGTTGGGATTGTTGCAGCCGATGATCTCATAAAGAAGGCTTGCAAATTGGCTTGTGTGTGATTCAAACGCTGTGAAGGCAGTTTGATGCATGCATTGCGATCTTACTGATATTAAGTGGGCCGCCCTTATTGATCATGACAGCCACTATCACCCCGCTGATGCCCATTTCAGACACAGGCAATCCAGCACTGGCGCTTGCAATGCCGCAGGGGCGTCGCTTAATATCAACACAAACGATGAGCAATGCCCTCGCAAGCTTCACAGGAAAACCTGTCCAACTTCATATGAAGACAGACATCCAACAGCACCTGCAATTGCTTCCAGA
>WFTT01000090.1 GCA_015485335.1 Robiginitomaculum sp.
ATTCAGTATGGATCCCGGCTCGGGGACCGGGATGACACGGAGGAATTATCCCCCGCATAGCATATATGAGGGTCAATAAGGGGCGCCTTTACCCCTTCGCATGTCCGCCCTTACCCCTTAATTGCCCCTGAAGAGCGCAAAAGCGACCCTGAAATGTCCCTTGATTACCCCTTTTTACCCCTAAAATCGCGGGGATAAATCTAGGTAATCCCCGCCCCGAATAGACGAGGGTTATACTGGTGCATTTTGAGGGCGGTAATTTACGCCGGGGTCAGTGCCAGCACGCGTAAAGGACTGCCCGATCCATTCACAATTTTCAAAGGCGGCGCAATGACAATCGCGCCGGTGGGTGGCAATTGGTCCAGATTGGTCAGGCTGGCCAGCCCAAACTTGTTGGCGCCATGCATTAAGGTATGACAGGGAAAGGCGGGGTCGAACATATGGGCCTGTCCCGCATCCGTGCCCACGGTTTCCACGCCAACGCCTAATACATCGCGCTCCTCGGCCAAAAACGGAATGCACGAGGCCTCCCATCCGGGGGTGTGGGCGCCGTCTTCGTGAAAGTTCAAAAATTCTGCCGGGTCGGTGCGTTTGGACCAGTCGGTGCGAAACAATACCCAGGAACCGGGGGCGATTTTACCGTGGGTATCTTCCCAGGCTTTGACATAATCAATGCTGATCAGAAAATCCGGGTCTTTTTCCACCTCTTTACTGGCATCAATGACACAGGCCGGGCCGATGAATTTTTCTACCGGGATCGTGTCGGTGGCGTTGTTTTCATAATCCTTGCCAGTGACAAAATGGATGGGCGCATCAAAATGAGTGCCGGTGTGTTCGCCGCATTTGAACTTGTTCCAATACCAGGCGGGGCCGCGCTCGTCATATTTAGACAGAACCTCGATCTCAAAGGGCGGGTTTTGCACAAACTCAGGCGGCAATTGCAACACCGGGGTTGCTGGCTCCAACGGTTGGGTCAGGTCCACCACGCGCACACCGCCGCCGCCCAGTGCGGCGGTCAGGGCGCTTAATATATCGGTTCCGTTCATGTCGTTCTCCCGTTTTGCAGTTTTTCCAAGGCGGCGCTCAAGGCCAGACCATCTTCGTCCTTCAAGGCGGCTTCTTTTAAAATTTTGATGTGTTTGTGGGCATTTTTCGCCTCGGCAAAAGTGCCAAGGGCGGCGGTGATCGTGGCATAGTTTTTCATGCCCCGCTCATAGGTGTCCCCATAGCCTTTGATCAGCCGTTGCAGGCCGGCAAGCTCGCACGCCAGGGCGTAATTGGCCGGGACGGCGCTGGTAATGCTGTCCAGCCAGTCCGTGATACGGGTGGCTTCTACACCATAACGCAATGAAGACCGGCGCAGGGGCTTGAGAGAGGCGATCAGGCGTAGAAGTAAAAAACCGTGCAAGGACGTGGTTTCAATCCGGCGCCCTTTGCCAAAGAAGAGGCCCATAAACTTCTTTGCCCATGGCGTACGCAAAATAAAGCGGCCCAAAGGGGTGGGCAGAATATCACATAACTCCTCCACACGGGGGTGCATGAATTCGGTAATGGTGATGATCTGATCATCTTTTGCGCCGACCTCTTGGGCAAAGCGGGCAAAGCGTGAGGCGCGGGTTTTCAGATCGGCCACGCGCACGGTGTCGTCATAGGCCATTTTCAGGGCTAGATAGCGTGCCACATCGCGGGTTAACCGCCAGCCGCGCCGGGCGCCATTATAGGCCTTGTCCAGTTCGTGCACGGCGGCCATGCGATCCAGATACAGCCTGCCATAGGCCGGATCCTGAAAATCGACCACGCGTTTAAGGCCGTGGTGCAGCATGTCATGCGTGGCCGGGGCAAAATCGCTTTCAAGGCGGGCCATCAGAGGCGCCACGGCCGGGGCCGGTGGCTCAATTGGCGGGGTGGGGCTGGCCGGGATCGCCGGGGTAGTGCCGGCGCTGTTTGCCAAGCCAAGGGCAAAGCCGCGCAAATTGGCCTCCACCGCTTTGCCGCCGTTTTTGATAGTTTTTTCATAGGCGGTCCGGGAAAACGGCAAGGCGTCTGATCCGGCAAGCGTGCCAAAAAGGACCGAGCTGATGAAGCTGTTCGTGGTCTGTGCGGCGGCATCCATGTCAAAGGCAATAAAGCGCCCAGCGGTTTTGGCGGCCAGCGCCTTTACGGTATCGGGATCCTGGCGACCATCGCCAAGGGGTTCTTTTTCCGAAATGGCATAGACCCGGTGGGTGGAGGCAATCAAAGTGGTGCGGTCGGTCACAAAACCGCGCATCAGCGCCCGGCCGGCCTCCATTATTTCGGAGGCGATGACGATATCCACATCGCCGGGTACTGGCATCATGGCCAGTATGGGGTCGTGCTTGGCTTTGTCGGCCGCTTCGGCGGGAAACAGCTCGACATAATAAATGGTTGCGCCGGTGCGCTGGGCCACGCCCGGCACTGATGTGGATTGCGCCAGATAGCCATTTTGCTGGCCAAGGCCAACGATCCAGTCGGCCAGAACGCCGCCGCCCTGTCCTCCCATGGCGGTGATGGCAATGGTGATCGGGCGCACGGTTTTCATGAGGTTCCACCAAATGAATATCGGGCGCGTTTGCGCTCATCAAGGCGCTGAAAAAAGCCGATAATGGCCCGGCGAACGGCGGCGCGTACGCGATCCCACCGTGTCGGGTTGTGAAGAATTTCGGCCCGGTAAAAGGAAGGGCACAAGATGGCGGCATGGGCAATCTCGCCGCAAACGCCGCACCCCACGCAATCATTGTTGACGCGGGTGACCGGGTCTTCGCGCAAGGGATCGGGGGTGTCGGCAATGGTCAAAGAGGGACAGCCCGAAAGGCGGATGCAGGCATGATCGCCGGTGCAGGTATCGGCATCGACGCCAAAGCGGGTCTTTATGGTGCGCTGGCCATCCTGAATGGCTTTGCGTTGCAGGGGTTTTTCCCGGCGCTGGCGATTCAACATGCATTCGGACTGGGCCAGAATGATTTTGGGGCCTTTAACGTCGGTGGTCAGGGCTTCGCGTAAGGTTCTGACCATTTTGCCAAGATCATAGGTGTTGACCGGGCGCACCCAGTTCACCCCAAGGCCGCGCACCGCGCGTTCTATGGGCTGGTTGGTCACCCGGTTTGTATTATCGGCGCGCGAGGAAAGCAGATCCTGCCCCCCGGTGGCCGCCGAATAGCCATTGTCGATAATCACCAGCACATTGTCGTTCTGGTTAAAAACCGCGCCGCCAACGCCGCTGGTCAGGCCATTATGCCAAAACCCGCCATCGCCCATAATGCTGATGGTGCGCTTGCCGGCCGGGGTATTAAACGCCGAAGCCCCGGACCAGCCCAGGCCATAGCCCATGGTGGTATTGCCAATATTAAAGGGTGGCAGAATGGAGAAGAGGTGACAGCCAATGTCGCAGGAGACATGAAAATTTCCCAGCTCGCGCTGTATCAGTTTCATGGCGGTAAACACCGGGCGTTCCGGACAGCCGGTGCAAAAACCAACCGGGCGCTGGGGTACGTTTTGCGTCAATTGTTTCTGGGTTTTTGGGTCCAGCGGCTGGTCCGATTTGGTGCCTTTGGCCTTGCCGGGGGCATGGGCCGCAAAAAATGCCTGCAGGCCATTGCGCAAAACCTGACCGGTATATTCGCCAGCCCGTGGCAAGACCTCTTTGCCCACCACACGGGTTTGCAGATCGGCCTGACGCAAAATGGTGTTCAGGGCCTGTTCGATGTATTCGGGCTGGCCCTCCTCGACCATCAGAACGGCGCGCTTGTCGGCGCAAAAGCCGCGCACCTCGTCCTCGATCATCGGATAGGTGACATTCAGACAATAAATCGGAATGTCGGTGCGGCCAAAACTGTCGGCAAGGCCGGCCAATTGCATGGCCCGCATCAAGGTGTTGTAAAGGCCGCCCTGAACGATAATGCCCACATCGCCGGTGGAACCGCCCAGAAACTCATTCAATTTATGCTTTTTGATATAGGAAACGGCGGCGGGCCAGCGCTTTTCGATCTTTTCAACTTCGTGAACGAAATTGGATGGCGGCAATACCACCCGGCCATAATCCCGCACCGGGTGCTCCATGGCCTCGGCCAGGGTGAAGGCGGGTTTGACATTGTCTTTGGCGGTAAAGCTGCCCGAGACATGGCAGGCGCGAATACGTAATTCCAGCATGACCGGGGTGTTGGAAGCCTCGGAAAGTTCGAACCCTTTTTCCACCATTTGCGTGATCGAGGTAAGATTGGGGCGCGGGTCCAGCAACCAGATTTGCGATTTCATGGCAAAGGGGTGCGAGCGCTCCTGCATGATGGAGGAGCCTTCACCATAATCTTCACCCACAATGATCAGCGCCCCGCCCATCACGCCGCTGGAGGCAACCGAGGCCAGCGCATCAGAGGCGACATTGGTGCCCACAGTGGATTTCCAGGTGACCGCCCCGCGCAATGGGTAATTGACCGAAGCGGCCAGCATGGCGGCGGCGGCGGCCTCGGACGCGCTGGTTTCAAAATGCACGCCCAGATCATTCAGGATCGGTTCGGCATCGGATAGCACATCCATCAGGTGTGAAATGGGCGCGCCCTGATACCCGCCAACATAGGAAACCCCGGCCTGTAACAGCGCCTTGGTAACCGCCAAAATGCCCTCGCCGTGAAAGGTCTCACCCTTACCCAGCTTCAGCTTCTGGACTTCTGTTGCGAAAGATCGTTCGGCCACGCCATGCTCCTTTAGTGCCTATCTTGCCGCGCCAGACATGCTATGGCTAGGTCCTATCTAAATTTTATTTTAGTGCTATAGTTATTTTGCTGTGTTAGAATCAGAATCCACATAAATGGACGCGATATGGACCTGGAAGGTAAAACGGCATTAGTGACAGGCGGCGGATCTGGGATCGGTCTGGCCTGCGCCAACCGGTTGGCGGATGACGGTGCGCGGGTGCTGGTGTGCGGGCGCCACGAGGCGGCGCTAAAGGCCACGGGCTTTGATTATTTCCTTATGGATGTCACCCAGGAACTGTCCGTAAAAGAGGCCTTTGCAAAGGCTGGACCGATAGATATTCTGGTCAATAATGCGGGCGCGGCGGCCACGGCACCGGCTCTAAAAACGGATATGGACATGTGGCAGGCCATGTTGGCGGTTAATCTGACGGGTGCGTTTTTATGTGCACAGGCGGCCATTCCGGCCATGGTGGAGCGCGGTTGGGGGCGCTTTATTGTGATTGCGTCAACCGCTGGTCTGAAGGGCTATGCCTATACGGCGGCTTATGGGGCGGCCAAGCACGGGGTGTTGGGACTGGTCAAAACCCTGGCGATCGAGTTGGCCAAAACCGGGGTTACCGCCAATGCAATCTGTCCCGGGTTTACCCAAACGCCTTTGCTGGATGGCTCTTTGGCCGTGATCATGAAAAAAACCGGGTGTTCGCAAGAAGAGGCATTACGCCTGTTGATCAAAGACAATCCCATGGGGCGCGCTGTATTGCCGCACGAGGTAGCCGATGCCGTGTCGTATGTATCGGGGGCCGGGTCCGGTGCAACCAACGGGCAGGCAATCGTGATTGACGGTGGGGAGAGTATAGCATGACAGATGGTAGAGACACATTGAGGGCATGGCTGGCATTGTTGAACGTTTCGAATACCATAAAGAAATCGGTGGATGCACAATTGCGAGCGCAATTTGGCATCTCTATTTCCCGCTTTGATGTTATGTCGGCATTACAGCGTTGCTATCCAGAGGGGCTGCGCGCGGGAGAATTATCGCGGCAACTTATGGTCACCGAAGGCAATACCACACAGGTCACGGCGCCTTTGATGCGCGATGGGTATGTGGAACGCCGGGTTAGTCCCAAAGACGCCCGTGGCGTAATTTTTTCCCTCACTCCCGAAGGGCTATCGCTGTTTAATGATATGGCTGCCGAGCACAAGGGGTGGATCCGCCAGGCCTTTGCCAAATTAAACACAAATGATCTGACGATCTTGCGGGCGATGCTGGATCAGCTGGAACCCGACATCAACACGAAACGGAAAAGTGAATGAACCCCGAACAGTTTTCACCAGAACATTTTTGCTGGACTTTTGCGGATGGTGTGGCCCGCATCACGCTGAACCGGCCAGAGCGTAAAAACCCGCTGACCTTCGAATCTTATGCGGAATTGCGCGATATGTTTCGGGCACTGGTGTATGACAAACAAGTCAAAGCTATCGTCTTTGGCAGCCGGGGGGGCAATTTTTGTTCTGGCGGTGATGTACATGAGATCATCGCGCCGCTGACCAAAATGGACATGACGGAATTGTTGGATTTCACTCGCATGACCGGCGATCTGGTCAAGGCCATGCGCGGCTGTCCGCAACCCATTATTGCCGCCGTCGATGGCATTTGTGTGGGCGCCGGGGCGATTATCTCTATGGCGTCGGACCTGCGCCTTGCCGCCCCCGAGGCCAAAACCGCGTTTTTGTTTAATCGGGTTGGTCTTGCCGGGTGCGATATGGGGGCATGCGCTATGCTGCCCCGCATTATCGGCCAGGGCCGTGCGACCGAGCTTTTGATGACCGGGCGCAGTTTTGGTGCTGATGAAGGCCTAAGCTGGGGCTTTTTTAACGCCATCCATGATGCGGATGCGCTGGACGGCGCGGCAATGAAATTGGCCCACCGTCTGGCATCGGGACCAAGTTTTGCCAATGGCATCACCAAAAACCAACTGAATATGGAATGGGATATGAGCCTGGATACCGCCATAGAGGCCGAGGCGCAGGCGCAGGCCATTTGCATGCAGACCCGGGATTTTGAACGCGCCTATCATGCGTTTGTGGCCAAGGAAAAACCTGTGTTTGAGGGCGATTGATGTCTGATCAGAGCTTCCTGACCTGGCCATTTTTTGAGCACGACCACCGCGTTCTGGCCCAAGAGCTGGACGTTTGGGCGGGCCGTGAGCTGCCTGCCATTGTGGATACAAAAGAGGCCCACGAAGAGGTAGACCAAACCTGCCGCGCGTTGGTGGCGGTCTTGGGGGCCGGTGGCTGGCTGCGCTATTGTGTACCGGCAGAATTTGGCGGCGTGCATGAAAGTCTGGACGTGCGTTCACTGTGCCTGATCCGCGAAATATTGGCCCGCCATAGCGGTCTGGCCGACTTTGCCTTTGCCATGCAGGGGCTGGGCTCGGGCGCGATCAGCATGTTTGGAAATGCCGATCAAAAGGCCGCTTATCTGCCAGCCGTGGCGGCGGGCAAAAAGATCGCTGCCTTTGCGCTCACCGAACCCGACGCCGGGTCGGATGCGGCGGCCATGAGCACGCAACTGACGCACAAAGGCGATCACTATCTGGCCAATGGGCAAAAGACTTTTATTTCCAATGGTGGCATTGCAGATTTTTATACCCTGTTTGCCAAAACCGATGCCGGGGTTAGCGCCATTATTGTGGATGCAGACACGCCCGGCCTTGAGATTGCCGAGCGGATCGATGTGATCGCACCGCACCCATTGGCACGCCTGATGTTCAGGGATTGCGCCATACCTGTGGCCAATTTGCTGGGCGAAGAGGGGCGCGGTTTCAAGGTGGCGCTTTCGACACTGGATGTGTTTCGCACCACCGTGGGGGCGGCGGCGCTGGGCTTTTCCCGCCGCGCGCTGGACGAGGCTTTGGAGCATGCGCGCCGCCGGGAAATGTTCGGGGCGACCTTGGCCGATTTGCCTCTGGCACAAGGCATGTTGGCGGAAATGGCACTGGATGTGGATGCTGCGGCCTTGCTGATTTACCGATCCGCCTGGACCAAGGATGTTAACGGCACCCGGGTCACCCGCGAAGCGGCCATGGCCAAGCTGTATGCCACTGATCAGGCCCAGAGCGTGATCGACAAGGCGGTGCAATTGCTGGGCGGTCTGGGGGTAACCAAGGGCCAGAAAGTAGAAGAACTGTACCGCGAAGTACGGGCGCTGAGGATTTATGAAGGGGCGTCCGAAGTGCAAAAAATCGTTATTGCCCGCCAGCTTCTGCAAGGAAATTGAGCATATGGGCTTTTTTACGGTTCCCGGCAAAGTGCGCTTTGGCCACACGGATTCAGCGGGGATCATTTTCTATCCGCGCTTTTTTGAAATTCAGAACTCGGTGGTTGAAGACTGGTTTGACGAAGCCCTGGATCACAGTTTTTCCGAGTTTCGGAAGAAGTTTGATCTGACCACCCCTTTGGTGGATGTCAGTACACAGTTTTTGAAGCCATGCCGCCTTGGCGAAAAACTGGACGTGATGCTGGGCATTATCCAGCTTGGGCGTTCTTCGCTGATCTTGCGGGTCAAGGCCGTCCGAGATGAGGAAACCTGTATTACCTCCCGCGCAGTGCTGGTATGCAGCAAGACCGACTTTACTGGTTCTGCACCATGGCCCGATGTCGTGCGCCAGCGCATGTTGCCCTATCAGATCGAAGAGGACCTTTCGTGAAACGCATATTACAACCCGAGGGTTGGAAACGCCCCAAAGGTTATGCCAATGGCATAGCGGCCGAAGGGCGCATGGTGTTTACCGCTGGCTTGATTGGCTGGAACGCCCAAGAAGAATTTGAAAGTGATGATTTGGTCGATCAGACCCGCCAGACCCTGATCAACACCATCGCCATTCTGGCCGAGGCCGGCGCCGGGCCGGAACACATTGTACGCATGACCTGGTACATCACAGACCGCGATGACTATCTGGCACGCCTCAAAGACATCGGCATGGTGTGGAAAGAAATTATTGGCACGCAATTTCCCTGCATGGCCTGTGTGCAGGTGGCTGCCCTGATGGAGCGTCGCGCCAAGATCGAGATTGAAACCACGGCAGTGGTGCCAGCCAGTTAATATATTTATGCAAGCTTGGCTGGCAGAATGCCCTGTAATGAAATCAGCCGGTCCAGCAATTCTTTCTGGTTGCTCATGGGCATATCGCTGAGAATTTCGCTAACCCAGTGTTCGTGATCTTTTGCCATGCGTGCAAAAAGCGCAGACCCGGCCGGGGTCAGGCCAATCATAATACTGCGCCGGTCATGGGGGGCGGGACTGCGTTCCAACAGACCTTCCTTTTCCATCCGGTCCAGCAAGCGCGAAATATTTCCCGACGAGGCAATCAGCATACGCGACAGGGCGCTGATTGCCATACAGCGTTCATCGGTGCGGGCCAGTTGTGAGAGCACATCAAACCGGGCCATGGATTGCCCATAATGAGTGCGCAGGCGCGCCGTGATTTCGCTATGTAACAGGGCCGAGGTTTTGGCCAGTTGCAACCACAGTTTCAGGGCGGTTTTGTCACTCATAATCGGTCATTTCCACAAATAAGTTTACACGTAAGTATCTTACAGCTAACTTAAAAGCAAGTGGGAGAAATATGATGAAAATCACGGTAATTGGTGGGGGGCCGGGCGGCCTGTATTTTGCACTTTTGACCAAAAAGGCGCGGCCCGATTTTGACATCGAGGTGTACGAGCAAAACCGCGCCGACGATACGTTTGGCTTTGGCGTCGTATTTTCCGATGAAACCCTGGACGAGTTTCTAAGTGCTGATCCGGCTTCTTATGGCATGATCCGTGACAGCTTTGCCCATTGGAGCGATATTGTGATCGAGCACAAGGGGGAACGCACCATTGTGGGCGGCAATGGTTTTGCCGGCTGTTCGCGTCTGACCCTGTTACAGGTATTGCAAAATCGCTGTGAAGCGGTGGGCGTGCAAATTCATTATTCCACCGTGATTGACCCCGATACGCTGGGCACCCGCTTTGCCGACAGTGACCTGATTGTGGCGGCCGATGGCATTAACAGTGCCATTCGCAACAAACACCGGGACGAATTTGGCATGCACACGCAATTGCGACCCAATCATTTTGTCTGGCTGGGCTCCACCCGGCCACTGGATGCCTTCACCTTCTTTTTTCAGGAAACCGAACACGGCCATTTTTGCGCCCATACCTATCAATACGAGGAAGGGCATTCGACCTGGGTGGTGGAAACTACCGCGGATTGTTGGGAAAAAAGCGGCTTTGCCAATATGGATGAGACTGAATGCGCCAAATATCTGGAGGGCGTTTTTGCCGAGGCGCTGGATGGACACGGCTTTATCACCAATCGGTCCTTGTGGCGTAATTTCCCGGTGATTACCTGTGATCGCTGGAACGCCGGCAATATTGTTCTTTTGGGCGATAACAAAGCCACGGCGCACTGGTCCATTGGCTCGGGCACCAAGCTGGCCATGGAATGCGCCATCGGGCTGAGCCAGGCGGTGCTGGAACATCCAGAGCATCTGCCCGCCATATTCGAGCAATACGAAAACACCCGGCGCACCCCGGTGGAGATCACCCAGCATAATGCCGCCGTATCCCTGCGCTGGTTTGAAAACATGCCGCAGCATTGGGACAAATCGCGTTATGCCTTTGCGTTTTCCATTATGTCCCGCGCCAAATCCATCACCTGGGATAATCTGAAATTGCGCGATGCGGATTTTTTACGCGCCGCCGAAGACGAATTCTATCAGCGCTACAAAAAAGAGACAGGGCGCGATGTGGCGGCGCAGCGCCCAACTCCCATGTTTACGCCATTGTCCTTGCGCGATCTGACCATTCCCAATCGGGTGGCGGTGGCCCCGATGGCGCAATACAGCGCCGTGGATGGTACGCCCACGGATTGGCATTTTAGCCATTATACCGCCCGGGCACTGGGCGGGGCAGGGCTGGTCTTTGTGGAAATGACCTGCCCCAGCGCGGATGCGCGGATCAGTGATGGCTGTACCGGGCTATGGAATGATGAACACGAAGCCGCCTGGACGCGGATCAATGATTTTGTGCATCAAAACACCGGGGCGAAAATGGCGCTGCAATTGGGCCATGCGGGGCGCAAAGGCTCGACCCAACGGGGCTGGGAAACCCCCGATCACCCAAAAGAACAAGACAATTGGCCGCTGTTTTCCGCTTCGGCCATTCCCTATCTGGAAGGCATATCAGACACGCCAACGGCGCTGGAACGGGGCGATATGTACCGCATCCGTGATGAATTTGTGGCCGCTACCCGGCGTGCCGATGCAGCTGGGTTTGACATGCTGGAACTGCATTGCGCCCATGGGTATTTGCTGGCGAGCTTCCTGTCGCCGCTGACCAATACGCGCAAAGATGAATATGGCGGATCGGCGCAAAATCGTGTGAAGTTCCCAGTCGAGGTTTTTACCGCCATGCGGGCAGCCTGGCCTGATCACAAGCCCATGTCCGTGCGCCTGTCTTCATCGGACTGGGCCGAAGGGGGGGTGTCGCTGGAGGATCTGAAAGAAATTGCAAGCGCCTTTAGGGACGCCGGTGTGGACATTATCCATGCCTCATCTGGCCAGACCGTATCCTGGCAAAAGCCGATTTATGGGCGCATGTGGCAAACCCCGTTTGCCGAATATATCCGTCACGAAGTGGATATCCCCACCATTGCGGTGGGCGATATAACCCTGCCGGAACAGATCAACACCATTGTCGCCGATGGCCGGGCGGATCTTTGTGCGCTGGCCCGTCCGCATCTGAACAACCCGAACTTCACCCGCCAGGCCGCGGGGCATTACGGCGTGCGCGATCAGGGGTGGCCGCCGCAATATCAAACCGGCGAATATCAGCTTTATCGTGAGGCCGAAAAGACCAATGAAAAGGCGCTCGATCTGGCCATCAAAGCCCGCCCCAATCGCCGCCATTACACCCGCGCGGTGAAGTAAACTACGTCGTCATTCCGGCGCAGGCCGGAATCCAGATTGACATTGCTACTTGACCCCGTTTTTCAACGGGGTGACGCTAATTGATTGTTAAACCAGCAAGGCCTTGTTCTTTTCAAGCGCGGCCAGCACCGCGTCTATATCGCTCATATCATTATAAAAATGCGCCGAAACCCGAAGGTTTCCATCCCGGCAGGAGGTGACAATCTTGTCTTCCTGCAAGGCCGCCACCAGCGCATGATCATCCGTGCTGCGAATGGCAACCATTGGGCCTTGTGCGGCATCGTCCAGGGCACAGGCCAACGTGCCACCAAGGGCGCGCACGCCGTCTTTAAGCGCGCGGTTCAGGCCCTGCACATGGTCACGGGTGTTTTGCACCCCGACGTTCAGCATGTAATCCAGCCCGGCTTTGGCCGCATATAGCGCCGGTACGGAGGGGGTGCCTTGTTCGAACCGTCTTGCATTGGGGGCCGGCTCATTACCATGAATTTTCATGGCGTGAATATCGGCCTGGGCGAACCAGCCGGTCTGGGCGGGATAGAGATTGTCGATCAGTGCTTCGCGCACATAAAGAAAGCCGATGCCGGCACTGCTGAGCAGGTATTTCAGCGCCCCGCCGATGAGAAAGTCCACGTCCAGCGCACGTACATCAAACGGCACCGCCCCCAACCCCTGATAACCATCCACCAGCATCAATGCCCCGGCGTCATGGGCAATTTTGGTAATGGCGGCAATATCGTTCAGCGCCCCATGGCGATAGCAGACCAGCGGCACCGCCACGATCAGGGTTTTTTCGTTCACCAGTTCGGCCAGATGACCTAGGTCCAATTGTCCGTCATCATTTTCACGGGCATGGACCACGTCGGCATGGCGGCGGCTTTGCGCGTGCCAGTTTTGTGCCTCGGTGGGAAAGGCCTGATCGGTGGTCACCACGCGATTGCGCGTGCCGGTAAAATCCAGCGCGCTGATCAGACTGCTCAACGATGCCGAGGCCGAGGTGGTGACCGCCACGTCGTCGGCATCCGCATTCACCAGTTTGGCAAAACGGCTGCGCACCTCTTCATGCAGTTCGCACCAATACATCCAGTCGGCGCCCTGAGTGTTGCGACATTTCAGATACTCGCCATAGGCGGCCTCGACCTGATGAGATAGCGCCCCGTATGAGCACGAATTGATGTAATGGGTGTGCTGAAAAATTGAAAAATCTTTGCGGTAATTTTCCATGGCGTGCGAACTCACTTCCAAACGGCAATCAGGATGATGGCAAAGGGGATCAATAGACGCAAAACCCAAATCCACAAGGTTTCTATCCGTGGGTTCAGGCCAAGATGGCCACGCACCAGATGGGGGACGGACCAGCCGGTAAAGAGCGCAATCAACAAGCCATTAAAGGGCAGAAGCACGCTGGCAATGGTAAAATCCATGGTGTCAAAAATACTTTTGCCATCATAGCCCGGCACCAGATTAAAGGGATGAATATGCGACCAGAGATTAAACGATAACAGCGCCGCAATGCCCACAAACCAGGCCCCAAAACCGGCCAACAGCGTCCCCCGGGTGCGCGACATGCCGCGCCGTTCTTCCATCCAGGATACCACCGGCTCCAACGTGCCAATCCCGGTGGTAAAGGCAGCAAAAAAGAGCAGTAAAAAGAAGGCGGCCCCCACCACC
>WFTT01000091.1 GCA_015485335.1 Robiginitomaculum sp.
CTTATCCAGCGCGTCGAACATGGCCTCACTAAAATGCAAGCTGGCCGTAGGCGCGGCCACCGAGCCCGGATCCCGGGCGAAAATGGTCTGGTAGTCATGCACATCACGGGCATCCACGACACGCTTGCGCGCGATATAGGGCGGCAGCGGCATCTGCCCGACCCGGGCAATGGCTTCGTCCAATACCGGCCCGGAAAATTCAAAGGCAAGGGTGATTTCACCCTCGCACTTGTCGGTCACGCGCCCGTTCAGCGCCCCGGCCATACAGGCGTTATTATCATCGCCAAAGGCAATTACATCGCCCACACGCAACCGTTTGGCCGGGCGCACAAAGGCGCGCCAGCGCGAAGCATCCAGGCGTTTGTGCAGATTAACCTCAATCCGTGCCGGCCCGCCGCCGCCATGTTCACGGGCGGCGCGAAGGCCATAAAGCGCGGCGGGCAATACCTTGGTATCATTAAGAACCAGCACATCACCCGGGCGCAAACGATCGGCCAGATCGGTAAACATCCGATCCGCCAAAGGCTCGCCCGGGCTTACCTCCAACAGGCGCGAGGCATCGCGCGGCGCGGCCGGGCGCAAAGCAATGCACGCCTCGGGCAGGTCAAAATCAAACTGATCAACGCGCATGAGGCGAAAACTTTTGCCACTTAGGTACCAAGTTCCGGCATTTATTTTTCTTCTGATTTTTTTGGAGCATCAATTTGGTCATTTTTTGCATTTTTCTGAGGACCATCAATAAGTCGCCCAACGAGTCCTATTGCGGACGCGCCAACTAACGCAACAGCCACCACCGTTTGCCCAAGAAATGCACAAACCACCGAACCTACAACCAGCAAAATACTGACAAATAAACCACCGTACATGCCTATATTGCCTTTGTTTATTTCACTGTTCAAAGCACGATCATTCCAGTCATGCTGGTGATCCTGAGACTTTTCAGCCATAGAAATGATACGGTCAGCTGTACCGGGCAGAACTTTCTCGAATTGGGCAAGACTTTGCGGGCTTGGAAGCGGTCCTGAAAATTGACGACTAACCATTACACTGCGCACAATTTCTACTGCTTGCGCCGCCTGAGCAGGCTCGAGATGTAGTTCTGCCTCTAGCTTTTCCTCAAGATCAATAACATCTTGGTTGTCATTGGTTGTTTTTGTAAGTGCTTTTTTTGCATCAACTTTTGTTTTAATAGATTTTCTTGCGTCAGGCGCTTTCTTTTTGGTCAAAATCTCTCACCGCTTCTGTTAGCAGATTACCAACTTCTGACCAAGCATCCTGAATATCATTCCCGGGATATATCTTTGGCGAAAAAGTATAACTCCAAAACTCTACTGGTGTACTCATTCCACGGGAAAAATGCGTTACAAGCGAAGCTTTGTCACGGTTATTAGCTATATTTGTGTATTTTCCTTTTTTTGGCTTCATCGCCATATACCCTTTTTTTCACACTACGATAAACCCAGCGACCTAGTATCACACCATAATCTTTCACTATAGGCAATCCTATCATATATGGGGATAATAAATAGTTTTCCTACTTCGAGACTGCATATAGCCTGTGACTCGCCTATTCATGCACCATATTGTCCGGGTCGCTCTCATCATTGGGAGACAGGCCCAGCATTTCCCCGGCGGTTTTCACCCCCAGGCCCAACACCGTGCGATTGGCATAGGAAAAATACGCCGCGACCTGATTGATTTCCAGTATCTGGCCATCATCAAAACCGGCCTGGCGCATATCATGGATATCTTGCTCGATCAGCGCGCTGGGGGACTGGGTCAAAGTGCGCACATAGCGAAGCGCCACCTGTTCACGCAGATTAAACACCGGCTCCAGAATATTGCTTTCCAGCGCGGCGCGCATGCGCTCGGCCAGATCATCATCCTCAAGCAGACGTTTAAGGCCGGCAAAATGATGTTCGACACAATACCGACAGCCATTCAGCGCGCTGACATAGACCCCAACCGTTTCCAGAAAGGATTTGGTCAGGGTATTGGCCCCATGGTGCAGGGTGTTTTTATAAAGCGAAAGATGGCCTTCCAGTGTATGCGGACGCAAAGAATGGGTAGTCAGGATGTTATCCAGCTGTCCCGATGGGCCGCTAATCCGCTCGTAAAGACGACGCAAACGGCCCGTAGATTCTTCGAAAAATATCCGCTTGATCCAGCTCATCGCGCTCTCCGTTATGCCGCGCTGGCACTGATGATGACGCCGGGTTCTGCCGGCGGCTCGCCCTTAGGCAACGCGTCAACCGCATCCATGCCTTCGATCACCTCGCCCCAGACGGTATATTGATTATCCAAAAAGGTGGCATCATCAAGGCAGATAAAAAACTGTGAATCGGCACTGTCCGGATCTTGGGCCCGCGCCATGGAACAGACGCCGCGTTTGTGTGGCTCGGCATTAAACTCTGCCTTCAAATGCTGGCCGGAACCGCCCATGCCGGTGCCATTGGGGCAACCGCCCTGGGCCATAAAGCCATCAATCACCCGGTGAAAGGTCAGGCCGTCATAATAGCCAGAATTGGCCAGTTCGATAATCCGGGCCACATGGCCGGGGGCCAGATCCGGGCGAAGGCGGATTTTCACCTCGCCAGTTGAAAGTTTGAAAGTAAGAATTTGGTCTTTATCACTCATCCTTGTGATTCCTGTGCTGGCGTGGATTTTTATTCTGTATCTGCCCATTGGACATAAACCGGTACCGGGATTTTGCAAACCCCGGGCATATTTCCTTTTTTGTCTTTTTGCTGTTCCAGATATTTGGCAAAGGCGGGGCTGTCGGTACGCAACACCCAGACCCGCGCCCGTTTTTCTGGCGCCACTTTGCTGCCCAGCATCAAACCGTCAATCATGTCTGGTGGATAGGCAGGCGCGCCCAGCTTGATCTCCTGCACCGCATTTTGCCCGGCCCGCACCCGACCCCAGGAGGTGTACTTCCCGTTCAGCCATTCAGGATATCCAGTGGTGATATAAAACTGTGCATTGGCGCTGTCGGGATCATTCGTGCGCGCCATGGAGGCCGCCCCCGGGCAATGCAGCGCCCAGGCCTGAACCTTGCCGTCCACTGTCATCGTTGCCAGGGCATCGGGCTGTGACGCCACAGGAAAACCTTTGACAAAACCGGTATTGGCACTGCGATCTTCGCCCACGACCACCATGGTCTGGGAGGGAGAACGGCGAAATCTGAACTCACCCTTCAGAGGCGGGGTGGTGGGTGGAGGCCTTTTGACCAGATTGCCATCACCGGCCTGGGCCATAAAGTTTTTGATCACCCGGTGAAATGGCATGCCGACAAAATACCCCGAACTGGCCAGTTCACGCATGCGTTGTACATGGTTGGGGGCAAATTCGGGGGCCATTTCAATCAGCGTAATGCCATGCAGGGTTTTCAGGTACAGAAGATTTTCCGGGGCCACTTCGCGCCACTGGTCGGGGGCCTGTGCCGGGGTTGGCACCCCTTCGGGCAAGGGCGCGCCCAGTGGGTGATTGGGATCAACATCTGCGGCCGTTACTGGCACATTTGAAGCGTCTGTATCGCCGCCGCTCTGCCGGGCCTGGTTTTCCTGCGCCTTGGCGGAATCCACCTGGCTAGGAGCGCCGCACGCCCACAGCACCAAGGCCATGATAAGAATGATTTTACGCATGGTTACTGATCTTCTCCATAAGTTTATCGGCGATATACGGTGACACAAACGGCGTTATATCACCGCCCAGCCGGGCGATTTCCTTAATCAGGCGCGAAGCTATGGCCTGGTGCCTGGGATCGGCCATAAAAAACACCGTTTCTATGTCCGGATTAAGGCGCTGGTTCATGCCGGTCATCTGAAACTCATATTCAAAGTCAGAAACCGCGCGTAAGCCCCGGATAATCACCTGTGCCCCCACGTCCTGGGCAAAGCCGATCAGCAATCCAGTCATCGGCCGCACTTCAATTTCGGCAATACCAGAGAATTGCTCTGCTTCGGCCTGCATCATTTCCACCCGCTCTTCCAAGGTGAATAACGGATTTTTGGCTGCATTGCGCGCCACGCCGACGACCAGTTTGTCGACCAGCTTGACCGCACGGCCCAAAATATCGATATGACCATTGGTGGCCGGATCAAAGGTACCGGGATATAAACCGACTTTCATAGATGCCTCTCATTGGCCGCCCGCATGTTTAATCACGTTTATGGCAAGCGGGCGCGCCTCACAAGCACGAAGCTGTGCTCTGCTCATGAAGATCCGGTTTCGCCGCCGCCCTTGTCTTCCTCGCCATTATCATCATCGTCATCCTCGCCGGTTTCAACAATGCGTTGCACCGCCACGACACGTTCATCGTTTTTAAGACGAATAATGGTCACCCCGGCGGTAGCCCGTCCGGCAATGCGAATGCCGCCGATGGGCACCCGGATCAGCTGGCCGCCATCGGTGACCAACATGATGCCATCACCATCCTCGACCGGGAAAGACGCCGCCAGATGCGCGCCCTTCATTTTGGCAAGTCGCAAATCGTGGGCAAAAAGGCCTTTGCCACCGCGGCCCGAAACCCGATATTCATAGGCCGAAGTGCGTTTGCCATAGCCATTATCGGATATGGTCAACACGAATTGTTCAGCCGCATCCAGGGCGGCAATGCGTTCTACCCCCAGAGCCAGGTCTTCATCGCCGCCAACTTCATCCTCATCGGCGATCACCGGCGTATCGGCCCCTTCATCCTCGCCAGTGGCACGTCGCATGGCGCTGGCATGTTTCAGATAGGCGCGCGCCTCGGCCGGGGTAATATCCATATGACGCAGGATCGCCATGGAGATCACTTCATCGCCCTCGGCCAGGCGAATGCCGCGCACCCCGGTTGAGGTTCGCCCGACAAACACCCGCACCGCCTCAACCGGAAAGCGGATGCATTTGCCATCCCGGGTGGTCAGCAAAACATCATCACTGGCCGAACAGGCCTGAACGCCAACAATGCCATCGCCCTCGTCCGGCTTCATGGCAATTTTGCCATTGCGCATGACATTGGCAAAATCCGACAGCTTGTTGCGACGAATATTGCCCGAGCGCGTGGCGAACATCACGTCCATTTCGGACCAGCTTTCTTCATCCTCGGGCATGACCATGATCGAGGTAATGGTTTCGCCCGGATCCAGCGGCAGCAAATTCACCAGCGCCTTGCCCTTGGTACGCGGATCGCCCTGCGGCAAACGCCATACCTTCATGGTGTAAACCATGCCGGTGGACGAGAAACACAGGATCGGCGCATGGGTCGAGGCAACAAAAACTTCTGTCACATAATCCTCGTCCTTGGTGGTCATGCCGGCCCGGCCGGTACCACCGCGACGTTGCTCGCGATAGGTGTCCAGCGCCGTACGCTTGGCATAGCCGCCGGCGGTAATGGTCACTACCATGTCTTCACGGGCAATCAGGGATTCGTCATCAATTTCCAGCTCGGCATCGATGATCTGGGTGCGCCGCGGCACGGCAAAGCGTTCCTTACTGTCGCGTAATTCCTCGCGAATAATGTCCATCACCCGGTCGCGGGATTTCAGGATTTCCAGCAGATCGGCAATGGTCTCCGTAATCTTTCTGGCCTCATCGCCTATTTCCTCGCCGCCCAGCGCCGTCAGGCGTTGCAGGCGCAGATCCAGAATGGCCTTGGCCTGTTCCAGGGTCAGGCGAATATCCCCATTCCCGTCCAGACGCGAGCGCGGATCGGCAATCAGCTCGACCAGCGGCCCCATATCCCGGGCTGGCCAGGCACGGCCCATCAAGGCTTCGCGGGCCGCCGCCGGGTCCGGCGCGGTGCGGATCAGTGCAATCACTTCATCAATATTGGCAACCGCCACCGCCAGCGCCACCAGCACATGGGCGCGATCGCGTGATTTGGCCAGATCAAAGCGCGTGGCCCGGGCCACCACCTCTTCGCGAAAGGCGATAAAGGCGGTGAGCATTTGACGCAGATTCATCAATTGCGGGCGCCCCTTATCCAGCGCCAACATATTGACGCCAAAATTGGTCTGCAATTGCGAGAAACGATAAAGCTGGTTCAGCACCACTTCGGCATTGGCATCGCGCTTGATCTCAATCACCACGCGCAGGCCATCCCGATCGGATTCATCGCGCAGATCCGAAATGCCCTCAATGCGTTTTTCACGCACCAGTTCGGCAATCTTTTCGATCATCGTTGCCTTGTTCACCTGATAGGGAATTTCGGTAACGATAATGGCCTCGCGGCCCTTGCGCACTTCTTCAATGGCGCACTTGGCCCGCATCACCACCGAACCGCGACCATTGGCCAGGCCAGAGCGCGCCCCGGCACGGCCAACAATCATGCCTCCGGTGGGAAAATCCGGTGCCGGCACAATGTCCAGCAGGGCCAGCTCGTCCAGATCCGGATCATCAATCAGCGCCAATGTGGCATCAACAATTTCGCCAAGATTATGGGGGGGGATATTGGTCGCCATGCCCACGGCAATGCCGCCGGCCCCATTGACCAGCATGTTGGGAAAACGCGCGGGCAGCACCGCCGGCTCGCTTTCCGAGCCGTCATAGTTCTCAATAAAATCAACGGTATTCTTGCCAATATCGGCCAGCAAGGCCTCGGCCGGGCGGCCAAGACGCACTTCGGTATAGCGCATGGCCGCGGCCCGGTCCCCGTCCAGCGAGCCAAAATTGCCCTGTCCTTCCAGCAGCGGCAGTGACATGGAAAAATCCTGTGCCATGCGGACCAAGGCATCATAAATCGCCTGGTCCCCATGGGGGTGATATTTACCCATCACATCACCAACCACACGGGCGCATTTGCGATAGGCCTTGTCGTGGGTATAGCCACTTTCATGCATGGCATAAATGATGCGGCGGTGCACCGGTTTCAGGCCATCACGCACATCAGGGATGGCGCGGCTGACAATCACGCTCATGGCGTAATCGAGATAGGATTTGCGCATTTCCTCAACAATGGAAATCGGCGCTACGCCTTCCTCAAAGCCCGGCCCAACCGGCCCGCCACCTTCGGGATTATCCGGTGTTTTATCGCCTGTTTCTGTCACTGCGTAATCCCCTAAGAACCTTTACAAAAACACCGCCCGTTCAGTGCCTTTCGACTGACCTCGAATCGGGCGGTATTTAAGGAATTATCCTAGCAGCATGCCCCCCCGTGGACCAGTGCCAGACATGGGGAAATACGGGATCACTTCTTTACAAAAAGACCTAAGGTTTATTATTGCCCGGACACGCCGGGCGATCCAGCGGGGCGGTCGAACCCGCAACTGGATCACCCGAATAAATCGGGTGATGACAAGTCATATTTGGCACTCGCAATTTTTTACAATTCCAGAAATACCGTCATGCCGGTGAAAACCGGCATCCCGTAGCGCGCGGCCACTGAACCCCGCTATTCATCGGGCGGCATAGATTGGCCTGCTCTACTTTCTCGGCTTTTTCCGGCTGGCATAAGCCCCTCTAAAAGGGGATGTCGTCATCCATGTCGCGATCAAAGCTTTCGGGCTGGCCGCCGCCCTGTCCGCCGCCGCCAGAAGATGAACCACCGCCCTGTGAACTGCCGCCATAATTGCCACCGCCGCCGCCTTCACCGCGACTGTCCAGCATTTGCAACTCGCCGCGAAAACGGTTCAGCACAATCTCGGTGGTGTATTTGTCATTACCATCGCGGTCCTGCCATTTGCGGGTGGTCAGTTGCCCCTCGACATAAACCTTGGAGCCTTTTTTGAGATAGTTTTCGGCCACCCGGGCCAGGTGTTCATTAAAGATCACCACCCGGTGCCATTCGGTTTTTTCGCGCCGCTCACCAGACTGTTTGTCTTTCCAGCTTTCCGATGTGGCAATACGCAGATTGACCACCGGATCGCCATTATTCATGCGCCGCACTTCGGGGTCCGCCCCCAGATTACCAACCAGAATGACCTTGTTCACACCCGCCATTTTTTGCTCCCCTTCTTAAATCCGTGATTCTGGCGTGATTGTTCATGTTCCCGCGATCACGTCCACCCTTAACCTGCATTTACCTCTCGAATTAAAGAATTAAAAATGCTTGAGTGTAAAGGCATTTTGTTCATATTATGTTCTTTTCGTCAAGTGAGTCTGTTTCTCCATGCCTGATCCCTTGAAATTCATTCGTGTGATTGGCGCGCGCGAACATAATTTGCGCGGCGTCAATGTGGATATTCCCCGTGATGCCCTGGTGGTGATCACCGGTCTGTCCGGTTCGGGCAAGTCCTCGCTGGCGTTTGATACCATCTATGCGGAGGGCCAGCGCCGCTATGTCGAAAGCCTGTCCGCCTATGCCCGGCAATTTCTGGAACTGATGTCCAAACCGGATGTGGAGAGCATTGAAGGCCTGTCCCCTGCCATTTCCATCGAGCAGAAAACCACCTCGCGCAATCCCCGATCCACCGTCGGCACGGTAACCGAAATTTATGACTATATGCGCCTTTTGTGGGCGCGCATTGGCGTACCCTATTCGCCGGCCACGGGCCTGCCGATCGAGAGCCAGACCATCAGCCAGATGGTGGATATCCTGATGGCGCTCCCCGAAGGCACACGGCTTTATCTGTTGGCCCCGATTGTGCGCGGTCGCAAGGGCGAGTTTCGCAAAGAATTTGCAGATCTGATGAAACAGGGCTTTGCACGCCTGAAAGTAAATGGCGAATTTTACGCCATTGAAGATGCCCCGGAACTGGACAAAAAATTCAAACACAATATCGACGTGGTGGTCGACCGGCTGGTCATCCGCGAAGGGCTTGAATCGCGCCTGGCCGACAGTCTGGAAACCGCCTTGCGGCTGGCCGATGGGCTGGCCGTGGCAGAACTGGCCGACAAGTCAAAAGACGGTGAAGACAGGCTCTTGTTTTCTGAAAAGTTCGCCTGCCCGGTGTCCGGATTCACCATAGCCGAGATCGAACCGCGCCTGTTTTCCTTTAACAATCCGTTTGGGGCCTGCCCGTCGTGTGATGGGCTGGGCCAACGGCTGGAATTTGATGCCGCCCTGGTGGTGCCGGACGAGGAAAAAACCCTTGAAAAAGGGGCTATCAAGCCTTGGTCATCGGGCACGTCGCGCATGTATCGCCAGACGCTGGAGGCGCTGTGCCGCCATTATGGCGCCGACATGAATGTGCCCTGGTATGACCTGGACGAGACGTTTCGCCAAAAACTGCTCTATGGCACAGGCAAGGAGGTTTTGCGCTTTGTCTATACCGAGGGCAAACGCAAGTTCGAGACCGAAAAAACCTTTGAAGGGGTGGTGCCCAATCTTGAGCGGCGCTGGCGCGAAACCGATAGTAGCTGGGTACGCGACGAGCTGGGCAAATATCAATCTGCCGCCCCCTGCCCGGCTTGCCATGCCAAACGACTAAAGCCCGAGGCCCTGGCGGTAAAGCTGGGTGGGCTGGACATATCCGAGGCCACGGCCAAGTCCATCGCCGAGGCCAATGACTGGTTTCTGGCGCTGGAGGACACCCTCACCGACAAGCAAAAATCCATTGGCGAGCGGGTCTTGAAAGAAATCCGCGAACGCCTGTCATTCCTGAATAAAGTCGGGCTGGATTATCTGTCGTTAAGCCGTTCCTCCGGCACGCTGTCTGGCGGCGAAAGCCAGCGCATCCGTCTGGCCAGCCAGATCGGCTCGGGCCTGACCGGCGTGCTTTATGTGCTGGACGAGCCATCAATAGGCCTGCACCAGCGCGATAATGCGCGGCTGTTGGAGACGTTGAAAAACCTGCGCGATCTGGGCAATTCGGTGCTGGTGGTCGAGCATGATGAAGAGGCCATATTGACCGCCGACCACGTCATAGACATGGGGCCGTTGGCGGGCATTCATGGCGGCGAAGTGGTGGCACAAGGCACGCCAGCAAAAATCCTGAAAAGCAAAAAATCCCTGACTGGTCAGTATTTAAGTGGCAAGAAATTCGTGCCCGTTCCCGCCAAACGGCGCGAGCCCAATCCGCGCAAGATACTGCGCCTGGAAGGAGCAACCGGCAATAATCTGAAAAACGTTACGGCTGAATTTCCGCTGGGCCTGTTCATCTGTGTTACCGGGGTGTCGGGGGGCGGTAAGTCCACCCTGACCGTGGAGACGCTTTACAAGGCGGTGGCCCGCAAGCTCAATGGCGGCTCGAAACTGCCGATGAAGCATGAATTTCTGGAAGGCGTGGAACATCTGGACAAGGTGATCGACATTGACCAATCGCCCATTGGCCGCACCCCCCGATCCAACCCGGCCACCTATACCGGGGCGTTCACCCCCATTCGCGATTGGTTTGCCGGCCTGCCCGAGGCCAAAACCCGCGGTTACAAGCCCGGGCGGTTTTCCTTTAGCGTCAAGGGCGGGCGGTGCGAGGCCTGTCAGGGCGACGGGGTGATCAAGATTGAAATGCACTTTTTGCCCGATGTGTATGTCGAATGCGATGTGTGCAAGGGCGCGCGCTATAACCGTGAAACCCTGGAGGTTTTGTTCAAGGGTAAATCCATCGCCGATGTGTTGCACATGACCGTGGATGAGGCCGCGCAATTTTTCAAGGCCGTGCCATCGGTGCGCGATAAAATGCTGACCCTGCAACGGGTTGGCCTTGGCTATATTCATGTGGGACAACAGGCAACCACGCTATCGGGGGGCGAGGCCCAGCGGGTAAAACTCTCCAAAGAGCTGTCCAAACGGGCCACCGGGCGGACGCTCTATATTCTGGATGAACCCACCACGGGCCTGCATTTTGAGGACGTGCGCAAGCTGCTCGAGGTGTTGCAGGAACTGGTGGAAAACGGCAATACGGTGGTGGTGATCGAACACAATCTGGATGTCATCAAACAGGCCGACTGGATTTTGGATCTGGGCCCCGAAGGTGGCGATGGCGGGGGGGAGATCGTGGTCGATGGCACGCCTGAAGACGTGGCCAAATGCGAAAAAAGCTGGACCGGGCGCTATCTCAAGCCGTTGTTGGAACGCCCGGCTTAGTGCGGCGCAAACGCCGCCACAGCAATAGCGAAACGGCCAGGGCCAGTCCGCCCTGTACAAAGCTTTCCGCCCCCAATTGTTTGGGCTGTGTGCTCAGCTCGTAAGCCGTATTCAGACCGGCCAGCGGATCCGCGGCCTGGCCCGTGCCCAAAATTACTGCCAGCGTGACCCCGAACACGGTGGCATTAAATGCCCCGTGCATACCCGCCGCGCCGATAATGGAGCGCTCGCCCAAAGCATACAGCCCCAGCATCGCCCCCATCAGGGTCACCGCGATAATCGCCACCAGCCCGGCCAGCACATTACCGGCAAAGAGAAAATGCACATGCAGGGAGCCAAAAAAGAGGGCACTGGCCACCAGCCCTGCCATACGGCCATGACGCAAGGAAACGCTGGACATCACCCAGCCCCGACAGATCACTTCCTCAGCCGCGCTTTGCAATAGCAGGCCTAGGATCAGCACCGCCAATACCAGTATGGTTTGCGGGCGCATGAGGGGTTCCCATGAAAAGGGCCCGGCATTGACCGCCCCTTCGGGTACCAGGCCCAGGGTCAGCCCGGCGACCAGCACCAGGACCAGCGCAAACATTCCCCCCCAGAACAGACCGCGCCCATATCGGCCCAGCGCCCCGCGCCAGATAATGCCGGCACTGGCCAGATCGCGCCGCTCATAAAGCTTCAGCCAGAGCAGCGCCGCCCCGGCAAACACGCTGAACATCACATAAAGCGTCACCAGAATGATCAGGCCCATGCCCTGCCCGCCAAGGGTATCGC